>JADYZH010000210.1 GCA_020853215.1 Sulfuritalea sp. | reverse complement strand
TCTCGGAAACCCTGCGCATCATCGTCTATCCCTGGGTCTACGTCGTCGGCCTCGGCTGTGCCGGGCTGACGCTGGCCCTGCTGGTGGATTTCCTGCGCTCGGTGACGGCCTTGATGGCCGCGCTGCGCCACTGAAAGGGCGGTAAATGGATCCTCTGATCGTGGCCGTCATCGGCCTGGCGCTGATGTCGTTGCTGATGCTGCTCGGCATGCCCATCGCGTTCACCATGCTCGCCGCCGGTTTGCTGGGCAACGCCTACCTGCTTTCGGTGCCTGCCGCCACCCATCTTGCGGCAACCAATGTCTGGGAGCAGTTCTCCTCCTACGGCCTTTCGGTGATTCCGCTGTTCGTGCTGATGGGGCAGTTCGCCTATCGCGCCGGCACCACCGAGCGCCTCTACCGGGCCGCCTACACCTGGGTCGGGCGCATGCCCGGCGGCCTGGCCTGCACCACGGTGGCCGCCAGTGCCGGCTTTTCGGCGATCTGCGGCTCGAATTCGGCGACCACGGCGACCATGGGCACCATCGCCATGCCGGAAATGCGCCGCTACGGCTACGACCCGGCGCTGTCCAGCGGCGCCATCGCCGTCGGCGGCACGCTCGGCGTGGTGATCCCGCCCAGCGTGGTGCTGATCGTGATCGCGGTGCAGACCGAGCAGTCGCTGCTGCGCCTGTTCGTTGCCGCCGTGGTGCCGGGCCTGATCCTCACCGCGCTATTCCTCGCCACCATCGTCTGGATGTGCATGCGCAATCCGGCGCTGGGGCCGCTCGGGCCGCAAACCACCTGGGGCGAGAAGTTCCGCGCGCTGACCGGTGTGATCGAAGCCCTGGCGCTGTTCTCGCTTGTCATCGGTGGCCTCTACATGGGCTGGTTCACGCCAACCGAGGCCGGCGCGGCGGGGGCCTTCGGCGCCCTGGCGATCGGCCTGATGCAACGCAGCCTGGATTTCAAGGGCATCGTCCAGTCAATTGTCGAGAGCGTGCGCATCTCGGCCATGGTGGTGCTGCTGATCACCGGTGCCGTGCTCTTCGGCCGTTTCCTCACCGTTTCGCGCCTGCCCTTCGAACTTGCCGAATGGGCGGCGGCGCTGCCGGTGGCGCCCTTCGTCATCCTGCTGGTGGTGCTGGGCATCTACCTCGCTGGCGGCATGCTGATGGATGCGCTGGGCTTTCTCGTCGTCACCATTCCGATCTTCTTTCCGCTCGGTGTCGCGCTCGGTTACGACCCGGTCTGGTACACGGTGATCCTCACCGTCGTCACCACCATGGGCGCGGTGACGCCGCCGGTGGGCGTCAATGTCTTCATCGTGCATGGCCTCGCGCCGGAGATACCGATCCACACCATTTTCCGCGGCGTGATGTATTTCACGGTCTCGTTCGCGCTGTGCATCCTGATGATGTGGGTCTTCCCGGTCACCGTCACCGGCCTGCCGAACTGGATGCTGGGGGCCGGATAAAAGTCGGCGCTGGCGGCACGGCGGCTGACGCCGCGCCGCCAGCGCCGTTGCTGCGGCATCGAGCCGGCACAGGCACTATCATTCGAAAATGCCGATGCCCGCCACGCCGCTAAAGCTTCTCTCCGTCATCCCGCCGATGACGCAGCTGAATACCCCGTATCCGTCGACCGCCTACCTGACCGGTTTTCTGCGTTCGCGGGGCTTCACGGCGGTGCAGGAGGACCTGGCGCTGGCGCTGGTGCTGCACCTGTTCTCACCCGACGGCCTGCGCGCCGTGCACGAGTGCATCGGGGCCATGCCCGCCAAACAGCGCACGCCACGGGTGCTGGCCTTCGAGCGGCAATTCGAGCGCTACCTGGCGACCGTGGAAGCGGCGGTGGCTTTCCTGCAGGGGCGCGATCCGTCCGTCGCGCATCGCATCGCCGGCCGCAATTTCCTGCCCGAAGGGCCGCGTTTCGCGCCGCTCGAGGCGTATGTCGGCGAGGAAGGCGGCGATCCGCTGGCCTGGGCTTTCGGCGCGCTGGGCGTGACGGACCGTGCGCGGCACTTCGCCACGCTCTACCTAGACGATCTCGCCGACGTGCTGCGCGAGGCGGTCGATGCGCGCTTCGAATTCGTCCGCTATGCCGAATCGCTGGCGCAAAGCCAGGCCACGTTCAATCCGCTGGCGCAGGCACTGGCCGCGGCGGAGAACCTGGTCGACCGCACGCTGCGCGAGCTGACGCTGGGCGCCGTGCGGCGACACGCGCCCAATCTGGTGCTGGTGTCTACGCCCTTTCCCGGCAATGTTTATGGCGCCTTCCGCATCGCCCAGGCGATCAAGGCCCACGACGGCTCCATCGTCACCGTGCTCGGCGGCGGCTTCGTCAATACCGAGTTGCGCGAACTCGCCGAGCCGCGGGCCTTCGACTATTTCGACTACGTCACGCTCGACGACGGCGAGCGTCCGCTGCTGGCGCTGCTCGAACACTTGCGCGGCGAGCGCCCGCAGGAGCGGCTGGTGCGCACCTTCCTCTGTGACGACCAGGGCGTGCGCTACGTCGATGCCAAAGAACCCGACATCCCCTTCGCCGAAGCCGGCACGCCGACCTGGGACGGCCTGCCGCTGGACCGCTACCTGTCCCTGCTGGACATGCTCAATCCCATGCACCGGCTGTGGTCCGACGCGCGCTGGAACAAGCTGACCGTCGCCCACGGCTGCTACTGGAAAAAGTGCAGCTTCTGCGACGTCTCGCTCGACTACATCTCGCGCTACGAGGCGGTCGCGGCGACGACGCTGGTCGACCGCATCGAAACCATCATCGCCGAAACCGGGCAGACGGGTTTTCATTTCGTCGACGAGGCCGCTCCGCCGAAGGCGCTCAAGGCGCTCACCGCGGAGCTGCACAAGCGCAACCGGGCGATCTCGTGGTGGGGCAACATCCGTTTCGAGAAATCCTTCACCCCGGAACTCTGCGCCGAACTGGCCGACAGCGGCTGCATTGCCGTGTCGGGGGGACTGGAAGTGGCTTCCGACCGCCTGTTGAAACTGATGCAGAAGGGCGTCTCGGTCGACCAGGTCGCGCGCGTCACGCACGCCTTCACCGAGGCCGGCATCCTGGTCCATGCCTACCTGATGTACGGCTTCCCGACACAAACCGTGCAGGACACGGTGGATGCTCTCGAATACGTGCGCCAGCTGTTCGCCGCGAACTGCATCCAGTCGGGCTTCTTCCATCGCTTCGCCTGTACCGTGCATTCGCCGGTCGGCCTCCATCCCGGGCAGTTCGGCGTCAGGCTCAAGCCGCTGCCGAAGGTGAGCTTCGCGAAAAACGACGTCGGCTTCATCGATCCGACCGGCGTCGACCACGATGCGCTGGGCATCGCGCTGAACAAGGCGCTCTACAACTACATGCACGGACTCGGTCTCGACCAGGACGTGCGGGGATGGTTCTCCGGCCGGGTGCCGAAGACGACGG
>JADYZH010000209.1 GCA_020853215.1 Sulfuritalea sp. | reverse complement strand
CTGGCGATCCACATCCCGGTGCTGCAACGCATCGCCCGCGCCATCGCGGAACTCGACGGCCTGACCGCCTTCGCCACCGCCGCCGTGCGCCACGACCACCGCCAGCCGGAGTTCTGCGACGAAGCCGCGATCGAGATCGAAGGCGGACGGCATCCGGTAGTCGAACGGCAAATCGACACGCAGTTGGGTACATTCATTGCGAATGACACCCGCCTCACGCCCGCGCGCCGCATGCTGCTGATCACCGGCCCCAACATGGGCGGCAAATCGACCTACATGCGCCAGGCCGCGCTGATCGTGCTGCTCGCCCACTGCGGCAGTTTCGTCCCCGCGGCGCGCTGCCGGCTGGGACCGATCGATGCGATTTACACCCGCATCGGCGCCTCGGATGACCTCGCCTCGGGGCGCTCCACCTTCATGGTCGAGATGACCGAGGCCGCCGCCATCCTGAACGGCGCGACGGAAAAATCACTGGTGCTGATGGACGAGATCGGCCGCGGCACGTCGACCTTCGACGGCGTTGCGCTGGCCTTCGCCATCGCCCGCCACCTGATCGAAAAGAACCGCGCCTGGACGCTGTTCTCCACGCACTATTTCGAGCTGACGCGACTGGCGCAGGACTATCCGGTGTGCGCCAATGTCCATCTCGACGCGGTCGAGCATGGCCACAAGATCGTCTTCCTGCATGCCGTGGAAGAGGGGCCGGCTTCGCAAAGCTACGGCGTGCAGGTGGCCGCGCTGGCCGGCATGCCGCCCGCCGTGGTACGCGAAGCGCGACGCCGTCTGACCTTGCTGGAAAACCGGGAAGTCGGCTCGTTGAACCAGCCTGACCTGTTCGCCAGTGCCCCGGCCCTGCCCGAGCCGCCGCATCCGGCGCTCGATGCCCTGCGCGATGTCAATTGCGACGAACTGAGCCCGCGCGAGGCGCTCGACAAGCTCTACCAGTTGCACAAGCTGGCAATGTCGTAGCCTCGGTCAGTGCAACTCGTCTTCCGGCGGCACGGGCGCCGGCAGCACGGCAATGCCCTCTTCCAGGAGGTCGCGCGTTTCGTCCTGCGTTGCAACGCCGCGGATGCTGCGCGCCGGTGCTTCGTCGTAATGGATGCGCCGCGCTTCCTCGGGAAATCGCTCGCCGACGTTTTCGGCTTTTCGCGCCATGCTGACCAGCGCCTGGTGCAACTGCACCATGGCCGGCGCAGACGCGGGCGTTGTCGCCTTCTCCGGGATCGCGACCTCCGTCGCCGCGCGCTTGACATGCGGCGCCGATGGCAACTGGCTTATGCCCGAGGTCTGACACTGGGGGCAATGCACCAGCCGGCGCTGGCTTTGATCACGAAACGCCTCGCCCGAAGCGAACCAGCCTTCAAAGCGGTGTCCCCGGTCACACAGGAGATTGAGGACTATCACGTGTCTGGGTACCTGGTGCCCGGAACCGGAATCGAACCGGTATGGCTTGCGCCGAGGGATTTTAAGCAATAGCACATACGAATGTGAGCACTCGAAAACACAGGGAAGCAAGGATTTTACTAGTGTTCAATGTTCGTACTGTAATGCGTTTGCTCTCGTTCGCGTGTGAAAGTACGCACACTGCGCACGCTCGATATAATCAGCCTGGCAGTTTGCCCGGGTGACGAAATTGGTAGACGTAGCGGACTTAAAATCCGCATCCTTCGGGAGTACGGGTTCGAGTCCCGTTCCGGGCACCAGGTACGCAAGGACTTCACCCCGAGTGAGGCCGTTGCCATTGCGCGGGTGATCGATGAGGCGCTGAAGGAAAAAACTGCGGCGCGGCGGAGCGAGAACTCCTCACGAGCCGGGAAAATTTCTGCCGCCAAAAGGGCTGGTAATGCATTGGATGTCAACGCGGGTTTGAAACAAACCCATGTTGAACCTAGATCGGCAAAAACTGCTGCCGAGGCCGTCGGGCTGACCCACACCACATACTTCGCCGCAAAGAAAGTCGTCAAAGCCGCCGAGCAAAATCCAACCCGTTTCGGTGACCTGGTCGACGCCATGGATCGCACCTTGTGAGTGCGGCCGTGTTGTTTGGGGCGCCGGCCACGCCCTGAAATGATGGGCCGCCGGCTTTCATGGTTGCTTTTGAAATCAGGTGACTCATGACTTAGACCTGTCCGCCCTTTCGCTTGCGCGCCCGTGCGGCCCGGGGTTTAAATCGGCTGATCTTGTTGCAGCAGTCGCGGCGCCTGCCGCGACTTTGTGAGACAGGATCAGGTCGCCGAGAACTTCAGGAACTTCACCGCCCTGGTGTCGCGCCCGCCGCCGCCGCCAACTCGCTTGGCTGCGTAGAACATGACATAGGGCTTGTTGGTGAATGGATCTCGAAGCAGCGAGGTGCTGCGGTCCGTGATCGTGTAGGCCCGGCTGAAGTCACCAAACGCCACGCTGATCGAATTCGCAGCGATGGCAGGGACGTTTTCGTCTTCAAAAACGGGGTATCCCAGCAACGTCGAAGGCTGCCCGGCGGTAAGCGCAGGCTCCCACAGATAGCGGTCACTGGTGGCTTCCTTCAACTTGCGGACTGCCTCAAGGACTTCAGGATTCATAAGCCAGGAGGCATTGCGCCGATAACGCGGCTTCACGGCGTGCACCAGGGTGATCAGCGGGTCGGCTTTGGTTGTATGGAACGCGCCCGATGCGCCGGTCGGAACGTACTGGAAGTCGGTATGTGCCCGGGTTGCGTCGCCGGTCGTCACCGTGGTGTAGGTGAAGAGCCCGCGCGGCTTGGCTATCCCATCGCCGTTCGCGAACGCATCGCCCTCGGCATCCCCAAACGCCTCGCTGAGCTCTTCAACTAGCCAGGCCTCCAGGTTGAAGGCGTTATCGTCCAGCAGGTTTTGCGTAACACCAGGTAGTGCGTACACCTCCCTCGTCGGGATGTTCAATTTCTTCAACGTCGGCGTATCCGTCTGCGGCCGCGCAGTGGTTTCGCCTACCCAGGTGTAGCCGGTTCCACCGACCGAATGAAGCTGACTCAGTTCGGAGGTTCCGACCGGGACAACAGAGGCAAGCTGCCGCATGACGGAAATCTCACGGAGATTTTTGCTCAGCATCCCGTCGATCTGTTCCGGGATCAGATAGCCGCCGGTCGGGTCCGTGCCGGCCTGCATCGCCTTGAGTTCCGCCGCCTCGCGACCGGAGCGCATGAATGCCAAGAAGGCCTTGGTTTCCTCATTGGGGTTGAAATCGCCCTTGCTGCTGCTGCCGGCAAAGGGAGAATTCATTTTCGCCATGAAGTCATCGATCGCTCTCGCATTCTCCTCAAGGCGCCCGATGCGGTTGGAATTGGCCTGCTTGAATTCTCTCCAGGCCTCGCCCTGCTGATCAATCAGCGACTTGATTTCGAGGAGTTGGGTGTTACCCAGGAGCATCGGCGCGGCGCCAAGTCCTGCCAACAAGTCCGGCGCGAAGATGGGATGCCCGGCGAGTGCGGCGCCGGCCGCCACTACCAGGAGCGCGACGAACGCGACCTTGATGCTAAGGGGAGTCAGATATTTCATGATGTTCCTTTCATGCCTTTCGGCGATAAGAAGTTGCCGAGCGAATGCGCGACATAGGCGAACGATAAACAGCCGGATTCACGGTTTAGCGGATGCCGGGAATCGTGCCTTTTTTGCCTCGGTAAAAATATTTCGTAGGCGCCCGAATGCGACCTTCTTACGGCCGGCGCGCGGATCGTGGAACGTCACCTCCTCGTACACGCGATCGACCTTTTCGATTGGCGATGCAGACGCAGACGCGCGCTGCAGCTCCCGGCGGGCGGCGGCCAGCTCCAACTCGTCGAGCAGGACTTCAAACGTGACCGGCCCTTTTATCGCTGATACGACTTCGACGATGTAGGTGTGAAGGCGGCCATAACGGCGTCCACACTGCTGCCGTTTGAACTTTACCGCCATACGCACCAGGCCTAGCATTTCGTCGCACTCCTCCCCGGGCGGTAGCAGCATTACCAGGCGTCCAGTCACATCGGCATAGCGGTCCGCTGGCTCCGCAGCAGTGCAGACGCGTGGACGTTTTTTCATTTGCCCTGGTTGAATCTCACGGAAACAGCTTGCTTGGCTTTCCTGCGGCTGAATCCGGCGGCGCGGAATTCCAGTTTGAACGCGCGCTTGGCCTCAGCGATCCGTTGATCCTTGGGCGCGCCGGTCCCCTGCGATCGCGTGAAGGATTCAGCGCGGCGAATGAGTTTTTCACGCTTTGGCATGATCAGTGCACCGGGCCGTCGTTGGATTGCTGCTCGATCGTAAGCGCTCTATTGACATCGCCATTGACGATGGCGGAAGCGATGATGTAGAGGCGAAACCTAACGGCGACAGCCCGCCAAACACCAGGGCAGGAGCGCTTCGAAGTCGTCGGCGGTTTGGGCAGTG
>JADYZH010000208.1 GCA_020853215.1 Sulfuritalea sp. | reverse complement strand
GCTACCGGGCATCGGGTTCGGAGTACCAGAGCGAGCTTTACTACCGCTTCAAGCTGAACGACAACGTCGAGCTGTCGCCGAGCTACCAGTGGATCCGCAACCCGGGCGGCAACGACCGGGCCGACACCGTCAAGGTGGCGGGCTTGCGCGCCAAACTCGGGTTCTGAGCATGCCGTCCGCACTCGCCCATCTGCTGTTCGTGCTCGCGCTGTGGACGGGCCTCGGCTGGGCGACCGAGGGCCGCGCCCAGGCGGCGCCCGCCACGCTGCCGGTGTGGACCATCACCGTCAGGGACGGCGTGTTCACGCCGAAGCGGCTCGAAGTTCCGGCCGGGCAGCGCATCAAGTTCATCCTGAAGAACGAAGGGCCGGGGCCGCTCGAATTCGAGAACGCCGACCTGCATGTCGAGAAGATCCTCTCTGCCGGCGCCGAGTCCTTCGTCGTCATCAAGCTGCCGCCCGGCGAGCACCTGTTCGTCGACGAATTCAACATCGCCACCGGCGAACTGCTGGTCATCGCCAGGTAGGTCGTCATGCAGACTGCAGCCATCACCCTTTACCCCCTGCGGCCGGAGCGCCGCACGCGACTGGCGCGGCTCGGCGACTGGATGGCGCGGCACCGGCGCGCCATCATCATCGTGCAGTGGCTGATCGTGGTCTTCTACCTGGTACTGGTGGCCCTACCCGCCTTCCTGCCGCACCCGCACCCGGAAGCGCGGCTGTTCTCCTCGGATTTCGGCGCCAGCAGCGCGATCGACCGCAGCATTTGCAGCACCGGCGCCTTGCCGGCCCCGACCCCTACAGAAAAGGCCGCCTACATCGCCTGCTGGCAGGACCGCCTGGTGCTGCTCGCGCAATACCTGTTCTGGGGCGTATGGTGGCCCTTCGTGATCCTCTCGATCATGCTCATGGGCCGCGTCTGGTGCGGCGTGCTCTGCCCGGAAGGCGCGCTGGCCGAGTTCGCCAGCCGCCACGGGCGCGGCGGCGCGATCCCGAAATGGATGCGCTGGGGCGGCTGGCCGGTGGTGGCCTTCATCCTCACCACGGTTTACGGCCAGCTGGTCAGCGTCTATGACTACCCGCAGGCCGCGCTGCTGATCCTCGGCGGCTCCACCGTCGCCGCCGTCGGCATCGGCTGGATGTATGGCAAGGGCAAGCGTGTCTGGTGCCGCTACCTGTGCCCGGTCTCCGGCGTCTTCAGCCTGCTGGCGCGTATCGCGCCGCTGCATTTCCGCATCGACCGCGCCGCCTGGGACGCGTATCCGCAACGCAGCGCCGCCGTCGATTGCGCGCCGCTGCTCGACGTCAAGCACATGAAGGGCGCCGGCCAGTGCCACGCCTGCGGCCGTTGCAGCGGCCACCGCGATGCCGTGACGCTCGCCGCGCGCTCGCCCAATGCCGAGATCCTCGGCGCCCAGGGGGAGGCGCCGCGCACCCACGACGCCGTGCTGCTGCTGTTCGGCATGCTCGGCGTCGCCATCGGCGCCTTCCAGTGGACCGTCAGCCCGTGGTTCGTGCGCGGCAAGCAGGCCGCCGCCGAGTGGCTGGTGGCGCGCGACATTTTCTGGCCGCTGGGCGACAGCCCGGCCTGGTGGCTGCTGACGCGCTACCCGGAGGCCGGCGACGTGTTTACCTGGCTCGACGGCGCCGCGATCCTGGCCTGGATCTGCATTTATTCAATCGTGTTGGGCGGCCTCGCCTGGCTGGCGGTGCGCACCGCCGCGCAGCTCGCCGGCATCGACTGGCGGCGCCTGGCGCTGGGCCTGCTGCCGCTGGCCGGCATCGGCCTCTTCCTCGGCCTGTCGATGATGAGCGCCACCCACCTGCGCGCCGAAGGCATCGCGCTGGACTGGCTCACCCCCTTGCGCGCCGCACTGCTTGCCGTCGCCCTGGGCTGGTCGGCCTGGCTGGGTTGGCAATTGGTAATAGTCGGCGCTGGCGCCACGGCGGCACGCGCAATCGCCATGCTGCTCTGGCTGCTGCCGCTGGCGGCGGTGGGCGCCAGTTGGTGGCTGACCTTCTTCGTCTGGTAGGCGCCGCCGCAATGAAACCCATCGCACACCTGATCGGTGCCGCTTTCGGCGAGATGACCGCCGTCCCGCCGGCGCCGACTTGCAGCCGCCGCAGGAAATTGTGGGAACTGCCGGCGCAGAGGCACTGCGTCCTGATCGGCACCTGCCTGCCGGTGGCCGAGATGCGCAAGCTCGCCGCGCGCGCCGGCATCGATGCCAAAGACATGTCGGACTACAGCCTGCACGCGGCGGTGACCGGCCGCTGCGACGAGCGCGGCACGCTGTCCGAACTGATCCAGCGCTGGCTGGAAAAACGCCACGCCGAGGCGATCCGGCGTTTCGGCCGGGCCAGGGATGCCGGCGCCGTGCTGTTCGCCTGGCGCGATGCGCTGGCGCAGGGCCAGGACATCGCCGGGGCATTGTGGGCGGCGTGGACGCATCCGCTGCTCGACGGCGAGGATGCCAAGGAAATCTTCGGCGACATCCACATGCTCTCGCACCAGGTCGGCGCCAGCGCGCGCGCGGACCTGCGCCAACTCGAACAACTGACGCAGGAAAACGCCGGCCTGCGCAAGGAAATGCAGGCATTGCGCCTCGGCCTCGGCGCGGCGCAGCGCGAACGGGAAGCCAGCGCCGACGAACTGCGTCGCCGCCTCGCCGATGCCGAGCAGCGCGCGGCCCTGTTGCCGCACCGCGAGCTGGAACTGGCCGAAGCGCGCAAGGCCGCGGGCCACCACCGCGCCGTGCTGGAGCGCGCCGAAGCCCTCGCGGCGCGGGTCGAACGCCTCGAAGAACGCAACGCCGCACTGGCGCGCAATGCGGCAGTCCTGGCGCGCGACCTGAATGAGGCGCAGGACAGCCTCGCGGCAGCCGAAGCCGCGCTGGAAATGGCGCTGGGCGTCTGCGACGGTGTCGGCGACACAAGCGCTTGCGGCCGCGCCTGCCCTACCGACACCGCGCTGGCGGGTCGTTGCGTGCTGTGCATCGGCGGCCGCACCGGGATGGTGGATGGCTATCGTCGTCTGGTCGAACACCGCGGCGGACGCTTCGCCCACCACGACGGCGGCCAGGAAGAAAGCCTGCATCGCATCGATGCCGCGGTGGCCGCCGCCGACGCGGTGGTCTGCCAGGCCGGCTGCGTTTCCCACGCCGCCTATTTCCGCCTCAAGGAGGCCTGCAAGAAGCTCGGCAAACCCTGCGTCTTCGTCCAGTCGCCCGGCGTCGGCAGCTTCGCCCGCGGCCTTGCCGTGCTCGGCGGCGAAGCGCCGGCAAGCAACCAGATCACCCTGCTCGCCGGCTGACCCCGGCGTCCGCCAGAAACCCACCAGGAGCCATCACCATGAACGAAACCCCGCTCATCGCCGAATTCGCCAGCGAGCAGCCCCCGGCCCGCATGGTCGCCGGCGCCCTGGCCCATCTCGCCACCCACATGTCGACCGGCTGCCCGCGCGCCGCCATGCTCGCCGCCATGCTGCTGGAACGCGTGGCGACCGACCCCGATGCCGACAGCCACCTGCGCAGCCACGCCCGCGAGCTGGTCGAGATCCTCGAACGCGACCCGCAACTTCCGGTTGCGGCCGCGTCGCCTGCGTCGCGCGCCGCAGCCTTTTGACCCCAGCGCAGTGCTACCCGCGCCGGCCCGAAAGTCGGCGCCGGCGGCACGGCGATCCCCATCAAGGAAACAGTCGCTTCCGGCGGTCACATCGGAGCCGATAGCCCGCGCCTATACAATCGATTTCAACAATCAATTAGACGATAGCGATTGCGATAATTAATATTCACTCCATCGCAGCACATCAATCAACCACCCCAAGGAGCCACACCATGAACGCCAGCCTCATCAACACCGAAATCCAGCCCTTCAAGGCCACCGCCTTCCACAACGGCAAGTTCGTTCCCGTCACCCAGGACGACCTCAAGGGCAAGTGGTCCGTCGTGTTCTTCTACCCGGCCGACTTCACCTTCGTCTGCCCGACCGAGCTGGGCGACCTGGCCGACCACTACGCGACCTTCAAGTCGCTGGGCGTCGAGATCTACGCCGTATCGACCGACACCCACTTCACGCACAAGGCCTGGCACGACACCTCCGAGACCATCGGCAAGATCAAGTACCCGATGATCGGCGATCCGACCGGCGCCATCACCCGCAACTTCGGCGTGATGATCGAGGAAGCCGGCCTGGCCG
>JADYZH010000207.1 GCA_020853215.1 Sulfuritalea sp. | reverse complement strand
TGCCGTTGTTCAGTGTCAGCGTGTCACCGGCGGTGACATTGAAGCCGCCACCGGTGTAGTTCACCAGACCGTTGGCCGCCACCGTGCCGAAACTCGCCGTGCCGCCCGCGACATTGAGCTGGCCGGCGATCGTCGTGCCGTCGGCAAAGCTGTGGGTACCGCCAGTCAGCCGCACATTGGTGTCTGTAAGGGTGAGTGCGCCCGAGTGGTTGCCGCCAGAGCTAATGTTCAGCGTACCAGTGCCGCTCGCCAGCGCGCCGCCCGTATTGTTGAAGGTCACGCCATTGACTGTCGCGGTACCGCTGCCGCTCACCTCCAGCGTGCCGGTGTTGTTGAAGGTGCCGGTCCCCGAGTTGACCGAAATCACATCCGCCAGGCGGAACACCCCGGCGTTATTCACCACAGCACTGTTGTTCAGCAGAACCTGACCGCCGCCAATCGCCGTTGTCATCAAACCGCTGTTGTTGACGGTGACATTGGACAACTGATGATCACCGGCCACCGTCAGCGCCAGCGTCTGTCCCGCGGGCAGCGTGATCGCGCCCGGACCGCCGATCGCGCTGGTCGTCGCCCAGTCCATCCCACCCTTGAGGGTCAGGGTTTTGCCGCTGGCGACCGAAAGGCCACCTGCGGCATAGGTGAGCTTGCCAAAGGCCTCGGCGCTTTCGCCAAAGGTCACGTTCCCGGTGACATTGACCTTGCCCGAGAATTCCTTGCCGAGATCACCAACGATCAGAGGCGCGTTGATGGTCACCGAACCGAGATTCACCACACCCGCGCCGGAGGCATCGGTGTCCGCCTCGAGCCGCAGATTGCCGCCGCCGGATGTCGTGATGCCGGCATTGACATTGACGTTGTTGATCGCCGCGAGCTTCAGGCTCACGCCCGACTGCATGGTGACCGCGGCATTGACGTTGATGTCATTGTTGGCCTGCAACTCCACGGTGCCGGTGGTGAAGGCCTGCAGCGAGGCCACGTTCAGGGTGCCGGAGGTGACATTGTCAGGCTCACCGAAGGCCAGCAGCGGATCTCCCGGCACCGACAGGAACCCGTCCAGCGTGCCAGCGCCGGCCTGCAGCGTGATGTTGAAGGGATCGAGCAGCAAGGTTCCTGCCCGTCCGTTTGCTGCCTCGAGGCCGACCCGGCCATCGAAGATCAGCGCATTCTTGCCCGAGACCTCGACCAGACCACCATTGCCGCCCTGGGCACCGCCACGCACCGTCGCGCTGCCGAAATAACGGGTGACATCATCCGCCCAGACGATGACCTTTCCGCCGTCGCCGCTGGCGGCGGCCGAGGCCTCCAACTTGGCGTCGGAACCGACAAAGGTGCGCGCGGCATTACGCACCGCCGGGTTCGCACCCTGGTAATCGCCGCCGACGAGAATCTCGCCGCCGCCCGCCTCGCCGCGCGCGCTGACCGTGGCGTTGTCGAAAAGCCCGACGCGTTCGCCGGTGATCCGCACCGAACCGCCGCGGCCCGCGCTGTTGTCGACGTTGATCGTGGCATTGCCGTCGACGATGGCGTCCTTTTGCGCGGCAAGGATCACCCGCCCGCTGGCATCGATACTGGCACTGGTGGCGCGGATGTCGCCGGAGTGTTTGAGTGTGCCGGCGAACAGGCTCGCCGCATTGCCGGCTTCGATGATGCCGAGGTTCAGCACCGCATCGGTCGGCGCCTGCAAGGCGAATTGCACACCCTGTGCGTCGGGACTGGTAATGGTCACCGATTGCCCGGCAGCCAGCAGCACGCTGCCGTTGTCGCTTCTGATCAATCCGGCGTTTTCGATCTGCGGGCCGACCAGGAATATGTTGCCACTGGCGCGGATCGCGCCTTCGTTGCGCAATACGCCGTTGCCACCGCCTTCGAATTTCAGACGTCCGGCCAGGAAATCGGCGTCGCTGATGTTGAGCGTGGAGGCGACGAAACCTGCGGTGTTGATGGTCGAGCCGGCGCCGAACACGATGCCGTGCGGGTTGACCAGGAATACGCGGCCGTTCGAGGACAGCGTACCGAGGATGCTCGACGGATTGGCCCCGGTAACGCGGTTCAGCACCGCGCTCAGGGCGGATTGCTGCTGGAATCGCGTCAGTTCGCCGGCGCCGATGGAAAACGACTGCCAGTTGAGGATGGCGCCCGGGGTGCTGGTGATGGTCAGCGTCTTGCCGGCGCTGTTGAAGGTGGCGGCACCGGCGGCGACCTGGGGGCCGACCGGGTTGGCCCAGAGGCTGCCGCCGAATGTCAGCAGCACTCCCAGTGCAATCGGACGCAACACCAGCAGCACCTTTTTCTTTTTGATTATTTCAACACCAGACATCGCTGCCCTCTGCCGATCCAAGCTTGCGCTCGAGACTTGTCGGGGGAGCCGGATTGCGACAAACCACCACGACTCCGACGGATTATGAGGAAAAAGCGGCGAAATTCGCAAGTCCTTTTGTGTCCAGTCTCCACGAAAAAAACAGGGTCATCGAATCCGGCCACGGCGGACTCGAATTCCAGGAGCCCCCTTTGGCAAAGGGGATGGCGGGAAATCCGATAGGCTACCGACGAGCATGGCTAACCCAGCCAGCGCCGCGCGTTGCGGAATATCTCCAGCCACGGCCCGTTCTCGCCCAGTCCCGGCGGTTGCCATGACATCTGCAGGCTGCGGAAGGTGCGCTCGGGATGCGGCATCATGATGGTGAAGCGGCCATCGGCGGTGGTCACGCCAGCCAGGCCGTCGGGCGAGCCGTTGGGATTAAACGGGTAAGTCGTCGCCACCTCGCCGCGATTGTCGATGTAGCGCATGGCCGTCAGCACCCTGCCCGACGACGCCGGATCGGCGAACTCGGCGCGGCCTTCGCCGTGGCTGACCACTACCGGCAGTTTCGAACCCGTCATGCCGTCGAGGAAGATCGAAGGAGATTGCGGAATCTCGATCATCACCACGCGCGCCTCGAACTGTTCGCTGCGGTTGCGCTGGAAAGTCGGCCAGTCCTGCGCGCCGGGGATGATCGGCGCCAGGTGGGCCATCATCTGGCAACCGTTGCAGACGCCCAGCGCGAAGCTGTCGGCGCGAGCGAAGAAGGCGCTGAATTCGTCGCGCAAGCGGTTGTTGAACAGCACCGACTTGGCCCAGCCCTGCCCGGCGCCGAGCACGTCGCCGTAGGAAAAGCCGCCGCAGGCGGCGAAGCCCTTGAAATCGGCCAGATGCACGCGGCCGACCTGCAGGTCGGACATGTGCACGTCGTAGGGCGCGAAACCGGCACGCTCGAAAGCGGCGGCCATTTCGACGTGGCCGTTGACGCCTTGGTCGCGAAGAATCGCAACCGTCGGCTTTTGGCCTCCAACTACCCACCCCCCGACCCCGTCCCCGTGGGAGGGGGCGACTGAATGGTCGCCGGCTTGGCCGGCGATCAACGTAACCGAAAGTCCCGGATTGTCGGCGTCGAGCAGCGCATCGAACTCTTCCTGGGCACAGGTCGGGTCGTCGCGCAGGCGGGCGATCTGGTAACTCACTTCGCTCCAGGTGCGCTGCAATTCGTTGCGGTGCGCGGCAAATACCGCCTTCGCATTGCGCCAGATGCGCACGGCGTCGGCGGTGTTGGTGGTACCGATGGCATGGCTACAGGCGCCGAGGCCGGCATCGCGCAATGTCTGCATCACGACAGCGCGATCCGCAAGGCGAATCTGCAGCACGGCGCCGAGTTCCTCGTTGAACAGCGCCGCGATGACGCGGTCGCGCAGGCGCCCGGCGATCTGCGGAAAGCGCTCGCTGCCGTCGACATCGTTCATCAATGGGTCGTAGCAGAGCCCGTCGAGATTCAGCGAAACGCCGACACGCGAGGCGAAGCTCATTTCGCAGACGGTGGCGAACAGCCCGCCGTCGGAACGGTCGTGATAGGCGAGGATCTTGCCGTCGCGGCTCAGTGCCTGGATTGCGCCGAAGAAGTTTTTCAGCAACACGGCATCGGCATCCGGCACGGCATCGCCCAATTGACCTGACTGAGCCCCGTACACCTGGGCCAGCGCCGAGCCGCCGAGGCGATTGCGGCCCTGGCCGAGGTCGATCAGCAGCAGCTCGGTTTCGCCTACCTCGGCATCGGGCCGCAGTTGCGGCGTCAGCGTGCGGCGCACGTCGTCCACCGCGGCGAAGGCGGTGACGATCAGGGACAGCGGCGCCGTCACCTGCTTCGCGGCGCCCTGCTGTTCCCATTTTGTCCGCATCGACAGCGAATCCTTGCCGACCGGAATCGCCACGCCGAGTGCCGGGCAGAAGTCGATGCCGACGGCTTTCACCGTGTCGAACAGCGCCGCGTCTTCGCTGCCGTGACCGGCTGCCGCCATCCAGTTGGCCGACAGCTTGATCCTGCCTATGTCGCCGACATCGGCTGCCGCCAGGTTGGTGATCGCCTCGCCCACCGCCATGCGGCCCGAGGCCGCGGCGTCGAGCAGGGCCAGCGGGGTGCGTTCGCCCATGGCGAAGCATTCGCCGCGCACCGTGTCGTAACCCATCGCCGTGACCGCGACGTCGGCCACCGGCACCTGCCAGGGCCCCACCATCTGGTCGCGCGCGGTGAAGCCGCCGACACTGCGATCGCCGATGGTGACCAGGAAGTTCTTCGAGGCCACCGCCGGCAGGCGCAGCACGCGCAGCGCCGCCTCTTTCAAGTCGATCGGCGCAAGGTCCAGCGGCAGCATGGTGACACGCCGGCGGCGCGCGTCGCGGCGCAGTTTCGGTGCCTTGCCGAGCAGCACTTCCATCGGCATGTCCACCGGCTTGTTGCCGAAGTGGTCGTCCTTGACCGTGAGCTGCCCGTCGCCGGTGGCGACGCCGAGCACGGCGAAAGGACAGCGCTCGCGTTCGCACAGGGCGCGGAATTCTTCCAGGCGCTCCGGTGCGATGGCCAGCACGTAGCGCTCCTGCGCTTCGTTGCTCCAGATCTCGCGCGGGCTCATGCCCGGCTCTTCGCTGGGGATCGCGCGCAGGTCGAAGGCCGCGCCGCAGCCGGCGTCGTGGGCGAGCTCGGGCATGGCGTTGGAAATACCGCCGGCGCCGACGTCGTGGATGGCCAGGATCGGATTGGCATCGCCCTGCTGCCAACAGCGGTCGATGACTTCCTGGGCGCGGCGCTGGATTTCCGGGTTGCCGCGCTGCACCGAGGCGAAATCGAGGTCGGCGGTATTGGTCCCGGTCGCCATCGAGGATGCCGCGCCGCCGCCGAGGCCGATCAGCATGCCGGGGCCGCCGAGCTGGATCAGCAGGCTGCCGGCCGGAAAGCGTATCTTGAAGGCATGTTCGGCGGCGATGTTGCCCAGGCCGCCGGCGATCATGATCGGCTTGTGGTAGCCGCGCATCTCGCCGTTGAATTCCTGCTCGAACGTGCGGAAATAGCCCGCCAGGTTGGGCCGGCCGAATTCGTTGTTGAAGGCCGCGGCGCCGATCGGGCCTTCGACCATGATGTCGAGCGCCGAGGCGATGCGCTCCGGTTTGCCGTAATCCGATTCCCAAGGCTGGACGTAGCCGGGAATCCGCAGGTCGGAGACCGAGAAGCCGCAGAGCCCGGCCTTGGGCTTGGAGCCGCGGCCGGTGGCGCCCTCGTCGCGGATCTCGCCGCCGGAGCCGGTGGCAGCGCCGGGAAAGGGCGAGATCGCGGTCGGATGGTTGTGCGTTTCGACTTTGGCCAGGATGTGCGTGAGTTCCTCGCCGTACGCGTAGCCGCCGCCGGCGCGCGGGTAGAAGCGGCGGATGGTCGCGCCCTCGATCACCGCGGCGTTGTCCGAGTAGGCCACTACCGTGCCCTCGGGATGCGCCTTGTGCGTCTCGCGGATCATGCCGAACAGGGACAGCGGCTGCGCCTCGCCATCCACCGTCCAGCTCGCGTTGAAAATCTTGTGCCGGCAATGTTCGGAATTGGCCTGGGCGAACATCATCAGTTCGACGTCGGTCGGATTGCGCCCGAGCCGTCCGAAGTTCTCCAGCAGGTAGTCGATCTCGTCGGCGGAAAGCGCGAGGCCCAGTTCGGTGTTGGCCGTGACCAGCGCAGCCTTGCCGCCGGACAGAATGTCCACCGTTGTCAGCGGCTGCGGCGCGACATGATGGAACAGCGCCCTGGCCGCATCGATGGAATCGAGCACAGACTCGGTCATGCGGTCGTGGAGCCGTGTCGCCAGCACCGACTTTTCGAACTTGCCTCCAAGATGGTAGGCAATTCCGCGCTCGACGCGTTTCACCGCGGCGAAGCCGCAATTCCTTGCAATGTCGGTGGCTTTCGAACTCCAGGGCGATATCGTGCCAAGGCGCGGCGTGACCAGCAGCAGTTCGCCCGCCGGCGGCGCCGGCAACTTTTCCGGGATGCCCAGCAAATCCTTCAGCCGCGATGTTTCGGAGGCATCCAGCGGTGCGTCGAGCTCGACGAAATACCAGTGTTCGGCGTCCAGCCGAAAGCCTGCCGCGCCTCCACCGATACTGTTTCGCAGGCGCGCCAGGCGGGACGCCGAAAACGCGGAAATACCCCGCAGGGCAAGGAATTCAGCCATGATGGACGGACCGGAGCGGGTGGGGGGTGCGATGGCAATTCAAGGCGCCGGATTATACCCTGCGACGCATGCCGCCCATGCGCGCCTGACCGCTCCCGATGTCGCTCCCGATTGCCTTGCGCGACCAAGCCTGAGAAACTGCGGCAAGACCGTTTTTTCGCAAAATGCCCCTCGCCATGAACCCCTATTCGTTCGACGTCGGCACCGCCGACTTTCAGGAAAAAGTCATCGATGCCTCGCACCGCGCTCCGGTGCTGGTGGATTTCTGGGCGGAGTGGTGCGCGCCCTGTCGCGCGCTCAAGCCGGTGCTGGAAAAGCTCGCCGCCGAGTATGGCGGGCGCTTCGTGCTGGCCAAGCTGAACTCCGACCAGAACCCGGAAATCGCCGCCCGCTGCGGCGTGCGCGGCATCCCCGACGTCAAGGCCTTCGTCGCCGGCAAGCTGGTCGACGAGTTCACCGGCGCCCTGCCCGAGGCGCAGGTGCGCGCCTTCATCGACCGCCTGCTGCCTTCCCCCGCCGAACCGCTGCGCAGCGCCGCTCGGGAAGCGCGGGCGCGCGGCGACAACGAGGTCGCGGCATCCCTGCTGGCCGACGCACACGAACTCGATCCGGCCAGCGAGGCGGTGCAACTCGACCGCGCCGAACTCCATCTCGACATGAACGACGTCGGCGCGGCGCAGGCCCTGCTCGACGCGCTGGCGCACCGGGCGCGCGACACGGCCCGCCTTGCCGCGCTGCAGGCCCGGCTGAAACTGACGGCCGCCGGCGGCGGGGCGGATCCGGCGCTGCTGGCGGCGCGCATCGATGCCAACCCGGACGACCTCGCGGCCCGCCTGCAACTGGCCCATGCCCTGGCCCTGGCACAGGACTACCGCGCGGCACTGGAGCAGTTGCTGGAGATCGTGCGCCGCGACCGCACGTGGCAGGAAGAAGCTGCGCGCAAGACCATGCTCGACCTGTTCGCGCTGCTCGGCGGCAACGCGCAGTTCGACGACCTGGTGCGCGAATTCCGCATCCGGCTGTCGCGTACCCTGAACTAAAAGTCGGCGCCGGCGGGACGGCGAACGGGATATCTCATGGTTGATGAATGCGAAGGACGGATCAAATGAATGCCGACAGGATCCCTTTCAACAAGCCTTACCTGAGCGGCAAGGAGCTGGAGTACATCACGTCGGCGCATCGCAACGGCCATCTCGCCGGCGACGGTCCCTTTACCGCCCGCTGCCACCAATGGCTCGAAAACGGCATCGGCTGCATGCGTGCGTTGCTGACCCATTCCGGCACCGCTGCGCTGGAAATGTCGGCGCTTCTGCTCGACATCCAACCGGGCGACGAGATAATCATGCCGCCCTTCACCTTCGTCTCCACCGCCAATGCCTTCGTCCTGCGCGGCGGCATTCCGGTTTTCGTCGATATCCGGGAAGACACGCTCAACATCGACGAAACCCTGATCGAGGAAGCGATCACGCCCCGCACCCGGGTAATCGTTCCGGTGCACTATGCCGGCATCGCCTGCGAGATGGACTCGATCAACGCCATCGCGGCGCGACACGGCCTCTCGGTGGTGGAAGATGCGGCATTGGGATTCATGTCCTCCTACAAGGGCCGCAAGCTGGGCGGCATCGGCCATCTCGGCGCCTGCAGCTTCCACGAGACCAAGAATGTGATTTCCGGGGAAGGCGGGGCGCTGCTGGTCAACACGCCGGAACTGATCACCCGCGCAGAAATCATTCGTGAAAAAGGCACCGACCGGGGGCGCTTCATTCGCGGTGAAGTGGACAAGTACACCTGGCAGGAAGTCGGATCATCCTTCCTTCCCGGCGAGCTGACGGCGGCATTCCTGCTGGCGCAACTGGAAGCGGCCACCCATATCAACGAGGTCCGCGTCGAGACATGGAACCGCTATCACGCCAGTCTGGCGGCAGCCGAGGCCGGCGGCCTGCTGCGGCGCCCCGCGGTGCCGCCGGAGTGCATCCACAACGGCCACATCTACTACGTTTTGCTGCCGACCGGGGTCGACCGCAAGGAAGTCATCGATGCGCTGAAATGCGCGCGGATCGATGTAGCCTTCCACTACGTGCCCTTGCATGACTCGCCTGCCGGAAGGCGCCACGGTCGTACCCATGGGCGGCTCGAGAAAACAGAGAAACTCGCGCAGCGCCTGCTTCGCCTGCCGTTGTGGATCGGCATCTCCCCGACGCAACAGGAGGAAGTCTGCCAGGGATTGGTCCGGGCTCTTGAAAACGCGGCGAGGAATGGTATCGGCAAAGCAGGGGGTTAGCCCATGCCATGCTGTTTCACGCCCTCCGCCGCCGTCCAATCGAGAACACATCCTAGGGCGTGTTCTCATTCAGTCGGCGAGCCCGTCGCCTGAATGAGAACACGCCCTAAGCCTTGAGGCGCGCCACCAGTGCCTTGGCGTATTGGTCGGTGCCAGCCGTGCCGCCGAGGTCGCCGGTGCGCACCATGTCCTTGTTCAGCACGTCGTCGATGGTCTGCCGCAGGCGATCGCCGAGATCCTTGCGCTTGACGTGGTCCAGCATCATGCCGGCCGCCATCAAGAGCGCCGTGGGATTGGCGATGCCCTTGCCGGCGATGTCGGGCGCCGAGCCATGTACGGCTTCGAAAATCGCCGCGTCCTCGCCGATGTTGGCGCCCGGTGTCATGCCCAGCCCGCCGACCAAACCCGACATCTGGTCGGACAGGATGTCGCCGAACAGGTTGGTGGTGACCAGCACGTCGAACTGCCAGGGGTTCATCACCAGCTTCATGGCGCAGGCGTCGACGATGATCTCGTCCATGATGATCTTGTCCTTGTACTCGGCGGCGTAAATCTCGCGCGCGGTTTCAAGGAAGATGCCGGTCAGCGCCTTCATGATGTTGGCCTTGTGCACCACGGTCACCTTCTTGCGTCCCTGCTTCACCGCGAAGTCGAAGGCAAAGCGCACGATCTTGCGGCAGCCCTGGCGCGTGTTGATGCCGGTGGACATGCCGACGGCGTGGGGGTCGCCGTCGATCGGGATGTAGTGCTCGTAGCCCATGTAGAGGCCTTCGTTGTTCTCGCGCACCATCACCAGGTCGATGTCCTCGAAGCGGCCGCCGGGAACGATGGTCTTGGCCGGACGCAGGTTGGCATACAGCTTGAACTCCTCGCGCAAACGCACGTTGGAGGAACGGTAGCCGCCGCCCGACGGGGTTTCCAGCGGTCCCTTGAGCGCCAGGCGGTTCTTGCGGATGCTGTCGATGCAGGCCTGCGGCAGCGGATCGCCGCAGGCGGTGACGCCGGCCAGGCCCGCGACCTGGGTTTCCCAGCGGAACGGCGCACCCAGCGCATCGAGCACCTCGATCGTCGCAGCGGTGATTTCGGGGCCGATGCCGTCTCCCGGGATCAGGGTGGCAGGAATCAGATTGGCGCTCATGGTTGTCTCCGCGATGTCGGCATGTGAAAGGGGCGTGTGCGTGCCGTCACTGCCGGCGGCAATGCGGGCGCACGGCGGGGGAGCATGCCAGACCCAGCTTAATGGCCGCTTACAGCGGCGGCCGCCACCGGCCGCGATGCGGCCCGCGCACCCGGATAGCTTGGTAGTATCTCCTGCCGCCGGCCGCATCCGCTGCCGATCCGAATACGCCTGGAGCCGCCCATGCTGATGACCGCCGCCGAATACCGCGAATCCTTGCGCCGCCTGAAACCCCGGGTCTTCGTCGATGGCCGTGCCGTCGCCTCGGTG
>JADYZH010000206.1 GCA_020853215.1 Sulfuritalea sp. | reverse complement strand
CGCGGCCAAAGCCGCGCCGCCCGCGGCGGATGCCGCCAACGAACCCGCGCTGAAGAAGGCGGCGGCGAAGAAGCCGGTGGCGAAGAAAACCGCGACAAAGAAAGTTCCCGCAGGGACGCAGAGCGCTAGCGCCGGCGACACGGCGATCAAGGCCGCGGCGAAGAAGTCTGCCGCGAAAAAGCCCGCCGCAAAGAAGGCCGCGGCGAAGAAAGCCTGATGGCCGGCGCGGTCGCGACCGGGGAGATCCTCGATTTCTGGTTCCTGCCGGCCGGCGACTATCGCGCCGAATGGTTTTGCAAGGACGACGCCTTCGATGCCGCGATCCGCGAGCGCTTCGGCGCCGCGGTCGACGCGGCCCTGGCCGGAACCGCACCCGCCGCAGCGAGCGACGGCGAAATGCTGGCCCGCATCCTGCTGCTCGACCAGTTCACGCGCAACATTTTTCGCGGCACGCCGCGCGCCTTTGCCGGCGACGCCCAGGCGCTGGCGCTCGCCACGCAACTCGTGTCATCCGGCCGCGACAAGAATCTCGACCCCTGGCAGCGCTGGTTCGCCTACCTGCCCTTCGAGCATGCCGAATCCCTGCTGGAACAGGAACGTTCGGTGGCGTTGTTCGCGGCGCTGGCGCGCGAAGCGCAGCTGCCGGCGTTCGATACGGCGCTGGATTACGCCGTCCGGCACCGCGAGGTGATCGTCCGCTTCGGCCGCTTCCCGCACCGCAATGCCTTGCTCGGCCGCGCGTCGACGGCCGAAGAAAGCGCATTCCTCGCACAACCCGGCTCCTCGTTCTGAGGCGGCGCGGTCGGCATCATTCGGGTGGCGCGCGGCGCAAGCCGTGGCCGGTTCGGCGCCGTGCCGCCAGCACCGACTTTTACAAAGGCAAGCGGCGGCTCATGGCTTGCGCGTATCGTCGTGCAGGACTTGCGTTTCTGTGACCCGGTATTCCTCGACGACAACCGCTTCGCCCTCGATCACGTTGCCGTCCGCCGGCGGGTGTCCCGCCATGCGCGCTTCATTCATGGCCTTGCGCACATGGCGGGTTTTCCAGAAGAACCAGGCCCCCAACAGCAGCCCGACGGCGACCAACATGACGAGCAGCACCAGCGAGAACATGAAGCCGAGGACGAGGAGGATGACCCCCGCCACCAGGGCAAGGAGCTTGCCGAGCAGGCTGGTGGGTGGCGGGTTCGGGTTCATTCCGGATTCCTCGAATCGATGGCGAGGGTGACGGGACCGTCATTCATCAGGCTGACCTGCATGTCGGCGCCGAACACGCCCGTTGTCACCGGACGTCCCAGGGCAGCCGACAGTCGCCTGACGAAGCCCTCGAACAGCGGCTGCGAAACCTCGCCGCGCGCGGCGCGCCCCCAGGAAGGCCGGTTGCCTTTTTTGGTTGAGGCGTAGAGGGTGAATTGCGATACCGCCAGGATCTCGCCGCCGGTCTCGGCCACGCTGCGGTTCATGACGCCCGCGTCGTCGGCGAAGATGCGCAGGCGCAGCAGCTTCTGCGCCATCCAGTCGAGGTCGCCGTCCCGGTCGTCGTCCTCGAAACCGGCCAGCACCAGCAGGCCGGGGCCGATCCGGCCGGACAGGGTTCCGCCGACACTGACGGCCGCTTCACTGACGCGCTGGACGATGACTCTCATGATGCATGGCATTCCATAAGTTGTGCCGGTCACGATACCACCGGCAATAAAACCCCGAACCTCATTCCCTCACCGCCTTGAATCTTTCCAGCGTGCGCGCCCGCGCCACGGCGTGGTCGACCACGGGTGCGGGGTAGTCGTGGCCGATCCTGACGCCGCAGGCGGCCTGCTGCGCGGCGCTCATGGTCCACGGCGCGTGGATGAATTTCTGCGGCACCCTGTCCAGCTCGGGCACGTAGCGGCGGATGAAGCGCCCTTCCGCATCGAACTTTTCCGACTGCGTGACGGGATTGAAGATGCGGAACCAGGGTTGCGCGTCGCAGCCGGTGGAGGCCGCCCATTGCCAGCCGCCGTTGTTGGCGGCGAGGTCGAAGTCGAGCAGTTTTTCGGCGAACCAGGCTTCGCCCCGGCGCCAGTCCAGGCCCAGGTCCTTGGTCAGGAAAGAGGCGGTGACCATGCGCAGGCGGTTATGCATCCAGCCGGCGTGGAGCAGCTGCCTCATCGCGGCATCGACCAGCGGATAGCCGGTGCGGCCGGCGCACCAGGCGGCGAACAGATCCGGCGCATCTTCCCAGCGCAGCGCGTCGAAGGCTGGCTTGAAGCATTGCGTGGCAACGCGCGGATGGTGCCAGAGGATGGCGTGGTAGAAGTCGCGCCAGATCAGCTCCGAGAGCCAGGTCGCGGCGCCGCGGCCGGACCGGGCCTGGGCATGGGCGGCAAGCTGGCGGATCGAGAGGGTGCCGAAGCGCAGGTGGGCGGACAGGTAGGAGGTACCCTTGAGCGCAGGGAAATCGCGCCGCGCGGCATAGTCGTCGATGCGTTCGGTGAAGTCGCGGAACAGCGCCTGTGCGCCGCTCATGCCGGTGGGCAGCTTGAGTTCGGCGAGGTCGGTCGCTTCGAAACCGAGTTGCTGCAGCGTCGGCAGCGGCTCGTCGTCGCGCGGCGCTGCGAGGCGGCCGGCGTGTTCTTCCACGGGCCAGGCTTGCAGGTCGGCCGGCGCGAGGTGCTTCAGCCAGGCATTCTTGTAGGGCGTGAATACCGAGAAGGGTGTGCCGCCCTGGGTCATGACTTCGTCGCGCTCGAAGATCACCTGGTCCTTGAAATCCATGAAGCAGGAGTCGGCGCCGGCAAGACGGCGGCTTATCTCGCCATCGCGCGCAATGGCGGACGGTGCGTAGTCGCGATTGGCATACACGGTGCCGGCGCCCAGTTCCTTTGCTAGTTGCGGAATTTCCAGCCGCGGATCGCCATGGCGCACGATCAGCGCGCCGCCCATTGCGCGCAGGGCGGCGTCGACTTCCTCCACCGCGCGCAGGATGAATTCCACGCGCCGGTCGCGACGCGGCAGCGGGTCGAGGATCGTCGTGTCGAAGACGAAGGCGCAATGCACCCGCTGATGCGATTGCAGGGCGTGACTCAGGGCGGCGTGGTCCTGCACGCGCAGGTCGCGACGGAACCAGACGAGGGCGGCGCACATCGGACGATTGAAAGGGGATACTCGGGAACGGACTGACAGATTACAATGTCGGAAGATCAATGGAAACCGTCAGCCTCGCCAACCACTTTCTGATCGCCATGCCCGCCATGGCCGATCCGAATTTTTCCCGCACGCTGACCTACATCTGCGAGCACAACGAGGACGGCGCGATCGGCATCATCGTCAATCGCCCGATGGAACTGAAGCTTGCCGGCCTGTTCGACCGGGTCAGCATCCCGCTCGAGGACGAACAGGCCGAAGCGCGCTTTTCCGGCCTGCCGGTGTATTTCGGCGGCCCGGTGCAGACCGATCGCGGCTTCGTGCTGCACCGCCCGGCCGGGCAATGGCAGTCTTCGCTGAATGTCAGTGACAGCCTGGCCCTGACCAGCTCGCGCGATATCCTGCAGGCCATGGGCAGTACCGGCGAGCCGGCCGAAGTATTGGTCAGCCTCGGCTATGCCGGCTGGACCGCCGGACAGCTGGAGTGGGAGCTGTCGCAAAACGCCTGGCTGACGGTCGAAGCTGATGCTGCGATCATCTTCGACATTCCCGCCGAAGAGCGCCTGCCGGCCGCGATGCAGCTGCTCGGCGTGGATTTCGCCAATCTGTCGGAGGTGGCGGGACATGCCTGAGGCGGGGTCCGTGCTCGCCTTCGATTTCGGCACAAAGCGCATCGGCATCGCCATCGGCACGCAACTGGATGGGGGCAGGGCTGCTTCGGCACGCCCCCTTGCCACCGTCGATGCGGAGTCCAGCGACGCCCGCTTCGCCGCCATCGGCGCGCTGATCGCCGACTGGCAGCCGGTGCGCCTGCTGGTGGGACGGCCGCTCAATGACGACGGCACGCCGCACGAAATGACGGCGCGCTGTGAGCGCTTCGCCAACCAGCTGCGCGGCCGTTTCCGCCTGCCGGTCGACGAGGTCGACGAGCGCTTCAGTTCGACCGAGGCCGATGCCGGCCTGCGCGAACGCGGCTTGTCCTGGCGGGAGCGCAAGGCGCGGGTCGATGCCGAAGCCGCGCTGATCATCCTGCAAAGCTGGTTCGACAGCCATGACCAAACCGCGGCCCGTGCCCATGCAACTGCCTGACGCCGAAGTGCTCTGTTCCGACCTCGCCGGGGCCATGCGCCCGGGCATCGATCCGGCCCGCACGGTGCTGGTCGGCATCCACACCGGCGGCGTCTGGGTGGCCGAACGCCTGCACGCCGCGCTGGGCCTGAAGATTCCCGCCGGCTCGATGGACGTGTCCTTCTATCGCGACGATTTCAACCAGCGCGGCTTGCACGCCAACGCCCGCGCTTCGCACATCCCCTTCGAGGTCGAGGGCGCGCACGTGGTTATCGTCGATGACGTGCTCTACACCGGGCGCACCATCCGCGCCGCGATGAATGAGCTCTTCGATTTCGGCCGGCCGGCAAGGATAGACCTCGCCGTGCTGACCGATCGCGGCGGCCGCGAACTGCCCATCGCGCCGACCTTCTGTCCGCACTCCATGAGCCTGCCGACATCGCAGATGCTGGCGCTGGAGCGCGCCGCAGACGGCCGGCTTTCCTTCCGGGTAATGGAGAAATGAGCTTCATGACCGCGGCCGGCAACCCGCAGCTCAACCGGCATGGCGAACTCAACCACCTGCTGACCATCGAGGGCCTGCCGCGCGACGTGCTGACGCGCATCCTCGATACCGCCGCGCCGTTTTCCGAAGTCGCCGAGCGCGAAGTGAAGAAGGTGCCGATCTTGCGCGGCAAGAGCGTGTTCAACCTGTTCTTCGAGAATTCGACGCGCACCCGCACCACCTTCGAGATCGCGGCGAAGCGGCTTTCCGCCGACGTCATCAACCTCAACATCAACACCTCCTCGGCCAACAAGGGCGAGACCCTGCTCGACACGGCGGACAACCTCGCCGCGATGCAGGCCGACATGTTCGTCGTGCGCCATGCCTCCTCGGGCGCGCCCTACCTGATCGCGCGGCACATGGCCGCCACCGGGCGCGACCACATCCATGTCGTCAATGCCGGCGACGGCCGCCATGCGCACCCGACGCAGGGCCTGCTCGACATGTACACCATCCGCCACTACAAGAAGGATTTCAGCCAGCTGACGGTGGCCGTGGTCGGCGACGTGCTGCACTCGCGCGTGGCGCGCAGCCAGATCCATGCCCTGACCACGCTGGGCGTGCCCGAAGTGCGTGTCATCGCGCCGCGGACCCTGCTGCCGACCGGCATCGAGCGCCTCGGCGTGCGGGTCTTCAACGATATGCGCGAGGGCCTGCGCGGCGTCGATGTGGTGATGATGCTGCGCCTGCAGAACGAACGCATGCAGGGCGCGCTGCTGCCCTCGACGCAGGAATACTTCAAGTCCTGGGGGCTGACGCCGGAAAAACTCGCGCTGGCCAAGCCCGACGCCATTGTCATGCACCCGGGGCCGATGAACCGCGGCGTCGAGATCGACTCGGCGGTGGCCGACGGCGGCCAGGCCGTGATCCTGCCGCAGGTCACCTTCGGCATTGCGGTGCGGATGGCGGTCATGGCCATGTTGGCGGGCAACTGAGATGAACCTGCAAAGGCACTTGATCCGCAGATTTCGCCGATTTGCGCAGATTGATGAAAACCTTAGCGGCTCGGTCTGCGGTACCCATGCCTCGCTTCATGGCAGCCCCTTCGTCCGGTTGGCCAATCTGTGCAATCTGCGAAATCTGCGGATTGAACCGGGGTTTCCAGCATGAAAATCCACATCAAGAACGGCCGCTTGATCGACCCCGCGAGCAAGACCGACAAGCCGCTCGACGTGTTCGTCGCGGCGGGGCGAATAGTCGGCGTCGGCGACACGCCGGCCGGCTTCGAGCCGAACAGCGTGCTGGATGCCACGGGCTGCATCGTCTGCCCCGGGCTGGTCGACCTGGCGGCGCGCCTGCGCGAGCCGGGTTTCGAATACCGCGCCACGCTTGAATCCGAAATGGCGGCGGCGGCGGCCGGCGGCGTGACCTCGCTGGCTTGCCCGCCGGACACCGATCCGGTACTGGACGAACCGGGCCTGGTCGAAATGCTGACCCACCGCGCGCGGCTGCCCGAGTTTGCCCACGTGCATCCGGTGGGCGCGCTGACGGTGCAACTGGAGGGCAAGGCGCTGACCGAAATGGCGGAGCTGGCGGAAGCCGGTTGCGTCGCCTTCGGCCAGGCCAATCGCGCCATCGTCGACACCCAGGTGCTGCTGCGCGCCATGATGTACGCGGCGACGTTCGATTTCCCGGTCTGGCTGCAGGCACAGGATCCCTTCCTGGCCAGGAAGGGTGTCGCCCACGACGGCGAAGTTGCCGCCCGCCTCGGCCTGGTCGGCATTCCCGCGGCGGCGGAAACCATCGCCCTGGCCACCATCCTGCACCTGGCTAACGAGACCGGCGCGCGCGTCCATGTCACCCGCATCTCATCGGCGGCCGGGGTCGACATGATCGCCGCCGCGCGCGCCGCCGGCATCGAGGTCACCTGCGATGTCGGCGTTCACCACCTGCACCTGTGCGAGACGGATGTCGGCTTTTTCGATGCGCACGCCCGGCTCGATCCGCCGCTGCGCGCGCAACGCGATCGCGATGCCTTGCGCGCCGCGCTGGCTTCCGGCGCGATCAACGCGCTGTGTTCGGACCACACGCCGGTCGATGACGACGCCAAGCAGATGCCCTTCGACGAAGCCGAGCCCGGTGCCACCGGCCTCGAACTGCTGCTGCCGCTGACGCTGAAGTGGGCGCGGGAAATCAAGCTGCCGCTGGTGACGGCGCTGGCCCGCGTCACCTCCGATCCGGCGCGCATCCTCGGCATCAAGGCGGGCAGCCTCCGCCAGGGCGCGGCGGCCGACATCTGCGTCTTCGACCCGGTGGCCGAATTCAAGGTCAGCCGCGAAAACCTCAGGAGCCAGGGCAAGAACACGCCCTTCCTCGGCATGGAATTTCCCGGCCGGGTGCGCTACACGCTGATCGACGGCCACCTGGCCTTCGACGGCACGCT
>JADYZH010000205.1 GCA_020853215.1 Sulfuritalea sp. | reverse complement strand
TGCCCAGGGCCAGCACGTCGACCTTCATCAGGCCCAGCGCGTCGATGTCGTCCTTGTCCCACTGGATCACGGTGCGTTCCGCCATCGCGGCGTTTTCCACCGGCACCAGGCGGTCGAGCCGGCCGCGCGCAATGACGAAGCCGCCGACGTGCTGCGAGAGGTGGCGCGGGAAGCCGGACAGCATCCGCGCCACGCCCAGCCAGCGCTGCACGCCTGGATCGGCCGGGTCGAGGCCGGCCTCGGCGCAACGCTGCGGCAGCTCCTCGCGTTTGTCCCACCAGGCGAGATTCGCCGCCAGGGCATCGATCGCGGCCAGCGGAAAGCCCAGCGCGCGCCCGGCGTCGCGCAGCGCGCCGCGGGTGCGCCAGCAGATCACGGTGGCGGCCAGCGCGGCGCGCTCGCGGCCGTACTTTCCGTAGATGTACTGGATCACTTCCTCGCGCCGCCGGTGTTCGAAATCGACGTCGATGTCGGGCGGTTCGTTGCGTTCCTTCGAGACGAAACGCTCGAACAGCATCGCGCTCTGCGCCGGGTTCACCGCCGTGATGCCGAGCGCGTAACAGACCGCCGAGTTGGCCGCCGAGCCGCGCCCCTGGCAGAGTATCCCCTGCCCGCGCGCCCAGGCGACGATGTCGTGCACGGTGAGAAAATAGGGCGCGTAAGCAAGTTCGGCAATCAACTGCAGCTCGTGTTCCACCTGCCCGCTCACCTTCTCCGGCACGCCGCCGGGATAGCGTTGCACGAGGCCCCCTGCGGTGAGATGCCGCAGCCATGTGTCGGGCGTCTGGCCCGGAGGTACGACCTCCTCGGGATATTCGTAGCGCAGCTCGGCCAGCGAAAAATTGCACAGCGCAGCGACCTTCAGTGTCTCGGCCAGCAGCTCGGGCGGATAGAGCCTAGCCAGCGCCAGGCGCGAGCGCAGGTGGCGCTCCCCGTTGGCGAACAGCGCGTGGCCGGCCTCCTGTACCGTGGTGTGGAGGCGCAGTGCGGTCAGCACGTCCTGCAGCGGCCGCCGCGAACGGGCATGCATGTGCACGTCGCCGGCGGCGACCAGCGGCAGATGCACGATGGCCGCCAACTCGCGCAATGCGGCAAGGCGTTCGCCGTCGTCGGGCCGCAGGTGGCGCTCGCAGGCGATCCAGGCGCGACCGGCGAAGTATTCGGCAAGCCAGCGCGCTTCCTCCTCCCAGGCCGCCGTGCCGCCAGCGCCGACTTTTGGTATCCACAGCGCCAGGCAATCCGGCACGCCGCCGCCATCCCAGCCAGCCAGGTCGTTGCGCGTCAGCCGGTAGCCGCCCTTCGGCGCGCGACGGCGGCCCAGGGTCACCAGCGCCGAGAGGTTGCCGTAGCCGGCGCGGTTCTGCGCCAGCAGCACCAGCTTCATGCCGCAGGCCAGCGTCAGTTCGGTGCCGTGGATCAGTCGCAGGCCGCAATCCCGCGCTGCGAGGTGGGCGCGCACGCTGCCGGCGAAACTGCACTCGTCGGTGACGGCCAGCGCCGCATAGCCCAGCCGTACGGCCCGCGCCACCAGCTCGGCGGCGTGCGAGGCGCCGCGCAGGAAGCTGAAGTTCGACAGGCAATGGAGTTCGGCGTAGGCCGGCAGGGAGGACATGGGGGAACCGGAATACTGTATATCATTACAGTATCACGATTTCCGGCGCCGGTCCGGACCTCGTCGCGACGGACCGTCGCCGGGTGGCGCTGCCGTCAGTCGGGCGCTTTTTTCCGTCGGGGCGCCGGCTTGGCCGCCGCAACTTCGCCGGCGCCGGCCTTTGCGGCCGCTTTCCGCGGTGCCTTGCGGGGCGCCTTGCGGGCCGGGGCCGGCGGACGCATCACGGCGGCTTCGAGTTCCGCCAGCGCATCCTCCGCATACACGGCCAGGCGCTGCATGCTGGGCAGCGATGCGTGGCAGCCGGTGAAACCGAAATTCATCGAGCCGGCATAGCTCTGGCAGGTGATGTTCAGGGCCTGGCCGTGGGTGACGATGGATGCCGGATAGGTGGCGAGCAGTTCGGCGCCGCGGAAGTACAGCGGCTGGTCCGGGCCCGGCACGTTCGATATGGTGATGTTGAACATCGGCCGTGTGCGCCCGCCGATTCCCGTCAGCAGCGTGAGGATGGTCGGCGCCATGAGCAGCACCGTGTATTGCAGCATCGCCTGCCGGGGAAGGCTTTGCACGTGCTCCTTGGCATGGCGCACGGATTTGCGAATCGCATCCAGCCGCTCCCGGGCGTCGGCGAGGTCGGTACCCAGCGTGGCGATGATGAAGGTGATCGCGTTGCCGCTGCCCTCGTCGTCGGCCGGCCGCACCGAGACGGGAATGCCGGCGGTGAGCGACGCCTCCGGCAGGCTGTCGCGCTCCGCGAGGAAGCGCCGCAGCGCGCCTCCGCAAATCGCCAGCACGACGTCATTGAGCGTGCACTCCGCCGCCCTGGCGAGCTGGCGCAGACGCTCCAGCGGAAACTGCTGCGTGGCGAAGCGCCGCTTCTCGCGCACGCGGCCGTTGAGCACGGACTGCGGCGACGTGAACGGCACCACCATGCCCTCGCCGGTGCCGAGGCCCTTGAGCATCCTGCCGAAGGCGACGATCAGTTGCGGAACCGTCTGCACCTGGCCGCGCAGGGCCTGGACCGCCGCCGCCGCGGCATTGGCCGCGGTGGGCAGGGGACTGTCGTCACCCGGACGCGCGCCGCGCGGCAAGCCGGAGGCCCAGAAGGGCGGCAGCTTCAGGCTCTTCCCGCGGTCGGGCGACATGGCCCGCTGCATGAACTTCATGCCGCTGACGCCGTCGATCAGCGAGTGGTGCATCTTGATGAACAGGGCGAAGCGACCGCCTGCCAGCCCTTCGATGATGGTGCATTCCCAGGGCGGCCGGCTGAGGTCCAGCGGCGTGCTCTGCAGGCGCCCCACCAGTTCGCCCAATTCGCGCTCGCCGCCCGGCCAGGGCAGCGCCGCGTGCCGCACATGGTATTCGAGGTCGATCGCGTCGTCCTCGACCCAGACCGGCAGCGGGTTCTTGTTGAACGCATACTTGAGGCGCCGGTTCCAGGGCGCGGCGAATTCCCGATGGCCGCGGAATGCGGCCATCAGGCGGTGCATGTAATCCCTCGGCGCCCCCTCCGGCAGCCGGAACTCCAGCAAGCCGCCGACATGGTTGGGCGTCGCACGCGATTCGGTGAACAGCCAGGCGGAATCGAGCGGGTTGAGGCGTATCGAACTCATGCCGCTTTATAGCACTTCTGCGCAGGGGTCGGCATTCCGGTTGCGACCTTCCCGGCCGCTGCCGGATCGCCGGAAGGGGCTGGCGATTGTCCGCCCGGCGGTGCACAATCGTGCCATGAACATCGGCAACAGCCTTGAGTTCTTCGACCGCCAGTTCCGGCGGCAAGTCGAGCAACGGGACTTCCAGCTCAACCCCTTCGAACTGGAAGTCCTGCCGCACCTGCACGGGCGCGTGCTCGACTTCGGCTGCGGCCTCGGCAACCTCGCCATGGCCGCGGCGGTACAAGGCTGCCCGGTGCTGGCACTGGATGCCAGCCCGACCGCCATCGCGGCGCTGCACCGGCGCGCGCACGCCGCGGCCCTGCCGGTCGAGGCCATCGAAGCCGACCTGCGGCATTACCGGATCGGCGAAGATTTCGACTGCGTGGTGTCGATCGGCCTGCTGGCCTTCCTGGACTGCGCGACCGCCTTGCGCGTGCTGTCGATGCTGCAGGATCGCGTGCGCCGGGGTGGCATCATCGCGCTCAACACACTGATCGCGGGCACCAGCTATCTGGACATGTTCGGGGCAGCGGATTACTGCTTGTTCGCGCGCGACGAACTGCCTGGCCGTTTTGCCGGCTGGGAAATCCTGCACTCCGGATTCTCCGATTTCGATGCCCCCGGGCAGACCGTGAAGTCCTTCGTCACGCTGATCGCACGCAAGCCTTGAAACCGAACGCCCCGGTCGGTTCAGGCAAACACCCCCTGCAAAAACCACCCCCCGGGCGGACGCGGATCGCGGAAGATCCATAGCCGGCGGCCGGCGGCATCGATCGCGATGAAGTAATCGCGGCGCGCATCAAGGCCGTCCCACCAGCCGGATTCGATGCGCTCCGGGCCGGCCACCAGGGCCAACGCGCCGCCGCGTTGCGGACGGCCGTGGCGTTCAGGCAGGGCTTCGGGCGGCTCGACCAGCCACAACGGACGTGGCGGCAGCGCCTGCAACGTGGCTGACGGCTTGCCGGCAACAGGCCGGCTCGCCCGTTCCGGGCGGTGGTCGGCATGGCAGGCTAGGCCCTGCACCGCCTGCGGCCCCAGGCGCGCGACGAGGCGGTCCATGAGGTCGGCCAGCGCCTCGTCGCCTTGGCCGGCGCCGTCGAACAAGGCATGGCTGCACTGCTGGCGCGGCGTGACATCGCCCGCAGCGAGGTGCAGCGCCAGCGCGGGCGCCGGCAGATGCACGGCGTCGAGCCGCTCCTTCAGCACGCGCCCGATGCGCGCCGCCTGATGCACCGGCGCGCTGAAGGCCAGCGGCAGCGCGGTGGTCGCGCCATGGCCGTGGTCGATCAGGCATTCGATTTCGCGCACGGCGCCATTGCGCACCGCGAGCCAGCCGGCCAGTGCCGCAATCAGGCGCTGCGCGGCGAACAGCAGCACCGGCGCCGCATCGACCGGTGCCGGCAGTTCCAGCGCCTGCTCGAAGCGCTCCGGGAAAACGAAGCAGGTTTGCGGATCGGCGATCTCGCCCAGGGCGCGGCCCAGGTCGAGCAGCAGGGGCTTGCCGACGCGCGCGCCGAGGCTGGCGCGCGGCAGCGCCAGCAGGTCGCCGACGCGGCGCAAGCCGAAACCCTCGACGCGCCGTGCCAGCGGCGGCGCCAGTTGCAGCGCCGGGAGCGGCACGGCGGCAAGCCGTTCGCGCGTGGCCGCCAGGTCGGGGCAGACGGCATTGCCGCCCGTCCGCGCCAGCCACAGCGCGGCCAGCGGCGTGGCCGCCACCGCCAGCTGGGCGGGAATGTCCATCGCAGCAAGATCGGCGCGCACCCGCTCCAACAAGCCCGACAGGCCGCCGAACAGGCGCAGGCTGGCGCCGATGTCGAGGCGCACCGCGTCGGGCACAAGATTGACGCGCGGGGTATAGCGACCGGCCCAGCAGGCGAGGGTCGGCAGGAAGTCGTCGCGTCGCCCCGCCTCAGGCGGGGACGCGGCGCGGTTCCGGTCGCTCGCCGGCGGCGGGCAATGCAGAGCCAGCCACAACACGGGAAATGCTCCGGGAAAAATCCGCGGGCTGCCGGACGTCGAGCAGGATCGCCTGCCGTGCCGGCGGCCCGCGCCGCTTGAGCAGCTGCACGCGCAACTGCCCGCCGGCCGCCTGCAACTGCAGGCGCAGCGGCGCCGGCGATGCCGCAGCCGCGCATTGCGCCGGACGGAAGCAGAAGGCGGCGCCGCCGCCCTCGCCCGCCGCCACCTGCAGGCGGCGCAGGCTGTTGGCCGGCAGGCCGCCGCGAAACATCCCGTCGAGCCACAGCAACGTGGCTGCCACGCCGCCGCAGCGGAGAGCCTCGACGCCGGCCCACAAGGCATCGCGCGGCCGCCGCGGGAAAACCAGGCGCAGGCAATCGAGCCGGATCCCGGCGGCAGCCCAGGCCGGCGCATGGGCGCAGTGCGGCGGCGCCACCAGCACCACGATTTTTCCGGCGCCGGTGAGTGTAGCCAGCGCCGGCGCCAGCAGGCCGAGTTCGCCGATGCCCTCATGCCCGGCCAGCAGTTCGGTCAATGCCCCCCGCGGCCAGCCGCCGCCGGGCAACTCGGCATCGAGGGCGGCAAAGCCGCTGGCAAAAGTTCCCGAAGGGACGCACCGCGCTGGCGCCGGCGCCACGGCGAACGCGTCGCCGCGGCGGATGTCGCCGCGCTGCAGCGCTCCGTTCAGGGCGGGATGCATGATCCTGTTGTCCGCAGATGGCACAGATTTTCGCAGATTGAAATGTGGTACTTCATCGGGTTGGAGGTAATCGCCGACACACCCGATGGGTGATGGAAAGGCGTGCCAAAGGTGTTGGTCCATCTGCGAAATCTGCGAAATCTGCGGATCAACTGCCTTTTCCAGGATGATTCAGAGCGTGCGCCCGTCGCGGATCAGTCCGACGGCAATGCCCTCGATGGTCAGCGGCTCCTTGCGGGTATTGACCAGGATGGGGGCGAAATCGCGGTTGGCGGCGATCAGTTCGACCATGGTGCCGCGCCGCTTGAAGCGCTTGACGGTGACTTCGTCACCGATCCGCGCGATGACGATCTGGCCGTTGCTGGCCTCGGACGTGCGATGCACGGCAAGCAGGTCGCCATCGAGTATCCCGGCTTCGATCATCGACAGGCCGCGCACGCGCAGCAGGAAATCGGCCTGCGGCTGGAACAGCGCCGGATCGATGCGGATGTTGCCGAGGCGGTTCTCCACCGCCAGCAGCGGGCTGCCGGCCGCCACCGTGCCGATCAGCGGCAGGCCGAGCTGCTCGACCAGGCGGATGCCGCGCGCCGAGCCGGGTTCGAGCGTGATCGCGCCCTTCTTCGCCAGCGCCCGCAGGTGGTCCTCGGCGGCATTGGGCGAGGCGAAGCCGAAGGCGCCGGCGATTTCGGCGCGCGTCGGCGGCACGCTGAAGACTTCCATGCTGTTGCGGATGAAATCGAGGATTTCCTGCTGGCGGGGCGTCAGATCGTGGGCCATGGGCTGCTCCTGTGGCTGTTTTTTCGTACAGTACAGCAAACCATGGCCGCGGTAAAGGCCGCCGGTGGATTTCCCGAACCGCGATCCGGACGTTTATAGGATAATCCGGGCTGGTCGTCGGGAGAGAGTGACTCCCACCGTCACCGCCGAAGGCGCAACCCCCAGGAACCGCTCAGGCAAAAGGGCCGACGACGCAGCACAAATCTGGAGAGCGGCAGCTCATTGCAGCATCGTGAAGCCTGCCCGCCGACGGGGTAAATCTCTCAGGCGCCAAGGACAGATCGGGGATATGACGGAAACCGTCGCGCATCCTGCCGCCATCAGTTCGAGGACCACCATGCCGTTACGCACTCCGCTCCACGCATCCCACCTCGCCGCCGGCGCGAAGATGGTCGATTTCTCCGGCTGGGAGATGCCCATCCACTACGGCTCGCAGATCGAGGAACACCACGCCGTGCGGCGCGACGCCGGCATGTTCGACGTTTCCCACATGTGCGCGCTGGACCTCGCCGGACCCGGCGCCCGCGACTACCTGCGCCGCCTGCTGGCCAACGACGTGGCCAGGCTGACCGTGCCGGGCAAGGCGCTGTATTCCTGCATGCTGGACGAAACCGGCGGCGTGATCGACGACCTGATCGTGTACTTCTTCACGCCCGAGCGCTACCGCATCGTGGTGAACGCCGGCACCACGGCGAAGGACATCGCCTGGATGCGCGCCTGCCTCGCCGGATTCGATGCCACCCTGAAGGTCCATCGCAAGATCAACGACGACGCGGTGGCCTTGATCGCGGCACAGGGCCCCGATGCGCACGAGCGCCGCACCACCGGCATCGATGCCGTGGCCATGATCGCCGTGCAGGGACCGAACGCACGCCAGCGCTTCGCGACGGCCTTCCCCGAGACCCGCGCAGCAACAGAAAAACTCGGCGTGTTCCAGGCCGCCGAATGGCGGGACTGGCTGATCGCCCGCACCGGCTACACCGGCGAGGACGGCTTCGAGATCACCGTGCCGGCCGAAGCGGCGCCCGGCGTCTGGCAGGCGTTGCGCGATGCCGGCGTGCGGCCCTGCGGCCTGGGCGCGCGGGACACCCTGCGCCTCGAAGCCGGCATGAACCTCTACGGCCAGGACATGGACGAGGACATCTCGCCCTACGAGGCCGGCTTGCGCTGGACCGTGGACCTGAAGGACCCGGTGCGCGACTTTATTGGCAAGGTGGCGCTGGCGGCGACCCAGCCGCGCAACCAGTTTGCCGGCCTGCTCTTGCTCGACCGCGGTGTGCTGCGTGCCCACCAGAAAGTCATCTCGCCGCTGGGCGAAGGTGAAACCACCAGCGGCAGTTTCTCGCCCAGCCTGAACCAGTCCATCGCCCTCGCCCGCCTGCCACTCGCCGTCGCCATCGGCAGCGAAGTCGAGGTCGAGATCCGCGACAAGCGCCTCAAGACGCGAGTCGTCAAACCCGTTTTTGTCCGTAACGGCAAGCCCCTGATCTGAGGAAATGCACATGAACACGCCAGACAACCTGAAATACGCCGCGTCCCACGAGTGGGCCCGGCTCGAAGCCGACGGCAGCGTCACCATCGGCATCACCGACCACGCCCAGGAAGCCCTGGGCGACATCGTCTTCCTCGAACTGCCGGCGGTCGGCCGCGTGGTCAAGACCGGCGAGGAATGCGCGGTGGTCGAGTCGGTGAAGGCCGCTTCCGACATCTACTCGCCGGTCTCCGGCGAAGTGGTGGAGGCCAACCAGGCCGCCGCCGACGCGCCGGAAAGCGTGAACCAGGACGCCTATGCGGCCTGGCTGTTCCGCATCAAGCCGGCCGACGCCGGCACGTGCGCGACCGAACTGGGCGGCCTGCTGAGCGCCGAAGCCTACGCGGCCACGCTCTAAGCCATTACCCACGAAATAGCTGTCCCATTGTGGGGCCGGCTGTAGGGCGGACTTCAGTCCGCCATCGTTTACCGGCGGACTGAAGTCCGCCCTACAGCCGACTCTGCGGTGGCAATCAACCCGACAAAGCAGACCACCGACATGCACGCAGAGCACCTCTCGCACCCCCTGACCGAACTCGAAAACCGCGACGAATTCATCGGTCGCCACATCGGCCCGGACGAACATGCCATGGCCGGCATGCTCGCCTCGATCGGCACCGATTCGCTGCGCACGCTGATCGGCGAAACGGTGCCGGCGACGATCCGCCTGCAGCGCCCGCTCGACCTGCCCGCCGCCCTGCCGGAGCATGCGGCGCTCGCCGCGCTGAAGTCCGTCGCGGCAAAGAACGTGCTGAAAAAATCGCTGATCGGCCAGGGCTACTACGGCACGCTGACGCCGCCGGTGATCCTGCGCAACCTGTTCGAGAACCCGGGCTGGTACACCGCCTACACGCCCTACCAGGCCGAGATCGCCCAGGGCCGCCTGGAAGCCCTGCTCAACTACCAGCAGATGGTGGTCGACCTCACCGGCCTGGAGATCGCCAACGCCTCCCTGCTCGACGAAGCCACGGCCGCCGCCGAGGCCATGACCATGGCGCGGCGCATCTCGAAGAGCAAGGGCAATGCCTTCTTCGTTGATGAGGCAGCCTTCCCGCAGACCATCGACGTGATCCGGACGCGCGCCGGCTTCTTCGGCTTCGACCTGGTTTATGGCAAGCCGGAAGATGCCCACCGGCACGACCTGTTCGGCGCCCTGTTCCAGTATCCCAACGCACGCGGCGAGATCGCCGACCTGACCACCGCGATCGCCGAGGTGAAGAACAAGGGCGGCGTGGTCGCCGTCGCCTCCGACCTGATGGCGCTGGTGCTGCTCAAGTCGCCCGGCGAGATGGGGGCCGACATCGCGCTCGGCTCGTCGCAGCGCTTCGGCGTCCCGATGGGCTTCGGCGGCCCGCACGCGGCCTTCTTCGCCACGCGCGAGGCGCACGTGCGCTCGATGCCGGGCCGCATCATCGGCGTCTCGAAGGATGCGCGCGGCAAGACCGCCTACCGCATGGCGCTGCAGACCCGCGAGCAGCACATCCGGCGCGAAAAGGCCAACTCCAACATCTGCACCTCGCAGGTGCTGCTGGCCAACATCGCCGGCATGTACGCGGTGTGGCACGGGCCGCTGGGTCTGCGCGCCATCGCTTCTCGCATCCACCGCCTCGCCGCCCTGCTGGCGGGCGCCCTGGGCGTCACGGGGCGCGATTTCTTCGACAGCTTCGAAGTAAAAGTCGGCGCCGGCGGCACGGCGAAGATCATCCAGGCGGCGGTCGCCGCCGGCTACAACCTGCGCCGCGTCGATGACCAGACCATCGGCATCAGCGTGGACGAGGCCACCACGCGCGAGGACATCGCCGCACTGCTGAAACTCTTCGGCCATACGGGCGCCCCGGTCGAAGCGCTCGACGCCGCGCGGCCCTGCGCGATTCCCGTCACGCTGCAGCGGCGCGAACCGATCCTGCAACATCCGGTATTCAACACGCACCACACCGAGCACGGCATGCTGCGCTACCTCAAGCGCCTGCAGAACCGCGACCTGGCGCTGGACCACGCGATGATCCCGCTCGGCTCCTGCACCATGAAGCTCAACGCCGCCGCCGAGATGATCCCGGTGTCCTGGCCCGAGTTCGCCCAGATGCATCCCTTCGCCCCGCTCGACCAGGCGCAGGGCTACGTCGAACTGATCACCGGGCTGGAGAACCAGCTCAAGGCGATCACCGGCTTCGATGCCGTCTGCATGCAGCCGAATTCCGGCGCGCAGGGCGAATACGCCGGGCTGGTATCGATCCGCCGCTTCCAGGAAGCCAACGGCCAGGGCCATCGCAACATCTGCCTGATCCCGAAGTCGGCCCACGGCACTAACCCGGCCACGGCGCAGATGTGCGGGCTGGAGGTCGTGGCCGTGGCCTGCGACGACAGCGGCAACGTCGATGTCGCCGACCTCAAGGCCAAGGCCGCGCAACATGCCACGAACCTGTCCTGCCTGATGATTACCTACCCCTCCACCCACGGCGTGTTCGAGGAATCGGTGCGTGACATCTGCGCCATCGTGCATGCCCACGGTGGCCAGGTGTACATGGACGGCGCCAACCTCAACGCCCAGGTCGGCCTCTGCCGCCCGGCGGACATCGGCGCCGACGTCTCGCACATCAACCTGCACAAGACCTTCGCCATCCCGCACGGCGGCGGCGGGCCGGGCATGGGACCGATCGGCCTCAAGGCCCACCTCGCTCCCTACATGGCCAACCACTCGGTGCAGAACGTACCCGGCCCGCACGGCGGCCAGCACGCAGTGTCGGCCGCGCCTTGGGGCTCGGCGTCCATCCTGCCGATCTCCTGGATGTACATCACCATGATGGGCGGCACCGGCCTCACCCGCGCCACCGAGATCGCGATCCTGAATGCCAACTACGTCGCGGCGAAACTCAAGGACCATTACCCGGTGCTCTACACCGGCCGCCAGGGCCGCGTGGCCCACGAATGCATCCTCGACGTGCGCGCCATCAAGGCCGCCACGGGAGTGGCCGAGATCGACATCGCCAAGCGCCTGATGGACTACGGCTTCCACGCGCCGACGGTGAGCTTCCCGGTCGCCGGCACGCTGATGGTGGAACCCACCGAATCGGAAGACAAGGCCGAGCTCGACCGCTTCTGCGCCGCGATGTGCAGCATCCGCGACGAGATCCGGATGATCGAGACCGGCGAATGGACGCTGGAGCAAAGCCCGCTCAAGCACGCACCGCACACCGAGGCCGACCTGATGGGCGAATGGACCCGGCCCTACACGCGCGAGCAAGCCGTATTCCCGCTGCCCTGGGTGGCCGAGAACAAGTTCTGGCCGTTCGTGAATCGCATCGACGACGTGCACGGCGACCGCAACCTGTTCTGCGGCTGCGTGCCGATGGAGAATTACACATGAGCCAAGCGCCCGTCCATCTCGTTCTTACCGTCATCGGCGACGATCGCCCCGGCCTGGTCGGCGAACTTTCCGCCGCGATCAGCGCCCATCAGGGCAACTGGCTGGAATCCTCGATGGCGCAACTGGCCGGCAAGTTCGCCGGCATCGTCGAGCTCAGCGTCGGTGCCGCGCAAGCGGAGGCACTGGGCACGGCATTGGGCCAGCTCAAGGGGCTGAAAGTCACGGTGGAATCGGCCACCCTTCAAAAGTCGGCGCCTGCGGGACGGCGGCTGAAGCTGGCGCTGGTCGGCCACGACCGCATCGGCATCGTGCGCGAGGTGTCGCAGGTACTGGCGCACCACGCGGTCAATGTCGAAAGCCTCGACACCCACACCTCCAGCGCGCCGATGTCGGCCGCCGTGCTGTTCCATGCCGTGGCCGAACTGACGGCCGCGCCGGACCTCGATGTTTCCGCGTTGACCGGGGAACTGGAGCGCATCTCGAACGATCTGATGGTCGATATCACGCTCGACGAAACCATCCGGGTTTGAGCGCATGTACACCCTGCACATCACCAACAAGAACTACTCCTCCTGGTCGCTGCGGCCCTGGGTGCTGATGCGGGCACTGGGCATTCCCTTCACCGAGCAACTGCACCGCTTCACGCCCGGTAGTCCGACCGACTTCCGCGGCATCTCTCCCTCCGGCCGTGTGCCCTGGCTGGAGGATGGCGACACCGTGGTCTGGGATTCGCTGGCCATCGCCGAGTACCTGGCCGAGCGGCACCCGCAGGTCTGGCCCGCCGACGAGGCAGCCCGCACTTGGGCGCGCTGCGCCGCCG
>JADYZH010000204.1 GCA_020853215.1 Sulfuritalea sp. | reverse complement strand
TTGGTCGGCGGGATCGGCTGCATGAACCACTTGTCGTAGATCCTGGCCATTTCGCCGGACTTCATCAAGGCCGATAGGCTGTTGTCCACCGCCTTCTTGAAGGCCGGATCATCCTTGCGCACCATGATGGCGATCGGCTCGACCGAGAGCACCTCGCCGACGATCTTGTAATCCCCCGGGTTCTTCGACTTGGCGATGTTGCCGGCAAGGATCTGGCCGTCCATGACGAAGGCGTCGGCGCGGCCGGATTCCAGCAGCAGGAAGCTGTCGGCGTGGTCCTTGCCGAACACTTCGTTGAAGTTCACGCCGGTGCCGCGCTCGTGCTTGCGCAGCAGCTGCACGGAGGTGGTGCCGGTGGTGGTGGCGACGTTCTTGCCGTTGAGCTGGGCGATCGAGGTGATGCCGGAGTTGGCCTTGACCGCGATGCGGACTTCCTCGACGAAGGTGGTGACGGCGAAGGAAACGTCCTTCTGGCGACCGGCATTGTTGGTGGTCGAACCGCACTCGATGTCGATGGTGCCGTTCTGCATCAGGGGGATGCGGTTCTGCGAGGTCACCGGCTGGTACTTGATGTCCAGCTTGGCCAGGCCGAGCTGCTTCTGCACGTCGGCCAGCGCGCGCTGGCAGAGCTCGACATGGAAGCCGGCGAACTTGCCGTCGCCGAGGGTGAAGGAAAGGCCGCCGGAGGACTCGCGCACGCCCATGGTGGCGGCGCCGCTGTCCTTGATTTTCTTGAGCGTGCCACTGTCCTGGGCGAAGGCTGGCAGGGAAAGGGTCGTGAGGGTGATGGAAGCAACAACTGCGGCGCGACGGATCATGGTGGTCTCCTGTAATGTAATTATTTATCTGACTTCGGTTGGGTCCTGCCTGCGATGCTTGCACTCACGCCGCAATGCGGACGGGGCGGCGACTAGATTACACCTAAACTTCATGTTCCTGCTGCTGCAAGGCCCACATTTGCGAGTAAAGGCCCCCGCGCTCGAGTAACGTGCGATGGGCGCCGCGTTCGACGATGCGCCCGGCGTCGAGCACCAGGATCTCGTCGGCATTCATTACCGTGGACAGCCGGTGGGCGATGATCAGGGTGGTGCGGCCGACGGCCGCCTGTTCCAGTTCGGCCTGGATCGCCTTCTCGGTCTTGGAGTCGAGCGCCGAGGTGGCTTCGTCGAAAATCAGGATCGGCGGATTCTTCAGGAGCGCGCGGGCGATCGCGACGCGCTGCTTCTCGCCGCCCGAGAGCTTGAGGCCGCGTTCGCCGACGCGCGTGTTGTACCCGTCCGGCAGGCGTTCGATGAAGTCGTGGATGTGCGCCGCCTGGGCCGCGGCGATGACTTCCTCGCGCGGCGCCGTCGGCCGGCCGTACTGGATGTTGTAGAAGATGGTGTCGTTGAACAGTACCGTGTCCTGCGGCACGATGCCGATCGCGGCACGCACCGAGGCCTGCTGTAGCGCGCGCAGGTCGGAGCCGTTGATCTTCACCGAGCCGGTCGTGGTGTCGTAGAAGCGGAACAGGAGGCGCGCCAGGGTGGACTTGCCGGAACCGCTTTGCCCCACCACGGCCACCGTCTCGCCGGCGCCGACTTTTATGTTTACGTCGAACAGGATCTGCCGGTTGGCCTCGTAGGCGAAGCCGACATCCTCGAACTCGATTTCGCACGGGCCGCCGGTTTTTCCATCGGGATTTGCCGGGAACAGCGGCCGTGCATCCGGCGCATCCTGGATTTCGCGGTTCTTGCCGAGCAGGCCGAACATGCGTTCGATGTCGGTCAGCGACTGGCGGATCTCGCGGTAGAGCACGCCGAGGTGGTTGAGCGGCATGTAGAGCTGGATCAGGAAGGCGTTGACCAGCACGATGTCGCCCACCGTCATCTGGCCGGCGGCGACGCCGGTTGCGGCGCGCCACATCATCAGCGTCACGGCGGCGGCGATGATCAGCGACTGGCCGAGATTGAGCCAGGACAGCGAGATCTGGCTCCTGATCTGCGCCGCTTCCCACTTCTGCATCTGTTCGTCGTAGCGGTCGTGTTCCCAGCGCTCGTTGTTGAAGTACTTGACCGTCTCGAAGTTGATCAGGCTGTCCACCGCGCGCACGTTGGCCGCCGAATCGAGTTCGTTGACTTCACGCCGCAGCACGGTGCGCCAGTTGGTGACGACGATGGTGAAGCTCACGTAGAGCACCAGCGTGACCAGCGTGATCAGCATGAAATCCTTGTCGTAGCGGAAGCCGAGGATGCCCAGCACCAGCAGGATCTCGACCAGCGTCGGCAGGATCGAATACAGTGTGTAACTGATCAGCGAGCCGATCGAACGCGTGCCGCGTTCGATGTCGCGCGTCAGGCCGCCGGTCTGGCGGTCGAGGTGGAAGCGCAGGGAGAGCGAATGCAGGTGCTCGAACACCTGCAACGTGATGGTGCGCACCGCGCGTTGCGTGACGCGGGCGAAGAAGATCTCGCGCAGCTCGGTGAACAGTACGGTGGCAAAGCGCAAGGCGCCGTGGGCCGCCAGCAGGCCCAGCGGCACCAGCAGGACGGCCTGTTCCAGCTTGTTGGCGCCCGGCAGGGTGAAGGTGTCGATGATGTCCTTGAACACCAGCGGCACGCCGACGCTGGTCAGCTTGGCCAGCAGCAGGCAGCTCAGCGCTATCACGACCCGCCATTTCCACTCCCAGAGGTAGGGCAGCAGGGTCTTGATGGTCTCCCAGTCGTGGCGGGTTTCCGGAACGGGGCCTGGCAGGGCCATGGCGGGTGGGGCGCGACGCATCATGCTTTAGATTCTAACAACTGGACGCGGCGCAAATTTTCTTGGCAGCATCCCTCTTTGTGGGAGGGTGAAAGGGGACACCCTGGAAGCCGGCCGGCCCCGGTCAGGGAATATCGATATTCGTCATCGGCACCGGCCCGACGCTGGACGCAAACAGTGCCACTAAATTGGTAAAGTAACAGGTAAATCGGATTTGCCATGAAAACCCTTCTTTCCCTGCTGCTGTTGTGCACCCTGTCGCCGGTCGCCCTGGCCCAGGGCGGGGGCCTTTCCGACCTGCTGCGCTCGGTGACCGGCGCGGTAAGTGGCAAGGAGACGGCGGCCCCGGCCCAGAAAGGCCAGACCGCGGTGCTCGGCGTGCGGGGGATCGACGAGGGCGATGCCAAAACCGCGGCGCCGGCCGCCGGCGACGCCAGGCTGCTTGAGGGCTGGGCCGTCGGGCGCAAGGAAGCCGAAGCCGCCGCGGCGCGGCGCGGACTTGCGGCACGACCGGTGACTTACGAATAGGCCGGCGCGGCCTGCCCACACAAGGGATCGCCATGAGACTCCACCTGTTGCTCCATTCCAGCCTTTTGGTAGCGGCCCTGGTACTGTTTGCGCCCGGCATCCGGGCGCAATCGCGCAGCCTCGACCTGGGCTCGATCTTCGATACGGCGAAGAACCTGGCCAAGAGCCAGTCGGTCGGTTCGATGAGCGAGGAGGAGGAACTCGCCATCGGCAAGGAAGTCGTCGCGGCGACGCTGGGCAGCTATCCGCCGATCAGGGACACGGGCCTGCAGCACCGCCTGAACCAGATCGGGGTCTGGATCGCGCTGCAGTCCTCGCGCCCCGACCTGCCCTGGCGCTTCGCCGCCGTCGAGTCGGACGCGATCAACGCCTTTGCCGCGCCGGGCGGCACCATCCTCGTCACCCGCGGCATGTTGGGCCACGTTGCGAACGAAGCCGAACTGGCCTGCGTGCTGGGCCACGAAATCGGCCACGTGACCCGTCGCCACCACATCGCCGTGCTGCAGAAAAGCCTGCTGGTATCCGCAGGTGCCAGTGCGCTGTCCGCAACCGCCAGGGCCGGCTCCTCCGAGGAGTACCGCCGCCTGCTGATCGGCGAGAGCAAGGAGATATTCAACCGCCGCCTCGACCGCAGTTCGGAGCGCGAGGCGGATGAAGACGGCATCCTGCTGGCGGCGCGCGCCGGATACGACCCGGCGGCCTGCCTGAATTTCATGCAGCGCCTGGCCGCGCTCAAGGCCGACACCAATGCCCTGGCCGCGCTTTACAAGACCCACCCGACGGCCGGGGAAAGGGTGGCCGATGTCGACAACTCGCTCGGTCGGCTCAAGGGCGCCGCTGCCGGCGATGGTGCGCGTCCCGAACTGACGCTGAATGCCACGGCAGCCGGCGGGCAAAAAACCCAGGCGCGGTGACGTTTTCCTGAGGTAGTGTCCTGAATTTCCGCTCCCCGGGTTCGTTGCGGGGCCGGCAGCAGGGGTTCGCGTACAGGGTCTCGACTTCGGAATCGCTCCGTCGGGATCTCACTCGTCGGCGGCTCCGATGCGTTTGCCATCCCTGAACTCGCCGACGAATTCGGCGCCATTGGGGGAGATCAGGGTGCCCTTGCCATGGTATTCGCCATCCTTGAATTCGCCGACATACCTGGGGCCGTTGGGGAAGGTCAGCGTGCCTTGTCCGTTGTACTTGCCATTGCTGAACTCTCCGACGTACTCGATGCCATTGGGCCGGCTATGGGTGCCTTGTCCGTTACGCAGCCCGTCCCTGAATTCGCCGATGTACTTGCCGCCATCGGCAAAGGAGTATGTGCCTTTGCCGTGGAACTTGTCGTTCTTGAATTCCCCGACGTAGGTTTCGCCGTTGGAGAAGCTGAGGGTGCCCTGGCCGCTGAACTTGTCGTCCTTGAACTCGCCGACGTACTTGTCGCCATTGGCGGCAGTGAGGGTACCCTTGCCGTTGAACTTCTGGTTCACGAATTCACCGACGTACTTGTCCCCCTTGGCAGAGGTAAAACTGCCTTTTCCGTGGAACTGGTCGTCCTTGAATTCGCCGGCATACCTGTCGCCGTTGGCGAAAGTGAAGGTGCCCTGGCCGTGGAATTTCTGGTTCCTGAACTCGCCGACGTACCTGTCACCGCCGGGCCAGGTGTAGCTGCCCTGGCCGTGACGTTCACCGTTCAGGAACTCGCCGACGTATTTCTCACCGCTGGGAGCGATATGTTCGCCGGCGCAGTTGCTCCAGGGGCTTTCGCTTGACGCCGGACACGGCGGCAGACGGCCCTGGGCCATGGCGCCTTGCGCGACCAGCAGCATCAGGATGATCAATGGCTTGTGCATTTTCGCAACCCCTGTCGGTTCCGCGCCGCAGCGACCGGAACAAGGTAGTCAATCCGATTACATGAAGGATACTACGCCAGCCGTTTGTCTGCGTCTGGCGGGAATGCCGCTTCCGGGCGATGCATGAAGGCGGCAGGAGTGAAACAATGGAGTCCGGACCACCGCTTCCCGGAAGCTCCATGATCGAACGCATCCTTGCCGACGGCGTTGTCCTGCTGCATTTCGGCTTCATACTGTTCGTCGTTTTCGGCGGCTTTCTGCTCTTGCGCCGAAAATGGGCTGCCGCCCTGCACCTGCCAGCGGTCTTGTGGGCGGCGGCCATCGAGTTCCGTCACGGCATCTGCCCGCTGACGCCGCTGGAACAAGGGCTGCGCCGAGCCGCGGGCGAGGCGGGTTACTCCGGCAGTTTCATCGAGCACTACCTGATCCCGATCATTTATCCTGCGGGGCTGAACGAGCGCCTGCAGTACATTCTCGGTACGCTGGTCATCGTCATCAATCTCGCGGTCTATGGATGGGTGCTGTTCCGGCGCAGCCATGGTTCCGCGCATAAGCTTTCCGATACCCGATCCTGAGGGACCTGCCATGCCCCACGACAAGCAGCACAGCTACGCCACCCGCACCGTATGGACCGGCAACCTGGGCGAAGGCACCGCCGGCTATCGGGCCTACTCGCGCGACCATGTGATTTCCGCCGCCGGCCGGCCGGACCTGGCGGGTTCCTCCGACCCGGCGTTTCGCGGCGACGCCACGCGCTGGAATCCGGAGGACCTGCTGGTCGCTTCGCTGTCGTCCTGCCACATGCTGTGGTACCTCCACCTGTGCGCCCGGGAGGGGATCACGGTGCTGGCCTACCAGGACGATGCGACGGGGACGATGGTGGAGGATGCCGACGGTGGTGGACGTTTCACCCAGGTCGCGCTGCGTCCG
>JADYZH010000203.1 GCA_020853215.1 Sulfuritalea sp. | reverse complement strand
GAGGCCTGCCATCCCGTGGAAACCGACACTCGCACCCGCATCCTCGACGCCGCCGAAAGCCTGTTCGTCAGCCACGGCCTCGACGCGACCACCCTGCGCATGATTACCGCCGAGGCGCAGGCCAACCTGGCCGCGGTGAATTACCACTTCGGCTCCAAGGAGGCGCTGGTCGAGGCGGTGTTCCGCCGCCGCCTGACCTGGCTCAACGAGCAGCGCATCGGTGCCCTGACCGCTTTTGAAGAAGAGGCCCGGGGCGCGCCGCTCAAGCCGCGGCAGATCGTCGAAGCATTCTTCGGTGTCGCGATCCGCATGGCCGCCGACCATAACGGCGGCCGAACCTTCATGCGCCTGCTGGGCCGCAGCTATACCGAGCCCACCGAGTTCGTGCGCAAGTTCCTCGCCGAGGAATACGCCGAGGTGATCGAGCGCTTCAAGAGCGCCTTCTTCAAGGCCCTGCCCGACGTGCCGCAGGAAGAGTTCCTCTGGCGCTTCCATTTCATGATGGGCGCGCTGTCTTACGCGATATCCGGCACCGATGCCCTGCGCATGCTGGGCCCGATTGACGATTCCGATCCCGAGGCGCTGTATGCGCGGCTGATGAGCTTCCTCATCGGCGGCCTGCGCGCGCCACTCCCCGAAGTTGTTGCCAAACCGGCCAAAAAACCGCGCGCCCGGCGCGCGGCCTGACCCTAGGAGAATTCCATGACCTGGTTCCTGATCCTCATCGCCACATTTGCCGCCGCCGTTGCCGTGCTGCTGCTGCCGCCCTTGCGCCGCGCCGTCTTCACCGGCCCGATCTTCGCCATCTACAAGAAGATGTTGCCCGCCATGTCGCAGACCGAAAGGGAAGCGCTGGAAGCCGGTACCGTCTGGTGGGAAGGCGAGCTCTTTTCCGGCAAGCCGGCCTGGGGGAAATTGCTGTCCTATCCGCAGCCGAAGCTGACGCCCGCCGAGCAATCCTTCCTCGACAACGAGTGCGAGGCGCTGTGCGCCATGTCGCAGGATTGGGACACGACCCAGATCCATCACGACCTGCCGCCCGAGGTCTGGGCCTACGTCAAGGAAAAGGGCTTTCTCGGCATGATCATCCCGAAGCGCTATGGCGGCCTCGAATTTTCGGCCTACGCGCACTCGATGGTGGTGCAGAAGCTGTCCACGCGCTGCTCGGCCGTGGCTGTGTCCGTGATGGTGCCGAACTCGCTGGGCCCGGCCGAGCTGCTGCTGCATTACGGCACCGAGGAACAGAAGGATTACTACCTGCCGCGCCTGGCCAGGGGACAGGAGATTCCCGCCTTCGCGCTGACCAGCCCGCAGGCCGGCTCCGACGCGGCCTCGATCCCCGACCTCGGCATCGTGTGCAAGGGCCAGTGGCAGGGCAGAGAAGTCATCGGCATGCGCGTCACCTGGGACAAGCGCTACATCACGCTGGGCCCGATCTGCACGATACTAGGCCTGGCCTTCCGCCTGCAGGACCCCGAACACCTGCTCGGCGGCAAGGACGACCTCGGCATCACCTGCGCGCTGGTGCCGACCGATCATCCCGGCGTGAACATCGGCCGCCGCCATTTCCCGCTCAATGCCGTGTTCCAGAACGGCCCGAATTCGGGCAAGGACGTCTTCATGCCGCTGGACTGGATCATCGGCGGTCCGGCGATGGCCGGCCAGGGCTGGCGCATGCTGATGGAGTGCCTGGCGGCGGGGCGCTCGATATCACTGCCCTCGTCCAACACCGGCATGTCCAAGCTCGCGGTGCGCGCCACCGGCGCCTACGCCCGCGTCCGCAGCCAGTTCAAGACCGCCATCGGCCGCTTCGAGGGCATCGAGGAGCCGCTGGCACGCATGGGCGGCAACCTTTACGCGATGGACGCGGCGCGCACCATGACGGCCGGCGCCATCGACCTCGGCGAGAAACCCTCGGTGGTCTCCGCCATCGTCAAGTACCACGTCACCGAGCGTACGCGCCAGGTGGTCAACGACGCCATGGACATCCTCGGCGGCAAGGGCATCTGCCTCGGTCCCAACAACTTCATGGGCCGCGCCTACCAGCAGATGCCGGTGGCGATCACGGTCGAGGGCGCCAACATCCTGACGCGCAGCCTGATCATCTTCGGCCAGGGCGCGATCCGCTGCCACCCTTACGTGCTGAAGGAAATGGCGGCGGCGAGGAATCCGGATGCGGTAGAAGGCCTGCGCGATTTCGATGCCGCTTTCGCCGCCCACCTGGGGTTCATCTGGACGCGCGGCTTCCGCTCCTGGAGCATGGGCCTCACCGGATCCAATTTCGCCGCGGTACCATCGAACGTGGCGCCGGAGACGCGGCGCTACTACCAGCAGCTCTCGCGTTTCTCGGCGGCCTTCGCCTTCCTCGCCGACGTTTCGATGTTCGTCATGGGCGGCGACCTCAAGCGCAAGGAGAAGCTCTCCGCGCGCCTGGGCGACATCCTTTCGCTGATGTACCTCGCTTCGGCCACGCTCAAGCGCTACGAGGCCGAAGGCCGCCAGGCTGAAGACGCGCCGTTGATGCACTGGGCGATCTGGGACGCCATGTTCCGGATGCAGAACGCCTTCGAGGGCGTGATTTCCAACTACCCGAACCGATTCATCGCCGCCCTGCTGCACTGGTACATCTTCCCGCTCGGCCGACCCTACGAGGTGCCCTCGGACAAGCTCGGCCACGAGGTGGCGCGCTTGCTGATCGAACCCTCGGCCACGCGCGACCGCCTCACCGCCGGCATGTTCGTGCCGAGGGACGAAGCGGATGCCGTCGGTGTCATCGAGCTCGCGCTGGAAGCCACGGTGGCCGCCGAGCCGGTCGAGCTGCGCATCCGCAAGGCGGTGAAGGAAGGAAAAGTCGGCGCCGGCGACACGGCGACCATGGCGGCCCACGCCCTCGAAGCCGGCATCATCACCGCCGAGGAGCACGCGCTGCTGCAACGCCGCGCCGTGCTGCGCGATCGCGCCATCGCGGTGGATGATTTCCCGCAGGATTTTGCGACCGAGCAGTCCGGGGCAACGCAAATTCTGCGCAAGGTAGCCTAAACCCGTTGTCCGCAGATTTCGCCGATTTGCACAGATTAAGTGCAGTGAGTCATCTGCGTAATCTGCGAAATCTGCGGATAAAACGCCTTTTCAGCCAAGGATGCCAATGAAGTTCGAACCCGTCTATATCGTCGATGGCGCGCGCTCGCCGTTCCTCAAGTCGCGCAACGTCCCCGGCCCCTTCTCGGCTTCCGATCTCGCCACGATTTCCGGGCGCGCGCTGCTGGCGCGGCAGCCCTTTGCGGCGGAAGACCTCGACGAGGTCATCGTCGGCTGCGCCAGCCCCAGCGTCGATGAAGTGAATATCGGCCGCGTCATCAGTCTGCGCCTCGGCTGCGGCAACAAGGTGCCGGGCTGGACCGTGATGCGCAACTGCGCCTCGGGCATGCAGGCCATCGACTCGGCCATCGCCAACATCCACAGCGGACGCTCGCAACTGGTGCTGGCCGGCGGCGTCGATGCGCTCTCGCGCGCCCCGCTGCTCTACTCCGACAAGATGGTGCTGTGGTTCTCGCACATGGCACAGGCGCGCACGCTGGGCGCCAGGCTCGGCATGTTTGCCAAACTGCGCCCGGGCGCCGTGCTGGCGCCGGTGATCGGCATCGTCAAGGGGCTCACCGACCCGGTAGTCAACCTGATGATGGGCCAGACCGCCGAGAACCTGGCCTGGAAGTTCGGCATCTCGCGCCTGCAGATGGATGGCTTCTCGGTCGGCAGCCACCAGAAGGTATCGGCGGCGCAGAAGGCCGGGCACTTCGACGAAATCGTGCCGCTGATCGATACCAACGGCAAGGTCTATGCCGAAGACGACGGCGTGCGCCACGATTCGAACATTGCCGGGCTGGCCAAGCTCAAGCCCTTCTTCGACCGTACCTACGGCAAGATCACGCCGGGCAACAGCTCGCAGATCACCGACGGCGCGGCCTGGCTGCTGCTGGCCTCCGCCGCGGCGGTCGAGAAGTACCAGCTGACGCCCATCGGCAAGATCACCGACACGCAGTGGGCAGGCCTCGACCCGGCGCAGATGGGCCTGGGCCCGGTGCATGCCGCGACGCCCATCCTGCAGCGCCACGGACTGGGCTTGAACGACCTCGATGCCTGGGAGATCAACGAAGCCTTCGCCGCCCAGGTCATGGGCTGCATCAAGGCCTGGGAAGATCCCGCTTACTGCCAGGAGCAGCTCGGCCTCGATGCACCGCTGGGCAAGCTTGATGAAACCAGGCTCAACATCGACGGCGGCGCCATCGCGCTCGGCCATCCGGTTGGCGCTTCGGGCGCGCGCATCGTGCTGCACCTGCTGCATGTCCTGCGTCGGGAAAACAAGAAGCGCGGCATCGCCACGATCTGCATCGGTGGCGGTCAGGGCGGCGCTGTTTTGGTGGAGGCAGTTTGATGACTTACAAGCACTGGAAGCTCGAACGCGAGACAGGTGACCAAAATGCGGGCCTGGCCTGGGCCATCCTCGATACCGCGAATTCCTCGACCAATACCCTCGGCGCGGAGGTCATGGCCGAACTGGGCCTGATCCTCGACGACTGCGAAAGGACGCCGCCCAGGGGGCTGGTGTTCAAGTCGGCCAAGGACGCCGGCTTCATCGCCGGCGCCAACATCGAGGAATTCACTACCGCCGATACGCCGGAAAAGGCCCGCGCCCTGATCCAGCGCGGCTGGGATGCCTACAACCGGCTTGCTGCCGTGAAGTACCCGACGCTGGCGCTGGTGCGCGGCCATTGCATGGGCGGCGGCACCGAGCTGGCGCTGGCCTGCCGCTACCGCATCGCGGTCGACGAGCCCGGCACCAAGTTCGCGCTGCCGGAAGTGATGCTCGGCATCGTCCCCGGCTGGGGCGGCATGCTGCGCCTGCCGCAGATCGTCGGCCCGGCCGCGGCGCTGGACATGATGCTGACCGGCAAGAACATCGACGCCAAGCGCGCGAAGAAAATGGGCCTGGCCGACGCCTGCGTGCCGCCGCGCGTCATGGAAAACGCCGCGCGCATGCTGGTATTGTCCGGCAAGCCGCCGCGCCAGGCGCAACTGCCGTTCATGCAGAAGCTGATGAACGGTCCGCTCAAGGGCATGGTCGCCAAGGGTGCGAAGAAGCAGGTGGCGAAGCGCGCGCGTCCCGAACATTACCCGGCGCCTTACGCGATCATCGACCAGTGGCAGAACTACGGCGGCAACACGCTGGCCGTGCCGGCCGACCAGCCGACCTCGCTCGATGCGCTGATCCGGCACTCGACCACGCGCAACCTGATCAAGGTTTTCTTCCTGCAGGACCGGCTCAAGGGTTTCGGCAAGGAGGCCAAGTCGTTCGCGCCGCGCCACGTGCATGTGGTCGGCGCCGGCGTCATGGGTGGCGACATCGCCGCCTGGTGCGCGCTGCGCGGCATGACCGTGACGCTGCAGGACCAGAGCGTCGAGCGCATTGCCCCGGCGGTGGGGCGCGCGGCGAAATTCTTCGAGAAGAAACTGCGCGACAGGAAGCTGGCCCGCTTCGCGCTCGATCGCCTGATCGCAGATCCGAAAGGCGATGGCGTGCGCCAGGCCGATGTCATCATCGAGGCGATTTTCGAGAACCTCGACGCCAAGCAGAAGCTGTTCGCCGACATCGAGGCACGCGCCAGGCCGGATGCCGTGATCGCATCGAACACCTCCTCGCTCAAGCTGGCCGACATCGCGGCGACCTTCAAGGATCCCTCGCGCCTGGTCGGCATCCACTTCTTCAACCCGGTGGCGATGATGCCGCTGGTTGAAGTGGTGGCCGGCGAGAAGACCGCGCCCGAGGCGGCGCAGAAGGCGGCCGCCTTCGTGCGCAGGATCGACAAGCTGCCGCTGCCGGTCAAGGACGCGCCGGGCTTCCTGGTCAATGCCGTGCTCGGCCCCTACATGAACGAGGCCATGAAGTGCGTGGACGAGGGCATCGCACCGGAAACCATCGATGCCGCGCTGGCCGCCTTCGGCATGCCCATGGGCCCGATCGAACTGGCCGACACCGTCGGCCTCGACGTCGCCGTGCACGCTGGCAAGCAACTGGTGGCCGACGCCGTGCCGCCGAAGAAGCTGGTCGAACTGTTCGACGCCGGCAAGCTGGGCAAGAAGTCCGGCCAGGGTTTCTACACCTGGGTCGATGGCAAGGCGCAAAAAGTCGGTGGTAGCGACACGGCGAATACGGAGTTGGCGCAGCGCATGCTGAAGCCCCTGCTCGATGCCACGCAGCGCCTGGTGCAGGAAGGCGTGGTCGCCGATGCCGAGCTGGCTGACGCCGGCGTCATCTTCGGTACCGGCTTCGCGCCCTATACCGGCGGGCCGATGAATTACCTGGCGAACAAGGGCTGATGCGGTTCCTCGAGTGACGCGCGCGGGGCCGCAAGCGACCGGTACCGATGCCGCCACACAAGTCTGTGTCGGGTTTCCGCGCGCGGCGGCTGGTCAAACACGACACTGACGCTGCGCCGGAGGCAGAAGTCGGGCGGCAATGTACCGGTCAACTGCAGGTTAGCCGTTTAGCACGATGAAAGGCTGCTTACCTATTCGGCGAAGTCACACGTTGCGCTCTCAAGTGGCGTTGGTGCCATCCAAGGTTCAAGAGACGTTGGTGCCATCAAAGCTAGCCAGCCCCTCGCGTGGTTTGGTATGCGTCGTCTCCTCGGTTTGCGCGGCGCTAAGCAACTTGGCTGGATTCATCCCTTGACGCCTGTACGTCATTAAATCATAATGACCATAACGATCATTGTAATTGTGAGGATCAGATGATTACCGAAACCAGCGCCGTCAATTTCCGCCAGAACCTCGGCGAAATGCTTAACCAGGTGCAGTATCGCCACGAAAGTGTGGTCATCAACAAGGATGGTAAGCCGGTAGCGGCCTTGGTAGATGCGCGCCTGTTCGAGCGCATCCGCCGTATGCAGGCCCGCTTCGACGCCCTCTGCCAGCGCATCGAAGCCGGGTTTGCCGGCGTGCCTGAGGCGGAGGGCTTGGCCGAAATCAACGCGGCGGTCGGCAAGGAAAGGGCGCGGTCGCGCCGGGTCGCGAGCAAGGTCTGATCGCGTGGCCAGCCTGCGCGTGGTGCTCGACACCAATGTGCTGTTGTCGGGCATCGCCTATCCGGCCAGCGTACCCGGCAAGATCCTGGCCTCCTGGCGCCATGGTTCCGTTGACGTTCTGCTCTGCGGATACATCCTCGATGAACTGCGGCGTGTGCTGCCCCGGTTGAAGCAGCGGCATGGACTGAGCCCGGCTGAGATAGATGACTTGGTCGATATTCTGGCGATCCAGGCAGAACTTGTGGAGCCGGTTACCGCCGCCGACCCGGAACTGCGCGACCAAGCCGACCAGCCCGTGTTGGGCGCTCTCCTGGCGGCACGCATAGGCAGCGGCGCGGATTATCTGATCACCGGCGACAAGGATCTGCTGGCGCTCGCCAATCGCTACCCCATCGTCACGCCAGCACGATTCTGGGAGACCCACGCCGGGCTCTGAGATCGCCGTATTGCCAGTGCCGGTTCTGATTCAGCGTGCAGCTTCGGCCCGACCCGCCTCCCACGCCCGCAGCGCCAGCTTGCGTTCCACGCCCCAGCGGTAGTTGCTGCAACCGCCGTCGTCGCGGATCACCCGGTGGCAGGGAATCAGCCAGGCGATGTGGTTGGCGCCGACGGCCGAGCCGACGGCGCGCGCGGCGCGCGGTATGCCCAGATGGCCGGCGAGCTGCCTGTAGGAAACCAGCGATGCCGGCGGGATCTTTAGCAGCGCCTCCCAGACCTTGATCTGGAAGTTGGTGCCCTTCAGCAGCAGGTGCAGGCGGCCGGGCTCAGGCAGGGCGGGAAAGACGCGCCGCGCCATTGCGGCGGCGCCGTCGGCGTCGGGCATCAGGTGCGCCGCCGGCCAGTCCGCACGCAGGATCGCCAGCTTCGCATTGGCGTCGGCGTCGACGAAAGCAAGATGACAGAGGCCGCGCGGTGTCCAGCCGAACAGCGCCTCGCCCAGCGGCGTGGCGGCGATGCCGTGGCGCAGCTCGACTCCTGCGCCCCCGGCGCGGATCTCGCCCGGCGTCAGCGCCTCGCAACTCACCATCAGGTCATGCAGCCGGCCGGGGCCGGAAAGGCCGGCGTCCAGCGCCGCGTCGAGCACCCCGGCCGAAGCCCGCAGCGCCGCGCGCGCATGCTCCTTGGTCAGGTATTGCAGGAAGCGCTTGGGCGAAAGCCCGGCCCAGGCCGAGAACAGTCGCTGCAGGTGGAACTCGCTCAAGTGCGCAGCGGCGGCGACCTCGGCCAGCTCCGGTTGGCGCGCGGCATTGGCGCGGATGAAGGCGATGGCCCGCGCCACCGCATCGTATCGGCGCTGCCATTCCCCGTCGCGTTCCACGCGCATGGTTTCAGGCATTGGCGGCTTCCTTGCGCAAGGCCAGCATTCGCGGCGAAAAGCCGGTGACCAGCGCGGTCCCGGCGATCACCACGGCGCCGCCGGCCAG
>JADYZH010000202.1 GCA_020853215.1 Sulfuritalea sp. | reverse complement strand
TCATGTCGCACGACGACAGCTTCCACCTGCTGATGGCGATCGACTGGGACAACATCACGCGCTTCTCGGCCGAGATTCCGCTCACCGCCGACAGCCTGATCGTCGGCGATCCGGCTCACGGCGACGCGCCCGCCGGCCTGCTGAAGAACAATCCGCGCCAGGCCGCGCTGCCGATGACGGACATCGCCGGTGGTATCGAGAACGGCCGCCCCAACATGGTCGCGCTGGGCGCCATCGCCGCGATGATCGGCCTGCCTCCCGCCGCCATGCGCATGGTGGTCGAAAGCGCCCTGAAGAAGAAGGGCGCAGCAGCGATCGAGGCCAGCATGGCGGCATTCTTTGCCGGCATCGACGCAGCCGCAAGCCTGCCAGCGATCCCCAAACTGCCAGCGGTTGCCGCCGAGACCACGCCGCGCTGGAGCATCACCGGCAACGAGGCCACCGGCCTCGGCGTGATCCGCGGCGGCGTGCGCTTCGTCGCCGCCTACCCGATCACGCCGGCCACCGAAGTGCTGGAATGGCTGGCGCCGTCGCTGGCAAAAGTGGGCGGGATGCTGGTGCAGGCCGAGGACGAACTGGCCTCGATCAACCAGATCATCGGCGCCTCCTACGGCGGCGTGCCGGCGATGACCGCCACCTCCGGCCCCGGCCTGTCGCTGATGATCGAATCGCTGGGCCTCGCCGTCGCCGCCGAGGTGCCGCTGGTGGTGGTCGACGTGATGCGCGTCGGCCCCTCGACCGGCATCGCCACCAAGTCGGAACAGAGCGACCTCAACATCGCGGTGTATGGCCTGCACGGCGACGCGCCGCATGTCGTGGTCGCCGCCAACTCGGTGTCCGACTGCCTGTTCACCACGCAATGGGCCGTGCATCTGGCAGAAGCCATGCAGGTGCCGACCATCGTCCTCACCGACCAGGCCATGGGCCAGGCCCGCGCCATCCTGCCCAGGCCGGCCGAACTGGCCTTCATCGGCCAGCGTGAAGTCGCCAGGGCCGCCGTCGAAGGCGAACGCTACAAGCGCTACGCGATGACCGGCTCCGGCGTTTCGCCGATGGCGATCCCCGGCACGCCGGGCCTGACCCACACCGCCGACGGCCTGGAGCACAACGAATTCGGCACGCCCTCCTCGCAGGCCTCGGACCACCAGGCGCAGATGGACAAGCGCAGCCGCAAGATCAGCCAGTACAACTACGGCGACCACTGGGCCGACATCGAAGACTCGGAAGTCGGCGCCGGCGACACGGCGATCATCACCTGGGGTTCCTCCACCGGACCGGCGCGCGAAGCCTTGCAGCGCCTGTCGGCCGCCGGCGGCAAGGCGCGGCTGATTTCGGTGCGCCTGATCGCCCCGGTACAGCCGGAGAAGATGGCCGAAGCACTGCGCGGCATCAAACGCGCGGTGGTGGTCGAGCAGTCGCACAGCGGCCAGTTCTACCGCATGTTGCGCGCCTTCTACGAACTGCCGGCGCAAACGGTGTCGCTGCACCAGGGCGGCCCGCTGTCCTTCGGCCCGCAGCAGATTCTCGATCAACTGAACCAACTCACCGCCGGGAGCGCCTGATGGAAAGCTGCGCGCAGAAGAAGGCCTATAAAGCCAAGGACTACAAGTCCGACCTGAAGCCGATCTGGTGTCCCGGTTGCGGCGATTACACCGTACTGAATTCGATCACCCGCGCCCTGGCCGAACTGGCGCTGCCGCCGGAAGAAGTCGCGGTCGTCTCCGGCATCGGCTGTTCCTCGCGGATTCCCGCCTACACCAGCGTGTACGGCTTCCACGGCGTGCATGGCCGCGCCCTGCCGGTGGCCACCGGCTTGAAGCTGGCCCGCCCCGACCTCACGGTGCTGGTCACCGGCGGCGACGGCGATGGCTTCTCGATCGGCGGCAACCACTTCCTGCACGCCTGCCGGCGCAACGTCGACCTGACCTACATCGTGATGGACAACCAGGTTTATGGCATGACCAAGGGCCAGGCCTCGCCGACCACTTCGCCGGACTGGGAGGGCAGCAAGCTCACCCCCGAAGGCACCGGCATCAATCCCTTCCAGCCGCTGGTGGTGGGCCTCGCCTCGGGCGCCAACTTCATCGCCCGCGTGTCGAGTTCCGACCCGATCAACATGGCGCAGATCATCGTCGAAGCGATCCGCCATCCGGGCTTTTCGCTGGTGCAGGTGCTCAGTCCCTGCGTCACCTTCCGCCCGGAGCAGGCCGAATGGCGCGACACCGTGCGCACCGCGGTGGTGGATTACACCGACGATGCGGCCCGCGCCGCGCGCCGGTTGATGACCGACGACGGCTTCAACGTCGGCAAGGTGCTGTTCAAGGGCAGCCGGCCGCCCTTCCGGCCGGAATTCGAACACACCGACGGCTCGGTCGCCGAACTCGAAGCGAGGTTTGCACTATGAGCGACAGCCGCACGCAGGACACCGCGATCGACAGCCTGCCGGAACTGCTGGCACATGCGCTGGCCATGGAAACCGAGGCCGCCGAACGCTACGAGGAACTCGCCGACCAGATGGAGACCCACCGCAAGGCCGGCGTCGCCGCCATCTTCCGCCGCCTTGAGAAAGAGGAAAAGGCGCACTTGGTCGAGCTGGACGAAATGTGCAGCCGCTACGAACTGCCGCACTATGCGCCCTGGGACTTCAAGTGGACCACCGGCGAAAGCCCCGAGGCGATCGCCATCGACCAGGTCAGCTACAAGCTCTCGGTGCGCGGAGCCGTGGAACTGGCGCTGGTGCACGAACGGCGCGCCGCGGATTTCTACGCCGGCATCGCGCAGCGCGCCAGCGACGACGAGGTGCGCATCCTCGCCAGCCAGTTCGCCGCCGAAGAGCGCGAGCACATCGGCTGGCTGGAGTCTTGCCTCGCCGATTGCGGCCCGGACGACGGGGCGATCGACGACCCCGATCCACCGCTGAGCCAGGAATAGCAAATACCAAACTTCATACGAGGGGAATACACATGGCACTCTTGATCAACGACCTTTGCATCGCCTGCGACGTCTGCCTGGCCGCCTGCCCGAACAAGGCGATCACGGCCGGCGAGGATATCTTCACCATCGACCCGGACCTGTGCACGGAGTGCGTCGGGCATCACGCGGTATCCCAGTGCGTCAAGGTCTGCCCGGTGCGCGCCTGCGTTCCCGACCCCGACCACAAGGAAAGCAAGGACGAACTGCAGGCAAAGTACGAGCACCTCAAAGCGCAAAAAGCCGCCTGAACGCAACACCCGCATAACAAGGTCGCCCCGAGGCGACGAACCGAAGGAGCAGCAAATGGGCATCAGGGAAAAACTGGAAAGACTCGTTGCGCGCATGCACGACGTGCCGCAGTACAACTCGCAGGGCGCCGTGCTCTTCGTCGACCTGGAACAGCGCAAGACGCTGAAAAAATACCTGCCGCTGGAAGTACTGAAGACTTTCCTCGGCGGGCGCGGCGCCAACATGTGGCTGCTCTACAACCTCGTTGAAGAAGAGCGAGAGGCGCTCGATCCGGAAATTCCGCTGATCTTCGGCACCGGCGTGTTGACCAGCAGCATGCCTTCGGCGACGCGCGGCAACTTCACCAGCAAGTCGCCCGACAGCTACGCCATCCTCGACGCCAATGCCGGCGACTACTTTCCCTCGTTCCTGCGCACCCACGGCTATGACCACATCGTGCTCTATGGCCGAGCCGCCAACTGGACCCTGCTGAAAATCGCCTACGAGAACGTCGAACTCATCGATGCCGCACCTTATGTCGGCCTCGACAACCTCGACATGGCCACGGCCATCCAGCGCGACTTCAATTGCGTCGAGCGCGAGGACATGGCCCTGGCGCGCATCACCACCGCCGGCGAGAACCAGGTACTGTGCAGCGGAATCATGGGCGGCATCAAGGCGATCTGGGCGCGCGGCGGCGGCGGCGCCAAGATGGGTTCGCTACGGCTCAAGGGCATCATGGTGCACGGCGCGCCGAAGGAACTGCAACCGGTGCAGCCGATGGCCAAGTACAACAAGGTGATCGGCAAGAAGATCATCGGCACCAGCGTGATCAAGAACGCGCTGAAAATGGTCGGCACGCCCTTCCTCTACAAGCCCAGCCGCGTGCTCTGCGCGCTCGGCACCAAGAACAACCAGCAGACCAGCTGGAAGCCGACGCTGGATGCCGACAACTTCGACCCCTACCGCCCCGGCATGGACGGCTGCTACCTTTGCCCGGTGCATTGCCGCAACCAGAACGACATGACCCCCGGCGCCGAGAGCGGCTGGGGCGCCGCGGCGCTCAAGGGCCTCACCGGCAACGCAAGCTACGACAAGGCGCAGGCCGAGGTCGAACACGGCAAGCAGCGCACCTACAACGGCGTCCGCAATGACGGCAAATTCGACCGCTACGACAAGGGCGATGGCCCCGAGTACGTCACGGTCGGCAAGTTCGGCCCGATGATCGGCATCAGCGAGCCGGAGCAGGTGCTGCGCCTGAACAACATCCTCAACGACCTCGGGCTGGATTCGGCCTCCACCGGAAGCTCCATCGCCTGGGCCATGGAGCTCTGGCAGCGCGGCATCATCACTGGTAAGGAGACCGGCGGGCTGGAGCTGACCTGGGGCAATTACGAACTGATCGAAAAGCTGCTGTTCATGACCGCGAAGCGCGAAGGCTTCGGCGACACCATCGCCGATTCGGCGCGAGCCGTCGAGCGCGGCAAATATCCGCAGCAGGCGCTCGACTACCGCATGACGGTGAAGGGCCTGTTCCAGTCCGATCCGCACGACTCGCGCATCCTCAAGGCCTTTGCACTGGGCCTCTCGGTTGCCACGCGCGGCATGGACCACCTGAGGAACCGCGTCACGCTGGAAATCAACGCCCGCATCAATGACGATCCGGCATTCAAGACCGCCTTGTACAACGGCACCGTGGCGACCGCTCCGAATGCCTACGAAGGCAAGGAGTATGCCGTCAGGAAGTGCGAGAACAACTACGCGGTAGGCGATTCCGTCGGCATGTGCCGCTTCAACACCAAGCTGTTCAATTCGCCGACCCTGCCCGACCTCGGTGACTTCGCCACCCAGCTGACCTCGCTCACCGGCGAAGCTTTTGTCGAGAGCGAACTGGACGAGATCGGTCGCAACGTGTCGGGCATCGAGCACATGCTCAACTTCCGCTTCGGCCTGCGCGCCAAGGACGATACGCTGCCGAAGCGCTGGTTCGAAGAGCCGCTGATCGAGGGGCCGTTCGCCGGCGAGAAAATCGAGCGCAAGGAGTTCGACGCCATGAAGGCGCGCTTCTACGCGCTGACCGGCCTCAATGCCGAAGGTACGCCGGCCGTCGAATGGCACGAAAAGCTGTCGCGCGCGATCACCGGCTTTGCGGTGCGCGTCGACCTGCCGAAACCCTTGCCGGGCGCGCCGGAAAATTCGGTGGTGATCGACGAACAGGTGAGCGACGTCAGCGCACTGCGCCGAGCCCTGCTGCGCAAGCTCCCCGAAGCCGCGGCGGACCTCAACGACAGCACATGGAATGTCGCGATCAATGGCGACATGGTCCTCTCTGGCGAAGGCGCGCGGCGGATCGCCAGCGGCGATCGCGTGAGCCTGGTGCCGATCATCGCTGGCGGCTGAAAAGCCAGATTACCTTGCTCCACGAATGCCACATCCACACACGGTGACACTCACATGACATTCTTTGACGAAGCGACGGAAACCCTGCCACGCGAGCAACTGGCGGCGCTGCAACTGGGCAAGCTGCAGGCGATGATGGCCGAGCTGTGGGGCCGCAACGGCTTCTACACCGCCAAATGGAAAGCGGCCGGCGTGTCGCCTGCCGACATCCGCAGCATGGACGACCTGACGAAACTGCCCTTCACCAAGAAGGGCGAGCTGATGGATGACCAGGCGGCGAACGGCCCCTTCGGCAGCAACCTGACCTATCCGGTGGAAGCCTACGTGCGCATGCACCAGACCTCGGGCACCACCGGCGTGCCGCTCAAGGTGATGGACACCCACGAATCCTGGGACTGGTGGGGCCGCTGCTGGGGCCATGTGCTGGCCGGCGCCGGCGTCACATCCTCCGACCGCCTGTTCATGGCCTTCGCCTTCGGCCCCTTCATCGGCTTCTGGGCCGCCGTCGAAGGCGCGCGCAAGATCGGCGCGGTGATGATTCCCGGCGGCGGGCGCGACTCGCAGCAACGCCTGG
>JADYZH010000201.1 GCA_020853215.1 Sulfuritalea sp. | reverse complement strand
TTTTTCGGGTGGGATGCCCGCAAATTTCAAGGAGGATTTTTAAGCATGAACAAAGCAGAACTGATTGAAATTGCCGCCAAGGCTGCCGACATCAGCAAGGCAGCTGCCGCCAAGGCGCTCGACGGAGCCATGGCCGCAATCGTCAAGGCGGTATCGAAAGGGGACAATGTCACGCTGGTCGGTTTCGGCACCTTCAAGTCGGCCAAGCGCGCGGCGCGCACCGGCAAGAATCCGAAGACCGGCGCGGCAATCAAGATTGCTGCCACCACCGTGCCGAAGTTCAGCGCCGGTGCCGGTTTCAAGCAGGCTGTTTCCGGCAAGAAAGCCAAGAAGTAAGCACGTCAGTTTTTTGCCTGAAGGGGCCCGCTTGCGGGCCCTTTGCTTTTATGTCCCCGCGGGAAGCGGGGACGGTATCCCCCGGTGGGGTATGTCCCCGCGGGAAGCGGGGACGGTATTCCGCCCGGATTGGCGGACGTTGCCTCCGATGTTCCCGCAACAAAGTTGCAGCGGGCTTATGATTCGGTTTTCGGCGCGCGCTGATCGTTCTCCCGGGCAAGGAAAATTAATCATGATCACCACACAACATCAGGACCATCTGGTCGAATTTGCCGTGTTCGGCGAATTCACCCTGGCCGACTTCAAGGAATTCGAGGAACTGGTCCTCCACGAAATCAAGTTCTCCGGGCCGGTGGATTTGCTGGTGGACCTGCGCGAGATGGCAGACTTCACGCTCGATGTGGCCTGGGAAGAGATCCGCTTTTCGCGACAGCATGCCGGCGACTTCCGGCGCATCGCGGTGATTACCGACAGCCAGTGGGTGGCCTGGAGCGCGTGGCTGGAGCAGCTGTTCGTCAATGCCGACCTGACCGTGTTCGACGACGAGGCCGAAGCGCGTGCCTGGCTGGCGGAAGCCGGCGCATGAGCAGTCCGGGAATGACCCTGCTGGTGAGCGTCGAGGAACTCGCCGCGCATCCCGAATGGCGGGTCTTCGACTGCCGCCACGACCTGAAGAACACGGAATACGGCCGTCAGGCCTATGCCCGCGGCCATATACCCGGGGCATTGTTCCTCCACCTCGACGAGGATCTTTCCGGTGCCACGACCGGCGGCAACGGCCGCCATCCGCTGCCCGCGATCGACGATTTTGCCCGGCGCATGTCGGACTGCGGTGTCGATGCGTCGACGCAGGTGGTGGCCTACGACAATGAGGGTGGCATTTTCGCCGCGCGCCTGTGGTGGCTGCTGCGCTGGCTCGGGCATGAGCGGGTTGCCGTGCTGGACGGCGGCCTGGCGGGATGGAAGCGCGGCAAGCGCGCACTGGAAGAGCAGGTGCCGGTCGTCGCCCCGCGCCGGTTCGTGCCCGGCCCGCAGGACCTGGCTGTGGACGTCGGCCGCGTTCTCGCCGACCTCGGCTCGCAGCGCATGCTGATACTCGATGCGCGCAGCGCGGAACGTTTCCGCGGCGAGAACGAGACGCTCGACCCGGTCGGCGGCCACATTCCCGGTGCGCTGAACCGCTTCTATTTCGACAACCTCGATGACGACGGCTGCTTCTTCAAGCCGGCGGCTGAACTGCGTGCCGAATTCGCCGCGCTGCTCGGCGGCCGGCCGGCGACGCAGGTCGTGCAGCAGTGCGGTTCCGGTGTCACCGCCTGCCACAATTTGCTGGCCATGGAACTGGCCGGGCTGTCCGGATCGAAGCTCTACCCGGGATCCTGGAGCGAGTGGTGCGCCGATCCGGCGCGACCGGTGGCGCGCGGCTAGGGTTCTGCGCCGTGGCGCCTTAGCGCCCATTGCACGTGTTCGCGCACCATTTCTGACGGATGGCCGGCACGCGAACGCAGCGCGCCCAGCGCTTCGTCGCTGCTGTTTGCGTTGCCCAGCGCCACCGCGATGTTGCGCAGCCAGCGCTCGTAGCCGATGCGGCGGATCGGCGATCCGGCCAGCTTCAGGTTGAATTCATCTTCCTCCCAGGCGAAGAGTTCGACCAGCGTGGCGCGGTCGAGACCGTGACGCGGGGCGAAATCGGGTTCGCGCGTCAGGGGCGCGGCGCGGTTCCACGGACAGGCCAGCTGGCAGTCGTCGCAGCCGTAGATGCGGTTGCCCAAGAGCGGTCGCAGGGGCCCGGGGATGCTGCCCTTGAGTTCGATCGTCAGGTAGGAAATGCACAGGCGCGCGTCGAGCCGCCAGGGCGCGATGATGGCGCTTGTCGGGCAGGCGTCGAGGCAGGCGCGGCAGGTGCCGCAGTGGTCGGTGACCGGCGCATCGGGCGGCAGGGCGAGGTCGGTGAAGATCTCGCCGAGAAAGAAGTACGAGCCCGCCTCGCGATCGAGCAGCAGCGTGTGCTTGCCGCGCCAGCCCAGCCCGCTGTTCTGCGCCAGGCCGACCTCCATGACCGGTGCCGAATCGGTGAACACCCGGTAGGCGAATTCGCCGATCTCCGCGCTGATGCGGTCGGCGAGCCGCTGCAGGCGACCGCGCAGCAGCTTGTGATAGTCGCGGCCCAGCGCGTAGCGTGAAATGCTGGCGCGCGTGCCCTCGTCCGGCAGTCCGGAAAAGTCGGCGGCGGCGGGACGGTAATTCATGCGCGCGGTGATGATGCTGCGCGTGCCCGGCACCAGTTCGTCCGGTAATGCGCGCTTGTATCCGCGGGCGCTCGTGTGCGTCGCCATATAATCCATTTCGCCATGGCAGCCGGCGGCGAGCCAGGCGGCCAGGTTCCGTTCGGCGTCGGGGATCCCGATGCCGGCAAAACCGATCGCATCGAAGCCGAGGTCCTTGCCCCAGCGCCGTATGCTGTCCTTCAGCCCTGTCGCATCTTTGGTGAACTCATGCATGCCGACCATCTTACGTTAGCCCTGCCCGACGAAGCCGCCACGCTTGCGCTGGGCGCGGCCCTGGCTACGCATCTGGCGCCGGGCATGGCGATCTGGCTCGAAGGCGACCTCGGTGCCGGCAAGACCACGCTGGTACGCGGCCTGTTGCGTGCCGCCGGCGTGAGAGAAGCGGTGAAAAGCCCCACTTATACTCTGGTTGAAGTTCACGTGGTTTCTGGATTACACTTCTATCACTTTGATTTCTATAGATTCAATCAGGCGGAAGAATATCTCGATGCGGGGCTCGACGAATATTTTTCAGGAAGCGGGATTTGTCTGGTCGAATGGCCCGACAAGGCCGCGCCTTACCTGTCTGCCGCCGATATGCGAATCGAGTTACGGGCGGCGGCACCGGGCGGCGCCGGGCGGACCGCCGAACTCAGCGCCACGGGCGCAAGGGGACGCACATGCCTCGCCGGCGTGACGTCCTCAAGTACGCCGCGGCCAGCCTGACGCTGCTGGTCACGAAAGTCGGCGCCGGCGCCACGGCGGTCGGCAGCATCCTCGCCGTGCGTGTCTGGCCGGCGCCGGACTACACGCGGGTGACGCTGGAGCACGACCAGACGATCCGGTTTTCCTACCTGCTGGTCAAGGATCCGGAGCGGCTGGTGGTCGATCTCGAAGGCGTCGAATTCAATTCCGTGCTGCAGATGCTGCCCTCGAAGATCCTCGATT
>JADYZH010000200.1 GCA_020853215.1 Sulfuritalea sp. | reverse complement strand
CGGCCGGGCCGCCGCCGAGCACCGCAACCTTCTTGCCGGTCTTCTGCTCGGGCGCCTTGAACTGGAGGTTGTTCTTGATCGCATATTCGCCGAGGAAGTGCTCGACGGAATTGATGCCGACGTGGTCTTCGACCTCGTTGCGGTTGCAGCCGGTCTCGCACGGAGCGGGGCAGACGCGACCCATCACGGCGGGGAAGGGGTTGGCTTCGGTCAGGCGGCGCCAGGCATACTCCTGCCAGGGCATGAGCGGCTTGCCGTCGGCGCCGAGCGGGGGCTTCTCGATGCCGCGCACGATGTTGAGGTAGCCGCGGATGTCCTCGCCCGACGGGCAGGAACCCTGGCAGGGCGGCGTGGACTGGATGTAGGTCGGGCACTTGTGGCTATAGCTGGCCTGGAAGATTTCGTCCTGCCAGCGCTTGACCTTGACATCGCCATCCTTATAGCGGCGGAAGGTCAGTTTTTCAGTTTGTGTTTCAGTGGTCGCGGACATCGTCGTCTCCGTCAAGTCTTTGAAAATCTATTAGCCACAGAGGACACAGAGAGCACAGAGAGAAACTACACCCTGCTTTTTGCATTTCTCTGTGATCTCTGTGTCCTCTGTGGCTGCATTTCGGTTTTGAATTTCATTGTTCGTTGCTCAGCACGATGGCGGTGCTGACCAGCTGGTGCACGCCGCCGACCATGCCCATCTTGAAGCCGTAGTAGGGCAGCACCTTGGTGAATTGGGCCTTGCAGATGGCGCAGATGGTCGCCATGAAGTTGACGCCGTTTTTCTGCACGATCTCGTTCAGGGCCTCCATGCGCGGCAGCGCACCCTTGACCCGCAGGTCGAGCAGTTCGTCGGTCAGCAGGCCGCCGCCACCGCCGCAGCAGAAGGTCTTTTCGCGCGTGGTGGCCTCCGACATGTCGACGTAGTGGTTGGCCACGGCGCGGATGATGTTGCGCGGGATGTCGAACTGGCCGCCGGCATAGTCGCCCATGCGCGAGCCGCGCGCGACGTTGCAGGAATCGTGGAAGGTGACGATGCGGTGGTCGTTGGCTTCCTTGTTGAATTTCAATCGTCCGGCCTGGATCAGGTCCCAGGTGACTTCGCAGATGTGCGAAGGCTGCTTGTAGTTCGGGTCGAGCTGCTTCTGCAACTGGATGGCGAATGGATCCGGTTTGCCCACCCCGGCACCGGCGCCGATGCCGGTCAGGGTGTTCCAGAAGGCATAGGCGACGCGCCAGGCGTGGCCGCATTCGCCGACCACGATGCGCTTGACGCCGAGTTCCAGCGCGGCTTCGCGCACGCGCATGGCGATCTTCTTCATCTGCTCGTAGTTGCCGATGAACATGCCGAAGTTGCCGGCTTCCGACGCTTTGCTGGACAGCGTCCAGGAAATGCCGGCGGCGTGGAACACCTTGCCGTAGCCGATCAGGCTGTCGACATGCGGTTCGGCGAAGAAATCGGCGGAGGGCGTGACCAGCAGCACTTCGGCGCCCTTGACGTCGAGCGGGTACTTGACCGCCGCGCCGGTGTCTTCCAGCACGTCCTCTTCCAGGCCTTCCAGCGTGTTCTCCAGCGCCGGGCCGGGCAGGCCGAGATTGTTGCCGATCTTGTGTACCTTGCCCATGATCTCGTTCACATACTTGTGACCGTGACCCACGCTGTCCATGATTTCCTTGGCCGCCATGGTGACTTCGGCGGTGTCGATGCCGTAGGGGCAGAACACCGAGCAGCGGCGGCATTCGGAACACTGGTTGTAGTAGCGGAACCAGTCGTCGAGCACGTCCCTGGTCATGGCGCGCGCGCCGACCAGCTTGGGGAAGAGCTTGCCGGGCAGGGTGTAGTAGCGGCGATACACCGAGCGCATCAGGTCCTGGCGCGCAACCGGCATGTTCTTCGGGTCGCCGGTGCCGATGAAATAGTGGCACTTGTCGGTGCAGGCGCCGCAATGTACGCAGGCGTCCATGTACACGCGCAGCGAGCGGTACTTGCCGAGCAGTTCGCCCATCTTGGCGACAGCTTTCTGTTCCCAGCCGTCGACCAGGGTGCCGGGGAAGCCGAGCGCTTCATTGTGTGCGGCGGCCGCGACAAAGGGATTCGACTCGACCATCGCGTCGATCTTCAGCGCCGGGATGGTCGGAAACTCGCGGTAGGGCGGGGCGACGACCTTGGCCTTTTCGGCCGGCTTGGCGGCAGCCGGCTTCGCCGGAGAAGTCGGCGCTGGCGCTACGGCGACGGGGGTGGTTTCGTCAGCCATGGCTCAAAACCTTTTTTGCCACAGAGGGCACAGAGGACACAGAGAACGGCACAGCAATCACACGCGAACAGAGATTTTCTCTGTGATCTCTGTGTCCTCTGTGGCTAATAGTTCTCATGCCTTCTTCTCCATCGCTGCCGCCCAGGGCGCCAGGTGGCGGGTTTCGCGCGGGTTGTCGACCTGGTTGCGGGTCGGCGAGAAGAATACGCCGGGGGCATGCAGCAGTTTGCTGACCGGAAACACGATCATCAGCAGCACGACCATGCCCAGATGCAAGTAGAGGCCAGGGTCGGCGGGCAGCGGATTGATTTCGAACACCATCAGGCCGAGGAAGAAGGTCTTCACGGCGACGACGTCTGTGTGCATGACGAACTTCATCGCCAGGCCGGTGATGGCGATGCCCAGCAGCAGGGCCAGCATCAGATGGTCCGACGGTGTCGAGATGTAGCGGATGCGCTCGACCAGGAAGCGTCGCGCCCAGAGCCCGGCCAGGCCGGCGGCCATGGCGAAACCGGCATACATGCCGAAGGGCTGGATGAAGGCGATGATGAAATTCACCGGTTCGGTGAAATAGCGCAGGTGGCGCAGCAGCACCAGCGCCAGCGCGCCATGGAACAGCCAGCCCAGTGCCCAGGTCCACAGGTTGGATTTGAAAAGGCTCTCGAAGAACACCACCTCGCGGAACATGCGGAAAGCCACGCCGCCGCTGGTGGTCGGTGCCGGTGTGGTGGGAATCTTCAGCGGCGCGGGTATGCGCACGTATTCGTAGATCCTGTACGCCAGGCCGCCCACCAGGATTACGGTGGCGGCGTAGAACAGGAGAGCGAAGACGAGGTTCATGGGCTCTTCAAGCGTTCAGGGTCGAGGCAGTCCTTCCGGATGCGGCGATCCGCATCCGGTCGATGCCGATGAGTCGGTGCTTAAACGCAGCCGGTCGGCTTCGGCAGGCCGGCGATCTTGCAGGCCTGCTTGGCGGGGCCGTAGGGGAACAGGTCATAGAGGTACTGGCTGGTGCCCTTTTCCGGGCCGAGCTTCTTGCCGATGGCCTTGGTCAGCACGCGCACGGCCGGCGCGATCTGGAACTCGTTGTAGTAGTCGCGCAGGAAGTTGATGACTTCCCAGTGCTGGTCGGTCATTTCGACGGACTCGGTGGTGGCCAGGTAGGCGCCGACTTCTTCGTTCCAGTCGCCGAGGTTGACGAGGTAGCCCTCTTCGTCGGTTTCGTAGCTCTTGCCGCTAACTTCGATGGTGCCCATGTGTGTCTCCTTGGAATGAGGCGGGTGAAAAGAAATTGGTTATAGCCAGGACTGGTTGGTGGGGTACTCGGCGACGAGATCGACGAAGCCGGCGTAATCGACGGACGCGACGCCTTCGATCAGCCGGTCGGTCATGCCGCGGGCATCGAGGTCGGGGCCGAGGACGTAAACCTTCATGCCGGCCATGGCGGCGGTGATTTTCCCGGCGGCGGCATTGCCGTGGGTCGCCGCATACACGGCGTCCTCGGTCAGCAGCAGCGCGCCGCCTTGGGCTACGCGCAGGCAGGACTCCAGCGCATTGCGCTCGAGGGGGGACTTGTTGACGATATGCAGCATGTTGTTCTCCGTGTCAGAAGCTGAGGACGACGTCCATGGTTTCCATCAGCTTGCCCATCTGATCTTTCGACATTACCGTGACATCGACCAGCAGGTCGTCCTCGGTGAGGCCGCGGGCGGCCAGCGATTCCTGATCGACGTAGAGCTTCTCGATGTCGTAGCCATCCAGCGCGCGGTAGGTGGGCGAGAAGTTCTTGTTCTCGATGCCCTTGGTCTGCTGGCCCTTCTTCAGCTGATAAACGCCGTCGTCCATGAAGACGAGGCTGACGTCCTGGTCGAAGGCGGCCGAGATCAGCACCACTTCCAGCGATTCGAGCGCGTAGATGGTGCCGTAGGGCGCCTTGCGGTTGACGAACATGAATTTCTTTACGGTGCCCTCAGACATGTCAGTCTCCGAAAGTCACAAGGCGGTCGGCCTCGATGCCGGCTTCGACCAGTTGTCCGAGGCCGGAGATGCGGAATCCCGGCGCCAGGTTCTCGTCCTTGATGCCGCGGCGCAGGGCCGCCGCGACGCAGACCACGAGGTCCAGCTTGTGCTCCTCGGCCAGCTTCGACCAGCGCTGGACGATGTTGCGATCGTCCTGCGGCGGCTCGGTTAGCGAGGAGGAGTTGTTCACGCCGTCGTGGTAGAAGAACACGCGGCGGATCTCGTGGCCTTTGGCCAGCGCGGCCTTGCAGAACAGAAAGGCCGTGTCGGTCGCCTGGTGCTGGTAGGGCCCTTCGTTGATGAGGATCGCAAACTTCATTGCCGAGCCTTAGAAGCGGACGTGGTTCGACGCATTGAGGTTGGCGCGCGAGCCGCGCCAGTCGTCGATCAGGTACTTGGTGAAGGGCAGTCCGGTCTTCTCGAAGAAGCGCGGCCAGCCGATGCGGTCGATCCAGTCGGCCATGCGTTCCCAGGGGCGGGCATCGGCCTTGTAGGTGCGCAGGATGCGGCCGACGACTTCATTCACTTCGGGCCAGCGCGGGGCGTTGTTGGGCAGGCCGGAGGCGACCATCTTCATGAAGGTGGGCTTGCCGCGGGCATTGGAGTTCTTGCCGCCGACCCAGATCGCCAGCTTGGAGTGCTCGGGGTCGTTGATCTGCATGGGCGGGCAGGGGGGGTAGCAGGCGCCGCAGCAGATGCACTTTTTCTCGTCGACTTCGAGCGAGGGCTTGCCATTGACCAGGGCCGGACGGATCGCGGCGACCGGGCAGCGGGCCACCACGGCGGGTCGCTCGCAGACGTTGGCGACGAGGTCGTGGTTGATCTTCGGCGGCTTGGTGTGCTGGATGATGACGGCGAGGTCGGCCTGGCCGCCGCAGTTGATTTCGCAGCAGGAGGTCGAGAGGTGCACGCGGTTGGGCATCTGCTCGTTCTTGAACTCGTCGTAGAGCTGGTCCATCATCGACTTGACCACGCCGGAGGCGTCGGTGCCGGGGATGTCGCAGTGCAGCCAGCCCTGGGTATGGGCGACCATGGTCACCGAGTTGCCGGTGCCACCGACGGGGAAGCCTTCGCCTTCCAGCTTGGCGATCAGGGGATCGACTTTCTTCTGGTCGGCGACGATGTACTCGATGTTGGAACGGATGGTAAAGCGCACGAAGCCTTCGGCATACTGCTCGGCAATGTCGCACAGCTTGCGGATGGTGTGGGTGTCCATCTGGCGCTGGGTGCCGGCACGCACCGACCAGACCTGGTCGCCGGAGTGCGAAACGTGATGCAGCACGCCGGGACGGGGACGATCGTGATACTTCCAGTTGCCCCGATTCTTCAGCAGCGTCGGGTGCATGTACTTGTCGTTGTCGGGTACGCCGCACTCGACTGCCTTGCGCAGAGCTTGAGCTTCAGCCATGGTTGTCTCCGGTAAAGTCGATATAACTAGTAGGGTTTTGTACGCGTCTCGGCTCCCGCCGGCGATGCCGGGGGAAGCCTGCGACGGTGCTTAGGCAGCGGCCTTTTTCCTGGCTTCGATCTTTGCCACTTCCTCATCCCAGCCGTCGGTGCGGACGTAGGGGTTGGTACGCGGCGTGTTGATCATGTGCGCGTCGACGTCGAGCCCGATGCCCTCGAGGAAGTTCACCAGGCCGATGCGCTCGATCATCTCGCCGGTGCGCTCGTGCTCCAGCGCATTCTCGGCGAAGAAGTCGATGATGGACTGGGCCAGTTCGACCAGCTTCTCGCGGTCTTCCTCGGTGTCGAGCTTCATGAAGGGCACCACCAGCGTGCCCATCAGGCCGCCGATCTTGAGGTGGCTCTTGCCGCCCACCAGGATCGAGGCGCCCTTGTCCTTGCCCGGGGCCAGGGCGCCGGTCATGACGTTGATGCAGTGCATGCAGCGCACGCAGTCCTTGTTATCGATTTCCAGGCACTGCTTGCCGTCCAGCGCGACGGCGGAGATGTGGGCATCTTTACGAACTGCGCCGGCGTCCTTGATCTGCAGCGCCTTGGTCGGGCAGCGCGAAACCACGTCGTTGATCAGTTCGTTCATGCCGTGCCTGGCGAACCACTTTTTGCCCAGCTCGTCGTCGGTGCGGATGTTGTCGCGCCAGGTGCCAATGATGGCCATGTCGGAACGCTGGATCGCGTTCATGCAGTCGTTGCCGCAGCCAGAGAACTTGAACTTGAACTTGTAGGGCAGGGCGGGGCGATGGATGTCGTCGAGGAAGCTGTTGATCACCGCCTTGTGCGCCTTGGCTTCGTCGTAGCAGGACTGCTCGCAGCGCGCGGCGCCGACGCAGGACATCGAGGTGCGCACGGCCGGGCCGGCGCCGCCGAGGTCGAAGCCCATTTCGTTGATCTCGTCCCAGGCCTTCTGCACGTTTTCGGTGGTGCAGCCCTGCATCATGATGTCGCCCGACTGGCCGTGCAGCGCGATCAGGCCGGAACCGTACTTGTCCCAGATGTCGCAGAACTGGCGTAGCGTCGCGGTGTCGTAGTGCATGCCGGGGGGCGGCATGACACGCAGGGTGTGGAATTCGGCGGCATCCTTGAACACCGGCTGGCCTGCTTCGTCCTTGATCTCGGTGAAGCGCGGGATGATGCCGCCGCCGTAGCCGCGGACACCGACGGTGCCGCCCTTCCAGTAACCCTTGCGGGTCTGGTAGGAGTGCTCGAGGTGGCCGAGGACGTCGACCACGTAGTCTTTATCCTTGGCCAGGCGCTTGAGGCCGGTGACGAAACTGGGCCAGGGTCCGGTTTCCAGTTGATCCAGGTTCGGGGTGGGGTGCATGGGCTTGGCCATGGTCAGTCTCTCCTCGTTGTCGGGGGGTATTGCGATAGTGGAATCATAGAGTTGTGTGCGGTGCACAAACCATACTCCCGGCAGGTAATCCTACCTACTCTAAAGGGTTATATGCTTCCACTCCCATGCGGGAATGGTTGCCTGTCGCGTCGGATGCCATAGTCCGCCACCGAGGAAATCCGTGGAAAACGTCAAAACACTTGTCAAGTTTCGGGTGCCGATCGGCAACCAGGCGATCGAACTGCAGGAGTTCGTCTTCGCGGGCGGCGGCATGCCCATGCTGCGCACGCGTATCCGCGAGGGCAGTCGCTTTACCATCTTCGACATCGATCCGGTGACCGCCGCGCAATGGGGCAAGGCGCTCAGCGACTGGGCCGCGGCGCAGCCGGGCATGGATGGAACGGGCGGAGGCCCGGCGTGAGCGTCTGGCCCGAAGGAGCCTCGCAAAGCATGGTCGATGTGGTCTTCGAACTCGATTCCGGCACGCTGGCCGCCGACCATGCCGAGGCGCTCTCCGGCGCCTTGCGCCGCGCCCTGCCGTGGCTTGCGGATGAGCCGCGCGCCGGCATCCTGCCCTTGTCGGGACTCGGGCGCGGCGACGGCGGGCATTTCGTCGGGCGCCGCAGCCGGCTGACGATCCGCGTGCCGAATCACCGTAGCGCCAGCGCCGACTTTCTCTGTGGCAGCACGCTGGATATCGACGGTGTGCCGCTGGGCATCGGCCGCTGCAGCCTGCGCCCCTTGCTGCCCGTAACCGAAGTCGTGTATTCGCATTTCGTCAGTTTCGGCACCGCGGACGAAATCGAGTTCCTCGTCGCCTGCCGCGCCGAGCTTGACAGGCAGGGCCTCGGCGGCACACCGGTCACCGGCCGGGCGCGGCGCATGAGCGCCGGCGCCGGCCAGGTCCATGGCTTCGCCCTGATGCTGCACGGCCTCAAGCGGGCCGAATCCGTAGCCATCCAGGAGAGCGGCCTGGGCCTGCACCGCCTGCTCGGCTGCGGCATCTTCATTCCGCACAAATCCATCGCCGCCGTCGGCGAATAGACTATCGATACCGAGGGAGACACAGCAATGACCGACAACCCCACCGTCACGCTGGATACCAGCGGACTTCCCTGTCCGGCACCGCTGCTGGGCGCCAAGAAACTGGTAGACGACCTGCAGCCCGGCCAGACCCTGAAACTGATATCCGACTGCCAGGGCACCGCGGACGACCTCTTCGCCTGGGCCAGGTACACCGGCAACCAGGTGCTGGAAACCAGAAAGCTGGCCGACGGCAAGACCGCCTACGTCATCCAGCGCGCCGGCAGCGCCGCCGCCACACCGATTCCGCACGTCACGCTGGACATGCGCGGCGTGTCCTGTCCCGGCCCCATCGTCCAGGCGAAGAAACTGCTGGAAGGCATGAAGGCCGGCGAAGTGCTGCAACTGGTCAGCGACTGCCCGGGATCGGCCGACGACATCGCCTCCTGGGCCAGGGCCGGCGCCGCGGAACTGCTGTTCAGCCATGAAACCGGTAAGGGCATACATGAATTTTTCTTGAGGAGAGGCTAATGGGATACACGATCAACGGCGTGGAAAAGGACACTGACGACGACGGCTACCTGCTGGAAGCCGACTTCAGCGAGGAGGCGGTGGACGCCATTGCCGCCGAGCAGGGCGTCGCGCTGACCGACGACCATCGCGCCATCATCAACTTCCTGCGCCGCAAGTACCAGGAAGACGGGCACACGCCCAACCTGCGCAACATGATGAAGATGCTGGAAGAGGAGCAGGTCATCGCCGACGTCTCCAGCGCGCGCATGTTCGAGCTTTTCCCGGACGGCGGCGCTGCCAAGCAGGGTGTCAAGATCGCCGGCCTGACCAAGCCGTTTGGAAAGGGAGGGTATTAGCCCCGCTGCGCTCGAACAAGGAAACCGATGGCACTACGTCTCCGTAACAGTTTCCACTCCGGCCGGCCGCGCGGCATGGCGGAGCACGCCAGCGTGATCGCCATGCTGGCCTGGAAGCTGGCGCAGGAGGCCATCGCGCGCATGCGCCAAGCCGATTACGACATCGAGGTCGGTCGCGGCTGGTTCGACTTCGTCTGCGAATACCTCTGTTTTCTCGCGCTGTCGGCGGATCGCATTGCCCACGACGATCTTGCGCCGGAACAGCGGACGAAATTCACCGTCGCCCTGGTGAAACGCCTGGCCGGCATGGTCGAGGAAGCGCGCGAGGCCCTGCTGCCCGACCTGCGGCCCGGGCAGGCAGGCCAGAGTTTCCTCGAACTCTACAACCGGCGCAGCGACGAGTACGCCGAGTTCGGTTTCGACGCGAGCGGCCCGGACTTCGGCTTTCGCCGCTGCTTCTCGGCCTGCCTCAAGGAGACCCTGCCGGAGAAGGACCGCCTGTGGGCCGTCGACCAGGTCATGGAGATCGAATCGCCCGAGTCCATCCGCATGCTGCAGAAGACCCTGGCCGGACTGTTCCATCCCGAGTCGGTGAAAAGTCGGCGCTCGCGGGACGGTGTCACGGGCGAGTAGGGAAACTGGGCGGACCTTGCCCGGTCAGCATTCTTGTCAGCCCAGGGATTGTGGGCTAAGATTAGCCCACTAGCCAATCGCCTGGTGATCAAGGAGGTTCCCATGTCATCGACTGCCAATGAAGTGAAGCTCATGGAAGATCGCGCCATCTACAACATGCACGACGCCAAAAGCAATCTGTCGCGCCTGGTCGAACAGGCGGCGGCGGGGCGCGAGATCATCATTGCCCGCGATGGCAAGCCGGCGGCGCGACTGGTGGCTCTCGACGGCGGACGGCGTCCGGTACGGCTGGGCCTGGCTACCGGCAGGTTCGCTGTTCCCGACGATTTCGACGATCCCCTGCCCGACGAGCTGTGGGGCGATCTGCTGAACTCGTCCGCGCCTTGAGGCTGTTGATCGACACCCACATTGCCCTGTGGGCGCTCGCGAGGCCGGAGCGGCTTCCGGCCGACTTGGCGCGGGGCATGAGGGAGGGTGATTTCGAGGTCTTCCTCAGCCTGGCTTCCCTGTGGGAAGTCGCGATCAAGCATTCGATCTCGGTCGCCGGAGGCCTGCGCAAGCTCGACTGGAGCGCTGCCGACCTGATGACATGGGCCGAAGGCGCCGGAATCGGCTTGCTGCCGATCACGCCTGCCCATTGCATCCGCGCCGACAGCCTGCCCTACCGCAGCAACCCGAAGACCGGACGCGCGCATGCCGATCCCTTCGACCGCATGCTGGTGGCTCAGGCCCTGGCCGAACCGATGCGCCTGGTGACGGCCGATCCGCTGGTGGCGCTGCATGAGGTCGATGCACCGGGACTGATCGAAAAGATTGCCGCCTGAGTCATGGCATGAGCGATTCCCCGTTCCATCTCGACAACACCACGGCCTATGTGAAGTGGCGCGAGCAGAAGCTCGACAGCGCGCCGCGCCGCATCGAGGACATCGTGGTCGCGCTCGACGATCCGCGCGCGCTGGCGGCCGGCGAACGCGCCGCATTGCTGGAACGCTGCGCCACGGCCAACATGGCGATCTACACCAGCAACACCGCCGGCGATGCCGACAAGGAGATCCCGCGCGGCCTGGGCCGGCAGCTCGGCCTCGCCCATCTCGACAGCCACTGGCTGACCGACGACGACGCGATTTCGCCGATTTCTGTGCGCGGCGCCGAGGAGCGCGGCGAGCGCAAGGAATTCATCCCCTACACCGACAAGCCGATCAAGTGGCACACCGACGGCTACTACAACATCCCCGAACGCACCGTGCGCGGCATGGTCCTGCATTGCGTGCAGAGCGCCGCATCGGGCGGCGAGAACCAGCTGCTCGACCACGAGATCGCCTACATCCTGCTGCGCGACGAAAATCCGGACTTCATCCGCGCGCTGTCGCGCGACGATGCGATGACCATCCCGCCGCGTCTGGACGAGACCGGCGTCGCCCGCGCCGCGCAGCCGGGCCCGGTGTTCTCGGTGGACGCCGATGGCTTCCTGCACATGCGCTACACCGCGCGCAGCATCAGCATCGAATGGCACGCCGATGCGGCGACGCAGGCCGCCGTCGCGGCGCTCGCCAGGCTGCTGGCGACACCGACGCCGTGGACCCTGCACGGGCGCCTGGAACCGGGCATGGGCCTGGTCTGCAACAACGTGCTGCACGACCGTTCCGGGTTCACCGAGACGCCGCAAAAGCGTCGCCTGCTCTACCGCGCGCGCTACCACGAGCGCGTCACGCCCTTTCCGGTCTGATATCTGGCGCTTCCGGGCGCTATCCTGAACTGCCGTTTTGCCACGCTCGATTCCTGATTGAGCGCTACCCCCTGTCGCCCGAATGCTTTAAGTTTCGATTGACAAGGATTAAGTGATACACTAACATTTATAACAATCAATAAAACTGTATCACGTTGGCGGTTGCCGGTCGGCACCGCGAACGACCCCGACAGCAGCGTCATATAAGGAGCAGCCATGTATACCCAAGCCATGGACACCATGCGCGACGAGGCCGGCCAACCCGTCCTGCGCACGGCCGAGGAAGCGCAATTGCAGCAGCACTTCGACAACCGCATCGACGCCGACGGCCGCATCGAGCCGCAGGACTGGATGCCGGAGGCCTACCGGCGGACGCTGGTGCGCCAGATCAGCCAGCACGCGCACAGCGAGATCGTCGGCATGCTGCCCGAGGGCAATTGGATCTCGCGCGCGCCGACCCTCAAGCGCAAGGCCATCCTGATCGCCAAGGTGCAGGACGAGGGTGGCCACGGCCTCTACCTCTACTCCGCCGCCGAGACGCTGGGCACCAGCCGCGACCAGATGCTGGCGGGGCTGCACAGCGGCCGCGCCAAGTACTCGTCGATCTTCAACTACCCGACGCTGACCTGGGCCGACGTCGGCGTCATCGGCTGGCTGGTCGACGGCGCCGCGATCATGAACCAGGTGCCTCTCTGCCGCTGCTCCTACGGCCCCTACGCGCGCGCCATGGTGCGCGTCTGCAAGGAGGAATCCTTCCACCAGCGCCAGGGCTACGAGGCCCTGCTGGTGATGATGACCGGCACGGCGGAACAGAAGGCGATGGTGCAGGACGCGGTGAACCGCTGGTGGTGGAAGTGCCTCGCCATGTTCGGGCCGCCCGATGCCGACAGCCCGAACAGCGCCCAGGGCATGCGCTGGGGCATCAAGCGCGTCAGCAACGACGAACTGCGCCAGAAATTCGTCGATGCCACGGTGCCCCAGGCCCGGGTGCTCGGCGTGACGCTGCCGGACCCCGACCTCAAGTGGAACGAAGAGCGCCAGCACCACGACTACGGCCGCATCGACTGGGACGAGTTCTGGGCGACCGTCAATGGCAACGGCCCCTGCAACAAGGAACGCCTGGCGACCCGCGTCAAGGCGCACAACAACGGCCAGTGGGTGCGCGATGCCGCGCTGGCCTATGCCCGCAAGCAACAGGAACGCAGCAGGAAGGAGGCAGCATGAGCAGCGGAGGGGGACCCGTGAGCGCAGCGAACGGGGGCGCAGCGTCAGCGATTGCTGCGTGCCGCCGACGCCAGGTCGTTTTAACTATTGGCAAGTGGTCGGAGGAGGCAGCATGAGCACCGAATTGAAGGAATGGCCGCTGTGGGAAGTTTTCGTGCGCAGCAAGCAGGGCCTCGAGCACAAGCACTGTGGCAGCCTGCATGCCGCCGACGCCGCGCAGGCGCTGGACATGGCCCGCGATGTTTACACCCGTCGCCAGGAAGGCGTCAGCATCTGGGTCGTCGAGTCGAAGGCGATCACCGCCAGCAACCCCGATGACAAGGGCGCGCTGTTCGATCCGGCGGCGGACAAGATCTACCGCCATCCGACCTTCTACGTGATCCCTGACGAAGTGGGACACATGTAATGAGCGCCGCCATCGACTACCTGCTGCACCTCGCCGACAATGCCCTGGTGCTCGGCCAGCGCAATGCCGAGTGGTGCGGGCACGGCCCCATCCTCGAAGAGGACATCGCCCTGTCCAACGTCAGCCTCGACCTGATCGGCCAGGCGCGCCTGCTCTACCAGCTGGCCGCGACGCTGAAGGGCGGCGAGTGCACCGAAGACAGGCTGGCCTATTTCCGCGACACGCACGAATTCCGCAACTACACCCTGGTCGAACTGCCGCACAGCGGTCCCCTGTCGGGCTATGCCCATGCCGACCTCGACTACGGCACCACCATCGTCCGCAACTTCCTTTACAGCGCGCTGATGGCCCTGCTCTGGGAAGCACTGGAAAAGTCCGCCAATGCCGAACTCGCCGCGATCGCCGCCAAGTCGCAGAAGGAAGTCCGCTACCACCTGCGCCACTCGCGCGACTGGCTGGTCCGCCTCGGCGACGGCAGCGACGAGTCGCATCTGCGCGCCCAGGCCGCGCTCGACCATCTGTTCCCCTACACCCGGGAGTTCTGGACGCCCAGCCCGGCCGAAGCGGCGGCCGTCGCCGCCGGCATCGGCGTCGACGTGCAGACGCTGCAGGCCGACTGGGACGCCATCGTCGACGCCGCGCTGGCCGAGGCGACGCTGACGCGGCCAGCCGTCGGCGGCTACATTACCGAAGGCAAGCAGGGCATCCACTCCGAGCATCTGGGCTTTTTGCTCGCCGAAATGCAGAGCCTGGCGCGCGCCCATCCGAACGGGGTCTGGTAAGTCCGTGACCACGACCGTCGAGGCCGCCTGGGCGGCGCTGGAGCATCTGGCCGATCCCGAGATTCCGGTCATTTCCCTGCGCGAACTCGGCATCCTGCGCGACGTGCGCCAGGGTGCCGACGGCCTCGAAGTCGTCATCACCCCGACCTACAGCGGCTGTCCGGCGATGGGCCAGATCGAGGACGACGTGCGGGCTGCGCTGGAAAGCGCCGGCCTTCCCGCCCGCGTCGTCACCCGCCTGGCGCCGGCCTGGACCACCGACTGGATGAGCGATTCCGGCAAGGAAAAGCTGCGCGCCTACGGCATCGCCCCGCCGCACCAGACCCCGGCCGGCAGCAGCGTCGTGCGCTTCATCGCCAAGCCCGCCACGGCCGAGGCCGTAGCCTGCCCGCACTGCGGGTCGGCGAACACGGTCGAGTCCTCGCGTTTCGGGTCGACGGCCTGCAAGGCGCTGTACAAATGCCGGGATTGCCTCGAACCGTTCGATTACTTCAAGCCCTACTGAATACTGGAGCCCCACCCCATGTCAGCCCTGCGTTTTCACGAACTCACCGTCAAGCGCGTCAGCCCCGAAGCCGCCGGCTCGGTGGCGGTCACCTTCGACATTCCCGCCGCCGAGCGGGATGCCTTCAAGTTCGAGCCCGGCCAGTTCCTGACCCTGCGCGCCAGGGTCGATGGCCAGGACGTTCGCCGCACGTATTCGATCAGCAGCCCGCGCAGCCGCCTGACCAGGGCCGGCGAACTGGAAATCGGCATCCGCCCGGTCGCGGGCGGCCTGTTCTCCAACTGGGCCGCGCAGACCCTGAAGTCCGGCGCCCGGCTCGAGGTGATGCCGCCGGACGGCCGCTTCACGGTCCGCAAGCAGCGCGCCATCCACCGCGTCGGCTTCGCCGCCGGCTCCGGCATCACGCCCATCCTGTCGATCGCCGCGACCACGCTGGAAGAACAGCCGGAATCCAAGTTCACGCTGGTTTACGGCAACCGCCGCATGTCGAGCGTGATGTTCAACGAGGCACTGCAGGACCTCAAGGACCGCTATCGCGACCGCCTGACGCTGATCCACATCCTCTCCCGCCAGGCGCAGGAAGTGGACCTGCTGCAGGGGCGCATCGACGGCGACAAGGTCAGGGCGATCATCAAGGCGCTGTTGCCGGCGGCGAGCATGGACGAGGTCTTCATCTGCGGCCCCGAGGCGATGATCGAAGCCACCGAGAAGGCGCTGATCGAGGCCGGCGTGCCGGAAAGCCGCGTCTACACCGAGCGCTTCACCTCCGGCCCGGCGCAGGCGGCCAAGATCCAGGCCGACACCGATGCCGCGCCGCTGAAGCAGGCCGCGGCCAAGGACATCACCCTGACCATCGTCCTCGACGGCAAGCAGCACGAACTGCACATCGGCGCCGACGAGCATGTCCTCGACGCCGCGCTCGATGCCGGCCTCGACCTGCCGTTCTCGTGCAAGGCCGGCGTCTGCTGCACCTGCCGCGCCAAGGTGCTGTCCGGCGAGGTGGTCATGGACAAGAACTTCACCCTGGAAGGCGACGAGATGGCCCTGGGCTACGTACTCAGCTGCCAGGCACGGGCGACGACCAGGCAGCTGACGGTGAGCTTCGACGAGCGCTGAGTCGCGCGGGTTTGCATTGAAGCACTGCAGCGGGTGGCTCAGCTTGGCGTAGGCGGCGAGCAGGGCCTGGTGCAGGTTGCGGGGCAGACTTCAGCCGGCCAAGCGGACTACCTCGGTGTGTTCTCCCTGGACAGCTCGGTGAAATCGTGGATCAGGTCGTCGAACTTCTGCCCGGCATGGGCGCGTTGTGCCGGCGTCGCCATGGCCAGGACGGCCACGGTGAGCTCCGCCGCTGCGAGGCGCATGGCCTGCGCCTGCGCCCGCCGCGCCGGATCCGGCGGCAGGTCGAAGCGGGCCGTGTAGTCGCGCAGCAGCGCGATGATGCGTTCGCGCGGTGGACGATCCCGTTGCACCTCGCGCATCAGGTCCAGCAGTTCGCGCTGGCGGCGCAGCCTTTCATCGAACCAGAACCGGCCGCCGGGATCCCGGGCCTCGACCATGCGCCGCAGGGCGTTCTCCTGCTCGTCGCTGAAATCGCCGAGCCAGTACTCGGCGCGCTCCAGCGAGCGCTTGTAACGCGCCTTGTGCTGCGCGGCCTCGCCTTCCGCAAGGCGCATCTCTTTGGCGAGTTCGGCATTCTTCTCCGCATGGCGCGCCGCAATGTGGTGGATCTGGGCCGGGGTCAGGGTGGCCACCAGGTCGGCGACGTCCGGCGTGGCCTGTTCCGCCAGCACCCGCACGCGGCGGGTCAGTTCGTCGCCCAGCGCCAGCGCGTCGCCGACCTTTGGCTGGCTTGCTGCAAAGGCCTTGCCCTGGCGCAGCAGGGTGACGTAATCGGGCAACTGGGTCTTGCGGTGCCAGTCAGTCAAACGGGCCAGACGCTCGCGCGTCAGCGCATCCTGCTCAGGCGAAAGATCGAGGTACTGATCGATCCACCAGCGGGTCAGGCTGTCGGCATTGCCATAGCCCAGCCGCACGGCGCTGCAGGCCGGCAGGAGCAGGGCGGCGAAGAGTGCGAGAATCAACGGGTGGATGAGACCGTGCATGGGTGGCAGGTTTCGAGGTGATACGCGAGTATCCGCGAGCATCGTGCTCGTGGTCAATCTCGGTGTGCGGTAACGGTAGAGACTGCCTGATGGCGAGAAAGCGCAAAGTCACGATGGCACTGGATCGCGCCCATGGTCGCGGCTGTGCATGCTGTTGCCTGCGCCAGCACCCTGGATCCTCGAAAGCTGAGAAGCACGGTTTTCCCACTGGAGAAAACCGATAATAGCGGCCAACTCGTTTTGAACGCTGGAATTCCCACATGGAAATCAAGGTCAACTTTCTCGACAAGCTTCGTCTTGAAGCCAAGTTCGATGACTTCACGGTGGTAGCCGATCAGCCCATCCGCTATAAGGGCGATGGTTCGGCGCCCGGTCCGTTCGATTACTTTCTCGCTTCATCGGCCTTGTGTGCGGCTTACTTTGTGAAGTTGTACTGCGAAACTCGCAACATCCCCACCGATAACATTCGCCTGTCGCAGAACAACATCGTCGATCCGGAAAATCGCTACCGGCAGATTTTCAAGATTCAGGTCGAACTGCCGGCGGATATCTCCGCCACGGATCGCCAGGGCATTTTGCGCTCCATCGACCGTTGTACGGTGAAAAAGGTGGTGCAGGCCGGGCCCGAGTTTGTGATTGAAGAAGTGGAAAATCTGGATGCCGACGCGCAGGCTTTGCTGGTGCTGAATCCAGCGTCCGAAGCGAGCACCTATATCGCCGGCAAGGATCTGCCGCTGGAACAAACCATCGCCAATATGTCGGGGATTCTGGCGGGCCTTGGCATGAAGATTGAAATCGCTTCGTGGCGCAATCTGGTTCCCAATGTGTGGTCACTGCATATCCGCGATGCGCACTCGCCAATGTGTTTTACCAATGGCAAGGGCGCGACCAAGGAGAGCGCCCTGGCGTCGGCCTTGGGCGAATTCATCGAGCGGATGAATTGCAATCATTTCTACAACGACCAGTTCTGGGGGGAAGACATTGCCGGCGCAGACTTCGTGCATTACCCGAACGAGCGCTGGTTCAAGCCTGGCCGCAAAGATGCGCTCCCGGCCGGAATACTCGATGAATACTGCCGGCAAATTTACAACCCCGATGGCGAGTTGCGTGGCTCGCATCTGGTCGACGCCAACTCCGGCAACGTAAAGCGCGGCATCTGTTCACTGCCGTATGTGCGCCAGTCGGACGGCGCGGTGGTGTATTTCCCATCCAACCTGATCGACAACCTGTTCCTCAGCAATGGCATGAGTGCAGGCAACACCCTGGCTGAAGCGCAGGTGCAATGCCTGTCGGAAATTTTCGAACGGGCGGTCAAACGCGAAATCCTGGAAGGTGAGCTCGCACTGCCCGATGTGCCGCACGCTGTGCTGGCGAAATATCCCGGCATTCTGGCCGGCATTCAGGAGTTGGAGAAGCAGGGCTTTCCGGTACTGGTGAAGGATGCGTCGCTGGGTGGGAAGTTTCCGGTGATGTGCGTCACCCTGATGAACCCGCGGACAGGCGGTGCATTTGCGTCCTTCGGGGCCCATCCGAGCATGGAGGTGGCGCTGGAACGCAGTCTTACCGAGCTGCTGCAGGGGCGCAGTTTTGAAGGCCTGAACGACTTGCCTCGGCCCACCTTTGAAAGCAACGCCGTGACCGAGCCGAATAACTTTGTTGAACACTTTATCGATTCCAGCGGTGTGGTGTCGTGGCGTTTTTTCAGTGCCAGGGCCGACTTCGATTTCGTCGAGTGGGATTTTTCTGGCCAAGGCAAAGAATCCAATGCCGAGGAAGCCGCGGCCTTGTTCGGGATTCTTGAAGACATGG
>JADYZH010000199.1 GCA_020853215.1 Sulfuritalea sp. | reverse complement strand
TATGTTACTCACCCGTTCGCCGCTCGCCGCCAGGGTTGCCCCCGCGCTGCCGCTCGACTTGCATGTGTAAAGCATTCCGCCAGCGTTCAATCTGAGCCAGGATCAAACTCTTCAGTTCAATCTGTCTATTTACTACTCGCTCAAACGAATCTCAGAGGCTAAATTTGCATTTAACCTTACTGTTATTTCGTGTAAGCACTTGCTTTAACTCATTAGCATCCAGCAGCAGCAGATTCGTCACTTTGCGCTTTCGCGCTCCGCTTGGAACTCAGTTCGAGTCTTGCGACCCGGACCAGCAACCGTCTCTTCGATTTCGAGACGACTGCCCGCTGCCACCTCCAGCACAGCAAGCACCTACACCTATCGGTTGTTTGGTTTTTAAAGATCTTCCGCCTGTTTCAGCGGCTCCGCAATCAGCAGAGAGGGGCGATTATAGGGAGCGTTTTTGGATGTGTAAACCCCCTTCACAATTTTTTTTCGCCCGATAGATAAAAATCCGGTGTGATGGGGGTTTAGGGCAGACCGACATGCGGCACCGAGCCCTCTATCCGGAAACCGGAATCATCTTTGTGCCGGCGTCGTAGAATCCTTCGCCATGATTCCGTACCCCCTGATTCGGCCTTTACTCTTCGCACTTGATGCAGAACGCGCCCACGAGTTGACGCTGCGTCTCGTTGCACTGGGCGACTCGCTGGGCGCCGCGAGTGCGGCACCGGCCGATGGCCCACCGGTCGACGTCATGGGACTGCGCTTCCCCAACCGTGTTGGACTGGCAGCCGGACTTGACAAGAACGGGACCGCCGTCGACGGGCTCAGCCGCCTTGGCTTCGGCTTTCTCGAAGTGGGCACCGTAACGCCACGTCCGCAACCGGGCAACCCCAAGCCACGCCTGTTCCGGCTGCCGGAACATCAGGCCATCATCAATCGCATGGGCTTCAACAATGCGGGAGTTGATGCATTGCTGGAGAAGCTGGCGTCCATCCGCTATCGCGGCATCCTCGGCATCAACATCGGCAAGAACTTCGATACGCCCATCGAGAAGGCCGCCGACGATTACCTGCTCTGCCTCGACAAGGCCTACCGCCAGGCAAGCTACATCACCGTCAATATTTCTTCGCCCAACACCAAGAACCTGCGCCAGTTGCAGGGGATTTCCGAGCTCGACACCCTGCTGGCTGCGCTCAAGTACCGTCAAAACGCGCTGGCGGACCAGCACGGCAAATACGTTCCGCTAGCGCTCAAGATAGCGCCGGATCTCGACGCCGGCCAGATCATCGACATTGCCGACGCCCTCCGGCGGCACCAGATCGATGCCGTGATCGCCACCAATACCACGCTGGGTCGGGAAGGGATCGAGTCATCGCCGCTAGCCGCCGAGGCGGGAGGGCTATCCGGCGGCCCGCTGTTCGAGAAATCCACTAGCGTGATTCGCAGTCTTGTCCGGGCGCTGGCCGGCGAACTGCCCATCATCGCCGCCGGTGGCATTACCAGCGGAGCGCGGGCACGCGCCAAGATCGACGCCGGCGCCGCGCTTGTGCAGATTTACAGCGGGCTGATCTACCGCGGCCCGGATCTCGTCAGCGAATGCATCGAAGCCACCAACAATTGAGCGCGGCAGATTCGTTTTCACTTGCATACATACCCTTAGAAGCGAGATAATTTGATCTCCACCAATTATTGCGGACCAAACCGGACACTCCGCACATCATGACCAGCTACCTCTTCATCGTTCTTGGCGCGGTCCTCGTCAACAACGTCGTCTTCGTACGCATCCTCGGTCTGTGCCCGTTCATGGGCGTCTCGAAGAAGCTCGAAACTGCCACCGGCATGGGTGCAGCGACGACGTTCGTGCTGACCATGGCCTGCGGCGCCAGCTACATCATCGATCGCTGGCTGCTGATACCAAATCAACTCGAATACCTGCGCACGCTTTCCTTCATCGTCACCATTGCCGCCATCGTGCAATTGACCGAGCTGGTGATCCAGAAGACCAGCCCGCTGCTGCACCAGGTTCTGGGCATCTACCTGCCGCTGATCACGACCAATTGCGCAGTGCTCGGCATCCCGTTGCTCAACGTCGCTCTGCGCCACAACTTCCTCGAATCGCTGCTGTTCGGATTCGGTAGCGCGCTCGGTTTCACGCTGGCGCTGATCCTGTTCGCCGGCATTCGCGAACGGCTCGAGGCGGCAGACGTGCCGGTGCATTTCCGCGGCACGGCCATCGCCATGATCACCGCCGGCCTGATGAGCCTTGCCTTCATGGGTTTCGCCGGGCTGGACAAGTACAAGTAATGGCCCAACACGCTCGCAGAACCGGCTGGTTGCCTCCCGCAGGGAGGCGCATGCTTCCTTGGGGCGGACCGGCGCAGGCATAGCCATGCTCGAAGCGATTCTGGTCATGGCGCTGGGCGCCGTCCTGCTCGGTGCCGCTCTCGGCTATGCGGCGGTGCGCTTCCGCGTCGAAGGCGATCCGCTGGTGGAGAAAATCGACGCCATCCTGCCGCAAACGCAGTGCGGCCAATGCGGCTTCCCCGGCTGCAAGCCCTACGCACAGGCCATCGCCAAGGGCGAGGCCGACATCAACTGCTGTCCGCCAGGGGGCGAGGAAGGCATCCACAAGCTAGCCGACCTGCTCGGTCGCGAGTTCAAACCGTTATCCGCCGAGCACGGCGTCGAGAAACCGAAGTCGATCGCCGTCATCGACGAACAGGCCTGCATCGGCTGCACGCTGTGCATCCAGGCCTGCCCGGTAGACGCCATCGTCGGCGCAGCGAAGCAGATGCATACCGTGGTTGCCGTGCAGTGCACGGGATGCGAGCTTTGCATCGCGCCCTGTCCGGTCGACTGCATCCGCATGGAAGCCATTCAGGAAACGGTGGACACCTGGAAGTGGAAGTATCCCGTGGTGCCCCTGCGGCAGACCGCATGATCGCCAAACTGTTCAGCTTCAAGGGAGGCGTCAAGCCCGCCTCGCACAAGGATGAATCGGCGACCGCGCCGATCCGCGTCGCGTCGCTGCCCTCGCGTCTGATCATTCCGCTGCGGCAGAGCGCCCGCGCCATGGCGCGCTGCCTGGTGCAACCCGGCCAGGCTGTGCTCAAGGGCGAGGTCATCGCGGCCGCCGAGGGCCCAATGTGTACCGCCGTGCATGCGCCCACCTCCGGCACCGTGCGCGCCATCGAACCGCAGCCGGTACCGCATCCGTCGGGCTTGCCGGCCCCGAGCATCGTCATCGATCCCGACGGACTGGACCGCTGGATCGAAAGGCAGCCCTTCGACTACCTTGCCGCAAGCGCCCTGCAGACGCGCGACTACCTGCGCGACTGCGGCGTGGTCGGCCTCGGTGGCGCCGGTTTTCCCAGCCACGTCAAGCTGGGGCCGGGGGAAAAGGGAATCGAAACCTTGATCCTCAACGGCGCCGAGTGCGAGCCCTGGATCACCTGCGACGACCGCCTGATGCGCGAGCGCGCCGACATGATCCTTGCCGGCGCGGCGATGATGCGCCACATCACCGGCGCGCGCCGCATCCTGGTCGGCATCGAGGACAACAAGCCGCAGGCCGTCGCCGCCATGCGCGACGCCGCGCGAGGCCTCGGCGACTCCGCAATCGAAGTGATCGCAGTTCCGACCCGCTATCCCGCCGGCGGAGAGAAACAGTTGATCCGGGTACTGACCGGAATCGAGATTCCCTACGGCAAGCTCGGCACCCATTTCGGCGTGCAGTGCTTCAACGTCGGCTCGGCGCACGCGATCTATCGCGCCATCGCCCACGGCGAGCCGCTGATCTCGCGCGTGCTGACTCTCAGCGGCAACATGGCGCATCCGGGCAACTTCGAAGCCCTGATCGGCACGCCGATCCGCGACCTGCTGCCGCTGGCCGAGCCGCGCACCGACACCGATCGCTACCTGACCGGCGGACCGATGATGGGCGTCGGCCTGCAAAGCCTCGATACCCCTGTGACCAAGGGTACCAACTGCATCCTGGCCGGCTCGCCCGCGCTGTTCCCGCCACCGCCGCCCGAAATGCCCTGCATCCGCTGCGGCGAGTGCGCCAAGGTCTGCCCAGCCGAACTCCAGCCTTTCGAACTGTACTGGTTCAGCCGGGCAAAAATCTTCGGCAAGGCACAGGAGTACTCGCTGTTCGATTGCATCGAGTGCGGCTGCTGCTCCTACGTCTGTCCCTCGCGCATTCCGCTGGTGGATTATTTCCGTTTCGCCAAGGGCGAGATCTGGGCGCGGGAAAAGGAAAAGGCGGCGGCCGACCTGGCCCGCGAGCGTTACGAATTCCGCCTCGCCCGCGAAGAACGCGAGAAAGCCGAAAAGGCCGCCAAGCTGGCCGCCAAGACCGCCGCCGGACGCGAGAAAGCCGCGGCCGCCATCGCCGTTGCCGAAAAGCCGGCGACGAGCCCCGAAGAAGACGCCAAGAAAGCCCTGATCGCCGCCGCGCTGGAGCGCGCGAGGGCACAAAAGGAGCAGGCGCATCCGGAAAACATCACCGACCTGACGCCGGAACAGCAGGCCGAAATCGCCGCCATCGAAGGGCGCCGCGCCGAAATTCGTGAAATGGCCAAGCCGCACCTGCGGCAGGATGACTGAACGGATTGCCGATACCTCGTGAATAACTCGCCCTACACCCTCAAACCCGCCAGCGTGCAATCGGTCATGCTGCGTGTGCTGCTCGCGCTGCTGCCCGGCATTGGCGCCTATGTCTGGTTCTTCGGCGCCGCCATCCTGGTGCAGATCGCGCTGGCCTCGCTCACCGCGCTCGCCGCCGAAGCGGCGATGCTGGCCTTGCGCGGCAAGCCGCTGCGGCCTTTCCTCGGCGATGGCTCGGCGCTGGTCACGGCCTGGCTGATCGCCCTGACCTTTCCCTCGATCGCGCCCTGGTGGCTGACCGTGCTCGGCACGCTGCTCGCCATCGTCGTCGCCAAGCATCTCTATGGCGGCCTGGGGCAGAATCCATTCAATCCGGCGATGGTGGCCTTCGCCCTGATGATCGTCGCCTATCCGCTGCTCATGTCGCAATGGCCCAGAGTCGACGCCACCGACTTTGCCGTGCAATGGGACGCGATTTTCGGCAACCGCCAGCTCCTCGATGCCATGACCATGGCCACGCCGCTCGACGCGCTGCGCACCATGCTGCGTGATCCGGAACAGCGCGCGATGATTGGCGGCATCCTGGGTGGCAAGGCCACCTTCGGCAACGTCGGCGGGCGCGGCTGGGAGTGGATCGCCGCCGGCTACTTCCTCGGCGGCCTGTACCTGCTCCAGCAGCGCATCATCACCTGGCACCTGCCCGTCACCTTTCTCGCGGTGCTGTGCGCGGTGTCGGGTGCATTCGCCCTCTTTGATCCCGACCGCTTTGCCGGACCGGGTTTCCAGCTATTCACAGGCGGCGCGATGCTGGCTGCCTTCTTCATCATCACCGATCCCGTTTCCGGCGCCACCACGCCGAAGGGCAAGCTGATCTTCGCTGCCGGCGCCGCCCTGCTGACCTGGATCATCCGCAGCTTCGGCGCCTATCCGGACGGCATCGCCTTCGCCGTGCTGCTGATGAACATCGCCGCGCCGCTGATCGACATGTACACCCAGCCGCCGGTGTTCGGACACAAGGGCAAACAGGAAGACTCCCGATGAGCGAACCCATCGAAATCGGGCAAAGGGAGCCGGGGGTGTTCCGCATCTCGGCGCGCACGGCGGGCATCATGCTCGCCTTTACCCTGGTGTTCACGGCACTGATGGCCGGCACCTACAAAGCCACGGCGCCCATGGTCGCCGCCAGCGCACTGGCGGAAAAGCAGCGCCTGATCGGCGAAGTGCTGCCGGGCACGCTGTACGACAACGACCTGATGGCCGATGCGATCACGCTGGCGCCGCAGAAGGCGCTGGGGCTCGACGACGAAACCCGGCTGTGGCGCGCGCGCAAGAACGGCGTACCGGTGGCGCTGGTGCTGGAAGCCGCCGCCGCGGACGGCTATTCCGGCCGCATCGGCCTGATCGTCGCCGTCGCTGCCGACGGCAGGCTGATCGCGATGCGCGTCACCGCGCACAAGGAAACGCCCGGGCTGGGCGACTACATCGATCCGAAAAAGGATCGCAACAAGGCGCGGCCGTGGATCACCCAGTTCAACAATCTGGGCTTCGACAGCGTGCCCCAAAGCAAATGGCGCGTGAAGAAGGATGGCGGCCGCTTCGACCAGATGAGCGGCGCCACGATCTCGGCCCGCGCCGTGACCAGGGCCAGCGGCCGCACGCTGGCCTGGGCCGTCGAGCACAAGGACAGGCTGTTCGCCCTGCCGGCCAACGGCCGCTTCGAGGAAAAGGAAACCCCATGAGCATCTACAAGGACATCGCCTGGAACGGCCTGTGGAAGCAGAACTCGATCCTAGCCCAGTTGCTCGGCCTGTGCCCCCTGCTGGCGGTGAGCACGACCTTGGTCAACGCGGTCAGCCTGGGCCTGGCGACCATCCTCGTCATGATGCTGGCCAATCTGGCCATATCCGCCCTGCGCGCCCTGATTCCCTACGAGATCCGCATCCCCGTCTTCATCCTGATCATCGCCGCGCTGGTGACGGTGGTCGACCTGGCCTTCAACGCATTCCTGCACGACATGTACCTGGTGCTCGGCATATTCATCCCGCTGATCGTCACCAACTGCATCGTGCTGGCCCGTGTCGAGGCCTTCGCCGCCAAGAACGGCCTGCGCGCGGCGACCTTCGATGGCCTGATGATGGGCATCGGCTTCGTCTGGGTGATCGGCCTGCTCGGTGCGGTACGCGAATTGATCGGCCAGGGAACATTGTTCTCCGGCATCGAGATGATCTTCCCGACGCTGTCCGCCATTCAGGTATTGCCGGAGTCCTATCCCGGCTTCCTGGTCGCCATCCTTCCGCCCGGCGCCTTCTTCGTCCTTGGCCTGTTGATCGCCGGGCGCAACTGGCTCGATGCGCGCGCCAACCAGCGCCTGCGCGAGAAACGACAACACGAACAGCCGCCCGCGACGACCGTAGCCGCGGCATGACGCCGAAAAAGGTTCGCGAGTTCTTCGCCCGCCTCGCCGCGGCGAACCCGGAACCGAAGGGTGAGCTCGAATACGCCACGCCCTTTCAGCTTCTGGTCGCCGTGGTGCTCTCGGCGCAGGCCACCGACAAGGGCGTGAATCGCGCAACGCGCGCCCTGTTCCGCGACCACCCGACGCCGCAGGCGATCGCCGCACTGGGTGTGGAAGGCCTGTGCGATTACATCAATACCATCGGCCTCTATCCGACCAAGGCCAAAAACGTCGTAGCCCTGTCGCGCCTGCTGCTGGAGCGCCACGGCGGCGAAGTACCGCACGACCGTGCCGCGCTCGAAGCCCTGCCCGGAGTCGGTCGCAAGACGGCCAACGTGGTGCTCAACATCGCCTTCCATGAACCGACCATCGCGGTCGATACCCACATCTTCCGCGTCGGCAACCGCACGGGCCTTGCGCCGGGAAACACGGTCGACGCGGTGGAACAGAAACTGCTCAAGACGGTGCCCGCCGAATTCCGCCTGCACGCCCACCACTGGCTGATCCTGCATGGGCGCTACACCTGCAAGGCGCGCGCGCCCGATTGCGTGCATTGCGGCGTCTTCGACCTGTGTGCATGGAAAGAGAAGAATGTTTAATCCGTCGCGCGACCAGGCCCGGCAGTTTCTGATCGACGCCTGGACCAAGCACCGGCAGCGGCTGCCGGGCACGGCGATGGAAGCCCTGGCCGCCGACCTGGTCGCCCTGCATCCCGAATACCACGCCCTGCTCGAAGCCGAGGACGCGCTGACGCGCGAATGGACGCCGGAACAGGGCGAGACCAATCCCTTCCTGCATCTGTCGCTGCACCTGGCGATCGAGGAACAGCTTTCGATCGACCAGCCGCCGGGCATCCGCGCCGCCTTCACTCTGTTGCAGAGCCGGCGCGGCAACCGCCACGATGCGCTGCACGACGTGCTCGACTGCCTCGGCGAAATGCTCTGGCGCGCGCAGCGCAGCAAGCTGCCGCCGGATGGCGAGGCCTATGTCGACTGCGTGCGGCGCAAGGCCGGATGATCCTGCTTGATTGATGGCTTGCCGCCAACGATGAACGCCCTGCCACGGCCCCCCTCATCCCCCACCCTTCTCCCGCCAGGGGAGACGGGAGCGTCGAGAGTCGCTGGCGCGACTTTCACGTTGAAAGTCGGCGCTGGCGAGACGGCGAAATGCGCGGCGCGGCACGCCCACTTTGCGATAATCTATTGCTTCAACCCTGAAAGAAGACACCATGCGCTTTGAAGGAACCAACTCCTACGTCGCCACCCCCGACCTGATGCTCGCGGTCAACGCCGCGATCACCCTGCAACGTCCGCTGCTGATCAAGGGCGAGCCCGGCACCGGCAAGACCATGCTCGCAGAAGAAGTCGCCGGCGCGCTCGGCGTGCCGCTGCTGCAATGGCACATCAAATCCACCACCAAGGCCCAGCAGGGCCTCTACGAATACGACGCGGTGTCGCGCCTGCGCGACTCCCAACTCGGCGACGAGAAGGTCAAGGACATTTCCAACTACATCGTCAAGGGCGTGCTGTGGCAGGCCTTCGAGCAGGGCAAGCCCTCGGTGATCCTGATCGACGAAGTGGACAAGGCCGACATCGAATTCCCCAACGACCTGCTGCGCGAACTCGACCGCATGGAGTTCCATGTTTACGAGACGCGGCAGACCGTGCGCGCCGCCGTACGCCCCATCGTGATCATCACCTCGAACAACGAGAAGGAACTGCCCGACGCCTTCCTCCGTCGCTGCTTCTTCCACTACATCAAGTTCCCCGACAAGGAGACCATGGGGCGCATCGTCGACGTGCATTTCCCCAACCTGAAAAAGGACCTGCTGCGCGAAGCCATGGAAGTCTTCTTCGAACTGCGCGAGGTGCCGGGGATGAAGAAGAAGCCCTCGACCTCGGAACTGATCGATTGGCTGAAATTGCTGGTGGCCGAGGATATCCCGCCGGAGGCGCTGCATTCGAAGGACAAGAAGGCCGTGGTGCCGCCGCTGGCCGGCGCGCTGCTGAAGAACGAGCAGGACGTGCACCTGTTCGAGCGGCTGGTGTTCATGGCCCGGCATAACCGCTGATTTTGTCCGCAGATTTCGCAGATTTGCGCAGATGAATTCAGATACAGCGACGAGGGATGCTCAGACTCACGCGATCATCGGCGCCGCGATGGCGGTTCATGGTGAGCTCGGGCACGGCTTTCTGGAAGCTGTGTATCAGGAAGCTCTCGGCCTAGAGTTGGCAGCCCGGAACATTCCTTTTCAACGCGAAGCAACACTCCCGGTTCACTATCGGGGCAAACCACTATCATGTGCTTATCGCGCAGACTTTCTCTGCCATGACGACCTGATTGTCGAATTGAAGGCAATAAGCAAGCTTGGAGCCAGCGACTACGCCCAGACCATCAATTACTTGAAAGCTGCACGGCTAAGCAAAGCATTGCTGCTCAACTTCGGAGCACCTAGCCTCGAATACAAGCGCTTTGTACTTAATCTGCGCAAATCTGCGAAATCTGTGGACGATGTGAGCCTTTCATGCTGATCGACTTCTTCCTCCACCTCAAGGCGAAAAAGCTGCCGGTGTCCACGCGCGAGTTCCTCACGCTGCTGGAAGCGCTGAAGGAGCACGTGGCGGGGAATTCGATCGATGACTTCTACTTCCTCGCCCGCACCTGCCTGGTCAAGGACGAAACCCACTACGACAAGTTCGACCGGGCCTTCGGCGAATATTTCAAGGGCATCACGCAGATCCCCGGTCTCGACGCCGACATTCCCGAAGAGTGGCTGAAGATGATGATGAAAAAGCATCTGACGCCCGAGGAAAAGGCCAAGCTGGAAAAGCTCGGCTGGGACAAGCTGATGGAGGAATTCAAGAAGCGCCTCGCCGAGCAGAAGGAGCGCCACGCCGGCGGCAGCAAGTGGATCGGCACCGGCGGCTCCTCGCCCTTCGGCCACGGCGGCTACCACCCCGAAGGCATCCGCATCGGCGGCGAATCGGCCGGCAACCGCACCGCGATCAAGGTCTGGGAAAACCGCGAGTACCGCAACCTCGACGACACGGTCGAACTCGGCACGCGCAACATCAAGGTCGCCCTGCGCCGCCTGCGCCGCTTCGCCCGCGAAGGCGCCGAGGACGAGCTGGATCTGGACGGCACCATCACCGGCACCGCGCGCAACGCCGGCTGGCTCGACATCAAAATGCGCCCGGAGCGCCACAACAAGGTCAAGGTGCTGCTCTTCCTCGACATCGGCGGCTCGATGGACGACCACATCAAGGTCTGCGAGGAACTGTTCTCCGCGGCCAAGAGCGAGTTCAAGCACCTCGAACATTTCTACTTCCACAACTGCATCTACGACTACGTCTGGAAGGACAACCGCCGCCGCCATGGCGAGCGCTTCCCGCTGTGGGACGTGATGCACAAGTACGGCGAGGACTACAAGGTGGTGGTGGTCGGCGACGCCACCATGAGCCCCTACGAAATCCTCCAGCCCGGCGGCTCGGTCGAATACTCGAACGAGGAAGCCGGCGCGGTCTGGTTGCAGCGCATGCTCGACACCTGGCCGCGCGCGGTCTGGCTCAACCCCGAACCCGAGCGTTTGTGGGACTATCGTCACTCGATCGAACTGGTCCGCACCATTTTCAACAGCCGCATGTTCCCGCTGACGCTGGCGGGACTGGAACGTGCGATGCGCGAACTCAACAAGTAGCGGTCTTTTCCAGGAGGAAATGCCATGCAGTCACGTCGCCGTACGCTGAAAGCCCTCGCCGCCGCCGGCCTGCTCGGCCCCGCCGGGATTTCCGGCCTGATCCGCGATGCGCTGGCCAAGGGCGACGTGCCGATCCGCCCCGGCCTGAACAAGGTGCGCGGCGAAGTCATCGTCAATCGCCGGCTGGCGACCGAAGGCCAGCTCATCAAACCCGGCGACACCATCGTCACCGGCCGCGACAGCGAAGCCATCTACGTCATCGGCCAGGATGCCTTCATGCAACGCGAGCTGACCACGGTGAGCTTCGGCGCCGACGCGCTGCAGAACCTGATGCGGGTGGTATCGGGCAAGATCCTCTCGGTCTTCGGCAAGGGCGCGAAAACCATCCAGGTATCGACCGCCACCATCGGCATCCGCGGCACCGGCTGCTACATCGAGGAGGAAAACCACGGGGCGAAGGCGCGCACCTACTTCTGCCTCTGCTACGGCGACGTCGAGCTCGTACCCGCCGCCGCGCCGCAGGAAGCCGCGCGCTACAGCACGCGGCGCCACGACATGCCGTACTACATCCACAACGACATGCAAATGCCGAAGACGATGGTGCCGGCCGCCGTCATCAACCATACCGATGACGAGCTGACGCTGCTCGAAGCCCTGGTCGGCCGCCGGCCGCCCTTCTGGGGAAGCGGCTCGGGGTACTGAACCCGCGCGGGAGCCGGGGTTTCCCGGAATCAGCGTGAATCGAACATCGGCGGCGCGACCTTGATGACTTCCGAAATCGTGGTCAGTCCCGCCGCCACCTTTTTCGCGCCGGCGATGCGCAGCGGCTTCATGCCTTCGCGCATGGCCTGCTCGCGCAGCCTGGCCAGTTCGGCGCCCTCGGAGACGAGCTTCATGATTTCGGGCGACATGCGCATGATCTCGTAGATGCCGACGCGCCCCTTGTAGCCCGTCATGCGGCAGTCGAGGCAGCCCGCGGGACGGTAGAGCTGGGTCGGCATGGTGGACTTCCACGGCGCCACCAGCGCGGTCCATGCCGCCTCGTCCTCGGCGCGCAGTCCGGCGGGCTGCTTGCACTTCGGGCACAGGGTGCGGATCAGGCGCTGCGCCATGACGCCCAGCACCGTGGCCGACAGCATGTAGCGCGGCACCCCGAGTTCGACCAGCCGCGTGATCGCCGACGGCGCATCGTTGGTATGCAGGGTTGACAACACGAGGTGGCCGGTCAGTGCCGCCTGGATGGCCATGTCGGCCGTCTCCAGGTCGCGGATCTCGCCGACCATGATGATGTCGGGGTCCTGCCGCATCAGGGAGCGGATGCCCTCGGCGAAACCCATGCCGATGTCCTGGACGATCTGCACCTGGTTGAAGGAGCCCTCGACCATTTCGATCGGGTCCTCCAGCGTGCAAACGTTGACGTCCGGCGTGGCGAGGTTCTTCAGCGTCGAGTACAGGGTCACGGTCTTGCCGCTGCCGGTCGGCCCGGTCACCAGGATGATGCCGTTGGGCTGGACCGACATCTCGTTCCACAGCGCGGATTCCTCCGCGGCGAAGCCGAGCTCGGAAAAATCGCGGACCAGCACGTCGGGATCGAAGATCCGCATCACCAGCTTTTCGCCGAAGGCGGTCGGCAGCGTCGACAGCCGCAGTTCCACCTCCTGGCCCTCCTGCGTGCGCGTCTTGACCCGGCCGTCCTGCGGGCGGCGCTTCTCGATCACGTCCATGCGGCCGAGTATCTTCATGCGGCTGGTCATGGCGTTGAGCACCGCCATCGGGATCTGGTGCACCTGATGCAGGACGCCGTCGATGCGGAAGCGCACGATCCCCAGGTTGCGCCGCGGCTCGATGTGGATGTCCGAGGCGCGCTGCTCGAAGGCATACTGCCAGAGCCAGTCGACCAGGCGCACGATGTGCTGGTCGTTGGCGTCGAACTGCTTGTTGCTTTTGCCCAGTTCGACCAGTTGTTCGAAGTTCGAGGCGCCGCCCGCGACGTCGCCCTTGTCCAGCGCGCCCTTGATGAACTTGGCCAGGTTGTAGAACTCCACCTGGTAGCGCAGGATGTCCTCGGGATTGCTGATGACGCGGCGGATATCCTTGCGCAGGATCGGCCGCATCTCCGCCTCCCAGTCGCGCTGGAAGGGTTCGGCGGTGGCGATCACCACCTCGTTGGGCCTCACCTCCACCGGCAGGATGCGGAACCGGGTCGCATAGGTATTGCTCATAACCCCGGTTACCGCCGCCAGGTTGATCTTCAGCGGATCGATGTGCAGGTAGTCGAGCCCGCACCATTTCGCCAGCCACTGCGTCAGGAATTCGAGGTCGAGCATGCGGTGCGGGGGCTGCAGCGACTTCCAGTGCAGCCCGGCGATGACCGACAGCGGATGCGTGTCGCCCTTGAAGTAGCGGCGCTCCTGCTTGAACTTGGTGGCCTCGGCGGCTTCGATCATGCCCTCGGCGACGAGGGCATCGACCACTTCCGGCAGCGTCAGGCGGTGATCCTTGATGGTGGTTTGGGTCATGGCGAAGTCCGGGTGCGACGCAGCTGTGAAAAGTCGGCGCGGGCGATACGGCGAACTATAGCCGACAACCCGGCCCGGCCTCAATGCGGGAGTATCATTCGCCAAGCCATTTTCGGGAGCCCGGCACGGATGACGTGCGTGAAGTACCTGCTGATGCCGGCGGTCGCCGCCCTGCCCTGGCTGGCGGCATTCGCCCAGCCGACGGCCGACGACTGCGCCCGGGCGCGCGATCCGGCTCGCTGTGAGGCGCGCCAGGCCGCCCTGAAAGCCTGCAGCGAAAAGCGCGGCAAGGAAAAATCCGCCTGCCTGGAGGCCGCCATGCCGCCGGTGGATTGCAGCCTATCGGAAAGCCCCGGGAAATGCGAAGCCACACAGAAAGCCCGGAAAGCCTGCCAGGGCAAGACCGGTAAGGCGCTGAAACAGTGCATGCGCGATGAACAGCCGAAGAAGAAACCCAGGCCGATCCGACCCGCCTAGGATTTCCTGTGGGGCCGGCTTCAGCCGGCCATGGCAGACTGAAGTCTGCCCCACGATGGAAAGCCAATTCGACAAGCCGCGTTGAAACCATGCTGAACATCACCGCGCTGTCGAAACGCTACCCGAATGCCGCGCGGCCGGTATTCAGCGGGCTGGGGTTTTCCGTTGCGGCCGGCGAGATCGTCGCCCTGATCGGCGAATCGGGCGTCGGCAAGAGCACCCTGCTCAACTGCATCGCCGGGCTGGAAGCGGCCGATGCCGGCGCCATCCTGATCGGCCCGCGGGAGCGCGACATCGTGCGCCTCGACGAAGCCGCGCGCGCCGCGCTGCGCGCCACGACCATCGGCTTCGTCTTCCAGGCCTTCCATGTCCTGCCCACGCTCACCGTGGCGCAGAACGTCGCCGTGCCGCTGCTGCTCGGCGGCGTCGAAGCCGGGCAGCATGCCGTCCGCATCGAAACCCTGCTGGCCCGCGTCGGGCTGGCCGGCTTCGGCCCGCGCTGGCCGGGCACGCTGTCGGGTGGCGAACTGCAGCGCGTGGCGATCGCCCGCGCGCTGGTACACCGGCCGGCGCTGATCCTGGCCGACGAACCGACCGGCAACCTCGACCCGCGCACCGCCGACGAAATCCTCGCCCTGCTGCTCGAACGCGTGCGCGAGGAAGGCGCCGGCGCGCTGATCGTCAGCCATTCGCAGCACGTCGCGCAAAGCTGCGACCGCATCCTGACGCTGACGCCGGAGGGACTGCAATGAACAAGGGAACCCCGGACCACGTGCCATCCCGTCATTCCGGCGGAAGCCGGAATCCCGAAAAGCCCGGCAACTGGACACCGGCGTTCGCCGGTGTGACGGCCTGTTCGACGCTCCCCAAGCTGAGTTGGTGGCTGGTGCGCGCCCAGTTTCAGACGCGGCGCAGCGCCACCGCCCTGTCGATGCTCGCCATCGCACTCGGCGTCGCGCTGGGTTATGCCATCCACCTGATCAACGACGCCGCGCTGGCGGATTTTTCGCAGGCCATGAAAAGCGTGCAGGGCGAACCCGACGCCGTGCTCGCACCGCAAGACAGTGCCGGGCGGGTCCCGCTGGCGCTGGTGAACCAGTTGGCGCGGGACGCGTCCGTGGCGCTGGTGGTGCCGGTGATCGAAACTCGCGTCCGCATCGGCGAACTCGCCGTGCGCCTGATCGGCCTCGACGTCTTCAGCGCCGGCCTGCTGATGCCCGACCTGCTGCCGCGCCAGGACGCCACGGTCGCGGGTGGCGGCATCTTCGACGACGGCGTGTACGCCTCGCCGGTGCTGCTTGCGCGCCTCCCGTCAAAAGTCGGCGCCGGCGTCACGGCGACGCGCGGCGACGCCACCTGGTCCACGCGCATCGCCGGCGACCTGCCCGCGGCGCGGCCCGACGACCTGCTGCTGGTGGCCGACATCGCCCGCGTGCAGGCCCGCTTCGGTCCGGCGGATGGCGTCGGCGAAGTCCGCATCCGCCTCGCGCCGGACACCAAACTCGCCAACTGGCTGGCGACATGGAAGGACAGGCTGCCGCCCGGCCTCAGCCTGCGCGCCGCCACCGACAACCAGGTGCGGCTGTCCAACATCTCGCGCGCCTATCGTGTCAACCTCAACGTGCTGGCCATGGTCGCCCTGCTCACCGGCGGTTTCCTGGTCTTCGCCACGCAACTCACGGCCGTCGCGCAGCGCTCGACCCAGTTCGCCCTGCTCGGCGTACTCGGCCTCTCGCCGCGCATGCGCCTCGCCCAGGTACTGCTCGAAGGCCTGGCGATCGGCGTGCCCGGCGCCGTGATCGGCCTCGCCCTGGGCTGGGCCCTGGCCGTCGCCTTCACCCGGCTCGCGGGCGGCGATCTCGGCGGCGGCTTCTTTTCCGGCAGCACCCCGGTGATCGTGCCCGAGGCCCTGCCGGCACTGGGCTTCTTCGTCCTGGGGTGCGTCGCCAGCCTCTCCGGCGCGCTCTACCCGGCCTGGCTCAACCGCGTGCAACCGCTGGCGCAGGCGCTGAAGACCGGCTTCGCCCAGCAGCCGCCGGCTGCCCCGGGGCAGGCGCACGGACCACACCCGACGCGACCCGCGGCGCTCGCCCTGATCGCAGGCACGGCGTTCGGACTGACGCTGCTGCCGCCCGCCTGGGACCTGCCGCTGGCCGGCTACGCCGCGATCGCGCTGGTGCTGGCGCTGGGCATCGCCGCCGCACCGCTGGTCACGCAACGGGTGTTCGCCGCGCTGGCCCGCCGCGAACTGGCCGCCGCGGAGCGCGTCGCCGTGCAGAACGTCGGCCAGGCGCCGCTGATGGCGCAGGTC
>JADYZH010000198.1 GCA_020853215.1 Sulfuritalea sp. | reverse complement strand
GCGCTCGGCGGCAAGAGCGACCTGGTATTGACCGGCCCAGACGGCTCTTTCGCGATCATCGACCTGAAGTGGGGCGGGAAGTCCCATCGCCCCAAGCTCGAACAAAATCGGCATCTCCAGTTGGCCATCTACGCCGAACTCCTCCGTCAAACGACCGGACGTTGGCCCGCCCTCGCTTATTTCCTGTTCAGCCAGGCCACCTTGCTGACCCGCGACGATCTTTGGTTTCCCGGTGTCACCCCCGTGCCGGACCGTACCGGTGAAAACACTGCCCAGCTTTGGCAACGTTTTCTCGTCACGTGGAAGTGGCGGCAGGAACAGATTGCGGCCGGACATTTCGAGGTCGTACTGGAAGAAGGTGAAGATGACGAATCGCGACCGCCCGATGATGGCCTCGCCATCGAAGTTCCGGAGACCCGCTACAACGAATGCCTGCACCTTGCAGGATGGGACGACCAGGCATGAACGCGAAACTGACCTTTATCAGCGCCGGTGCCGGTAGCGGAAAAACCCATCGGCTGACCAGCATCCTGCATGCCGAGCTCGCTGCCAAGCGGGTCGATCCAGCAGGGGTAATCGCGACCACATTTACCCGCAAGGCCGCAACCGAATTGCGTGAGCGCGTCCGCGGATTTTTGCTCGAGCAAGGCGAGTACGCGTTGGCCAACGCCATGGGGCAAGCACGTATCGGCACGGTGAATGCCGTATGCGGCGAACTCCTGCGGCGTTTCGCGTACGAAGCCGGGCTTCCTGCCGAGCAAACCGTTCTCGAAGAGGAGCAGGCCACCTTACTGCTCAAGCAGGCGATCGACATGGTCCAGGATGGCGCCGATGCGGCCAACTTGTTGGCCTTGCGCAAGCGTCTTTCGATTGAGGACAAGGACTGGGATGAAGACTTCCGGGAACTCGTCTCGACCGTCCGGGCCAACGATATAGCTCCGGCGGACCTGACCACGATCGCCGCCGAAAATGCCGATGACCTGCTGTCTTACTTCCCCGGGACTACCGGTGACGACCTGTCGGCCAAGCTCACGGCGGCGCTCGATGCAGCTATCCCTCCGATTCAGGCAGGTGCAGGCACGGTAAAAACGACAGCCACCTATCTCGAGGCGGCAGAAAGACTCCAGCGGGGACTCCGGCACGACGATGCCAGTTGGAGCGAGTGGATCAAGATGTCAAAGGCGGAGCCGGCAGCCGCACTTCGGCCACATGTTCAGGCAGTGCAGTCCATCGCTGCCCGTGCGCTTGAACATCCCCGCCTGCACGAAGACCTTCGCGAGTATTTGCGTCGCCAGTTCGACCTCTGTGCCAAGGTTCTCGAGGTTTATACCCAGATCAAGGTCGAGCGCGGAGTTATCGATTTTACGGACCAGGAACGACTGTTATTGAAGCTGCTCGATCACCCATTTGTCGCGCAAACCCTCACGGAAGAACTCGACTTGTTGATGGTCGACGAATTCCAAGATACGAGCCCGATCCAGCTTGCCCTGTTCCTCCGACTGACCGGTTTTGCAAAACAGGTCTATTGGGTCGGCGACATCAAGCAAGCGATCTATGGATTCCGTGGAAGCGATACGGAACTCATGGAAGCCATCCTGGCGGAACTAGAAGCCATGGGTGGCACCAAGGACCGGCTCGATCACTCATGGCGATCGAGGAAGTCGCTGGTCGATCTGGTCAACGCGGCCTTTGTCCCAGCCTTCAGTGCGACTTTACCGGCGGAAGATGTCGCCTTGTCGCCCCAGCGGACCGAGCCTATCGCTGGACCAGCGTACGGCTACTGGCGTCTGCCAGGTAACGTCCCCCAGCAAGTCGAGGCCCTGGGCCAAGCATTGCGCCAGCTTGTCGATTCTGGCTATATCGTGCATGACAAGCCGGCGAAATGCCTGCGTCCTGTTCGACTGGGCGATATCGCTATCCTGCGACGCTCGAACGACAACGTCACCAAGACGGCAATGGGCTTGCGGGCTGCCGGCGTACCGGCGATGACGGCCCAACCCGGATTGCTGGCGACACCGGAGGCCGTTCTCGCCATTGCCTGCCTGCGCCGGCTTAACGACCCCGGCGATACCCTGGCCAGTGCCGAGATCATTTCACTCTCCGAGTGCACTGAGCCCGAAACCTGGGTATCCGACCGGCTCGACTATCTCGAAACCGGCGGCGATCCTTCGAAGTGGCGGGAGGTTGGAGAGGCCCCTCACCCGCTGATTTCCCAACTTGCCGACATCCGTAATGACATGCCGGTCATGGCGCCAGCAGAGGCGCTCGAAGCCGCGGTTGTCGAGTGCAAAGTTCCGGGGATCGTGCTGCGCTGGAATGGGTCGGCGGACATTGGCCGAATTCGGCTGGCGAACCTTGATGCCTTGATCGCCATGGCCCGCCAGTACGAAACGATATGCGCGGGAGCCAGGCATGCCGCGTCCGTCTCGGGACTTCTGCTCTGGTTCAACGAACAGGCCTCATCAAAGGGCGACAGTCTGGCGCTTCCTGCGATCGATGCCGTCCAGGTGATGACCCACCACAAGGCCAAGGGGCTTGAATGGCCTGTCGTCATACTGATGGATACGCATGGCGAGGTCAAGGATGCGTTGTGGAGTGCATTGCGGGCGGGCTCGAGGCAACCCATTTCGGCCGCCAACCCGCTGCGTGATCGGACACTTCGTCTCTGGCCCTGGCCGTTCGGCCAGCAGAAGAAACTCGCATTCAAGGATGAAGTTGCAGCAAATGCGGTCGGCCAGAAATTCCATAAGATCGCTGTCGAAGAATCAAAGCGGGTGCTTTACGTGAGTATGACCCGGGCGCGCGACCTTCTGATCTTTGCCGCACCGGCCAAGACATCCACCGGCCCATGGATCGAGACACT
>JADYZH010000197.1 GCA_020853215.1 Sulfuritalea sp. | reverse complement strand
GCGATGTCGATCCGTACCGGTGCCGCCGTATCGCCGGTGCCGGGTTTTTTTGCGGATCCGGCCGCAGCCTCCTTGTCGCCGCCGCCCGCCAGGTCGGCAATGTTGAGCGTGCCGTCCTTGCGTTTTACCAGCGTCGCCTTGAGGCCATCGACTTCGATGCGCTGCACCTGCACCTGCTTCGACAGCAGCGGCATCACCGCCACCGCCACGCGCGCCGCATCGAGCGCCAGGAATCCTTCCTTGCCGCCGGGCTCCGACAGCGTCAGGCGGCCGAGCTTGATGCCGACATCGGGCCACACCGACAGCTCGAGCGGGCCGGCAATGTCCAGCTTGCGCTGCTTCTGCTCCATCACCACGCGCGTCAGTTCGGCCTTGAGCTTCTCGCCGTCGAACAGCGCGTAGAGCATGCCGAGACCGATGGCGACGAGGGCCAGCAGGACGCCAAACGCCAAGCCCAGGATGCGAAGTGCCTTCATGCGGAATCCCCGTTGCGGACAAAATCGGATAGATTTCGCAGATTACCAGACCGAGGAGTTTCGCCATGAAATATGCACCGGGATTTGCCTTCGCCTTCGCCTTCGCGTCCACGCTCGCCTTCGCCGAATCGGGCGGCATCGGCGCCATCAAGGTCGAGCCGAGCCCCGTTCGCGCCGGGCAGGAAGCCAGGATCACCATCTCCGCCGAAGGCGACGCGCCGGAATTTTGCGGCATGGAAGTGAACTTCGGCGACGGCAGCGAAAAGCGCAAGGTCAAGATCGGCAGCGGCCACCAGAAGTTTCCCGTCACCCTGACCAAGACCTTCAACAAACCGGGCACCTACACCATCAAGGCGGACGGCCAGAAAATCACCACGCATCTGAAATGTGCCGGCAAGGCCACAACGCAACTGGTGGTCGAGGCGCCGCCGGCAGCCGCCAAACCCGCGGCCGCCGCTGAATGCCCGCAGGGCTACAAGATGACCGGCAAGGCGGGCAAGGCCGGCGACTTCACCTGCAAGGGCGGCAAGGACGCGATGGCCCCGGCCAAGCCCCTGGCCTGTGCCGACGGGCTCGAGTACTTCGCCAACACCAAGTCGCAGCAACTGGGTTGCCGCAAGATCAAGGCGCAGAAGCAGCCGGCACGCTGAATGGCGCACGGGTGCGGGCACGCCGCACCCTGCCGCAAAGGAATCCGATGAAAAACGCAACCACACCGATAGCGGTCCGCTCCCCCTGCGTCAAGGTTTGCCAGATGGATCCGGTGACCCAGCTTTGCCTGGGCTGCTGCCGCACCCAGGAAGAACGCGACTGGTGGGTCGCCTATAGCGATGCCCAGCAGCGCGAAGTGCTGCAGCGCTGCGATCAGCGGCGCGAGGTCCTGACCAGCGGCAAAGGCGAGTTCGCCCCGAGCATGGGTATCGTCGAGTCGCGCCGCAAGGGTGCGCAGCCCGGATCCTGAATCAGCCCTGCGCGTGATGCACCGCGAGCCAGACGGTTGGCGTCGCAGGGGTCGTCCATTCCACGCGATGTCGCCGCATCGCCTCGATCAGCAGCCAGTCGCCCGCGCGCAGGCGGCGCGCTTCGCTTTCATCTTCGAAGCGCAACAGGGCTTCACCGGCCAGCAGCACGACCCATTCGGCATCGGCCTGCTGGTACCAGAAGCCCGGCGGGCTGGCCTGGCCGGTCGAGACGATGCGCTCGATGCGCAGTCCGGGCCGGTCCAGCAGGGTTTCCAGACGCTCGGCCGCTTCCTGCGTCGCCGGCAAGTCGGCGAAAAGATTGCCTGCGGTCACGCGTCCTCCAGCAGTTCGGTGTCCTCGTGCGAATAGGGCGGGCAGCAGCAGCAGAGGATGCGCAGGGGCTCGCTGCCGGTCGCCTCGATCCGGTGCGGCGTGCCGGGCGCGATTGCCACCGTGTCGCCGGCGCCGACTTTGAAGCAGGCATCGCCCAGGGTCATCAGGCCGCTGCCGGCGGTGACGTGGTAGAGCTCTTCCGTCACGGCATGGCGATGCAGCTGCGTGCGCGCCCCCGGCGCCACGGTGGCCTCGGCCAGGCTTTGTGCGCGATTGCCATGCACGGCCGGATGCATCAGCTCGCGGATTTGCGAACCGTCCTTGGTGACGTAAGCGGGAATGTCGGCGTAGCGCGACTTAGTTACGGCCGCTGCGCTTAACGCCGATGAATCCGGCGTTAGCCTCCACTGAAACTTCGTTTTCATGGTCATTCGGCGGAGGGATCGCGCAGCAGCTTCTTCTGCAGCAGGCAATGCAGCAGGGCCTGCTCGTCGGGCGCCAGTTCGGCGTCGCCCTCGCTGCCGCGGAAATGGCGGCGGAAGGCCGCGCGCGCCGCGCCCGGCACCCTGGTGTCATAGCCCAGCGCCTGCAGCCCGAGCAGCGCGTCGAAGCCGGCCGGGGCCGCTGCCGGCGGCGTCTCGCACCACAGGCCGAAACCCTGCTGCGCCAGCCGGCGCCAGGGGAACAGGCGGCCCGGATCGACCTTGCGCGTCGGCGCGACATCGCCGTGGGCCAGATAATTGGCGGCAGGAATGCGATGGCGCGTGCGCAGTTCGTCGAGCAGGACCAGCAGCGCGGCGATCTGGGGCTCGGCGAAGGGCTCCTCGCCGGTGTTGTCGAGTTCGATGCCGATGGATGCGGAGTTGAGGTCGGTGCTGCCGCCCCACCAGGACGCGCCGGCATGCCAGGCGCGCGCGGACTCGTCGACCAGCTGGAGCACCGCACCGTCGCGGCCGATCAGGTAATGGGCGCTGACGCCGCGTTGCGGGTCGGTCAGCGTCGCCAGCGCCTTGTCGACATTGTCGTTGCTGGTCTGGTGCAGGATGACGAAATTCGGCCGGCGCTGGTCGAAGTTGGGCGAAGGCTGCCAGCGCCCGTCGCGACTCTGGCCCGGCGGCAGCGGCGCGCAGGCGGCGGCGAGGCCCAGCAGGAGGAGTGCGAGCCCGCGCAGCCTCATCGCGGGACCGCCGTCAGACGACGATCGGCTTGGTCAGTCGCGCCCGGCTTTGCGCCTCGGACTTGTTCATCTCGGAAACCTGGCGGCCATAGGCTTCGCGCGCGGCCTGGCCCTGGCGGGTGGCCTCGATGCTGCGGATGCAGCGCCAGCGCTTGCCGGCCTTGGTTTCGATCTGGCGCATCTCGGATTTCGGATGATGCTGGCGACAGTGATAGCAGAATGCGGTTTCAGCCATGCTGTGGGAACTCGGACATTAGGTATGCCAATTGTAACCCGTTGCGATTTCCCGGCGGGGGATATGCCCCTGGCGTCCAGGGCAATCGCATGAATGCCAATGTCGTGGACGGCTGAAATAGTCGTTCACGATCAATGGATTGCAAGGGGGCTGTTCACAGGGGGTTGATTTGTGTAGTTTTCTGTCTTTTTGGGGTGTCCCATG
>JADYZH010000196.1 GCA_020853215.1 Sulfuritalea sp. | reverse complement strand
CTGCCCGAGGCCATCGCCGCGCGCATGGCCGCCGTGATGCCGGCGCCGACTCTTTGCGATTGACGGAGACCGCGATGATCCATACCCGAATCAGCGGTACCGGCAGCTACCTGCCCGGCGAACCGGTTAGCAACGCTGCCCTGATCGCCGCGCACGGACTCGACTCGTCGGACGAGTGGATCGTCGAGCGTACCGGCATCCGCAACCGCCATCTGGCGGCGCCCGGCGTCACCAGCAGCGACCTGGCGCTGGAAGCCAGCCGGCGCGCGCTGCAGGCGGCCGGACGGCAGCCCGGGGACGTCGATCTGATCATCGTCGCGACCTCCACCCCCGACTACGTATTTCCCAGTGCGGCGGCCTTGCTGCAAAGCAAGCTGGGCATCACCAATGGCGCCCCGGCCTTCGACGTGCAGGCGGTGTGCAGCGGATTTGTCTATGCCGTGACCATCGCCGAAAAGTTCATACGTTCGGGCTCGCACAAGTGCGCACTGGTGGTCGGCGCCGAGGTGTTTTCGCGCATCCTCGACTGGAAGGACCGCGGCACCTGCGTTCTGTTCGGTGACGGCGCCGGCGCCGTGGTGATGGAAGCCTCCGCCGAGCCGGGCATCCTCGCCAGCGCCTTTCACGCCGACGGCAGCCACCACGGCATCCTTTCCGTTCCGGGCCAGGTCTGCGGGGGTGTGGCCACCGGCGATCCCTTCCTGCGCATGGACGGGCAGGCGGTGTTCAAGTTCGCGGTCAAGGTGCTGGCCGATGTCGCCAGCGAAGTCCTGACGGCGGCAGACATGACGGCGGCGCAGGTGGACTGGCTGATCCCGCATCAAGCCAATGTGCGCATCCTGCAGGCAACGGCGAAGCGGCTGCATATTCCGGCCGAGAGGTGCATTGTCACCGTGGCCGATCACGGCAATACCTCGGCGGCGTCCATTCCGCTGGCGCTGGACGAAGGGGTGCGCTCCGGCCGTATCCGACGCGGACAGCATCTGCTGCTGGAAGGCGTTGGCGGCGGCTTCACCTGGGGCGCGACGCTGCTCCGCTTCTGAACTCGAGAAAACAGACATGAAATTTGCACTCGTGTACCCCGGTCAAGGCTCCCAGTCGCTGGGCATGATGGCAGGCTACGGCGACTCGCCGGTGATCCGTGCCACCTTCGACGAAGCGTCGGCCGCGCTGGGACGCGACCTGTGGCAACTGGCATGCGACGGACCGGCCGAAGCGCAGAGCCAGACGGTCAACACCCAGCCGCTGATGCTGACCGCCGATATCGCCGTTTATCGTTTGTGGCTGGAAAAGGGCGGCGAGCCGCCCGCGCTGGTGGCCGGCCACAGCCTCGGCGAATACGCCGCGCTGGTAGCTGCCGGCGTGCTGGAATTGAAGGATGCCGTGCCGCTCGTCGAACTGCGCGCCCAGGCCATGCAGGCCGCGGTGCCGGCGGGCGAGGGCGCCATGGCCGCCGTCATGGGTCTCGATGCGGCAGGTGTGGTGGCTGCCTGTGTCGAGGCGGCGCAGGGGCAGGTGGTGCAGGCGGTTAACTTCAACGAGCCGAAGCAGACCGTGGTCGCCGGCCACAAGGCCGCCGTCGAGCGCGCCGCCGAGCTGGTAAAAGCCAGGGGCGCGAAGCGGGCCCTGATGCTGCCGGTATCGGCACCTTTTCACTGTGCCCTGATGCAACCGGCCGCCGAGGCGCTCAAGGCGCACCTGGCAGGAGTGACGCTGAGCGCCCCTCGCATCCCGGTGGTCAATAACGTCGATGCCGCGCAACTCGCCGATCCGGAGGCCATCCGTGACGCCCTGGTGCGCCAGGCTGCCGCACCTGTGCGCTGGGTCGAGACCATGCAGGCGATGCAGGCTGCCGGCGTGACCCACGTCTTCGAATGTGGTCCTGGCAAGGTCCTGTCGGGACTGGTCAAGCGCTGCGTGGAGAGTCTTTCCGGCGCGTCGATGCATGACCTTGCCGCGTTGGATGCGGCATGGGCGACTGTTCAAGGAGCTTGATATGGCAGATTTGAAGGGACAGATTGCCCTGGTTACCGGCGCCTCGCGCGGACTCGGCCGCTCCATAGCACTGGAACTCGGCGCACAGGGCGCCACCGTGGTCGGCACCGCCACCTCCGCGGCTGGCGCTGCCGACATCCAGCAGGCGCTCGATGCGGCAGGCATTGTCGGCTGGGGGGCCATGGTGAATGTCACCGAGGCCGCAGCCTGCGAAGCGCTGGTCGGCGAAATAGAGAAGAAATTCGGTGCGGTGTCGGTGCTGGTCAATAATGCCGGCATCACCCGCGACAACCTCGCCATGCGCATGAAGGACGACGAATGGGATCAGGTCATCGAGACCAACCTCAAGGCGGTGTTCCGCCTGTCCAAGCTGGTCATGCGCGGCATGATGAAGGCGCGCTTCGGGCGCATCATCAACATCACCTCGGTGGTCGGCGAAGCCGGCAATCCGGGCCAGGCCAACTACGCCGCGGCCAAGGCCGGCGTCGCCGGCATGAGCCGGGCGCTGGCGCAGGAGCTTGGCAGCCGCAACATCACGGTGAATTGCGTGGCGCCGGGCTTCATCGATACCGACATGACCCGCGCCCTGCCGGATGCGCAGCGCGATGCCCTGCTCGGCAAGATCCCGCTGGGGCGCCTCGGGCAGCCGGACGAGATCGCCGCGACCGTGGCCTTCCTGGCATCGAAGAGCGCGGGATACATCACCGGTACCACGCTGAACGTCAATGGCGGCATGTACATGGCTTGACCGGATATCAAACCCGCGAGGGAGTCCGGCGTTTTTGCTAAAATACGCAGCTTTTCACCACCCGAACATTTCAGGGAAGGAGTTTCAAGATGGAGAACATCGAACAACGCGTCAAGAAGATCGTCGCCGAGCAACTGGGCGTCAATGAGGGCGACATCAAGAACGAGTCCAACTTCGTGGACGATCTGGGTGCCGACTCGCTCGATACGGTCGAACTGGTCATGGCGTTGGAGGAAGAGTTCGAGTGCGAGATTCCCGACGAGGATGCGGAAAAGATCACCACCGTGCAGCAGGCGATCGACTACGTCAACGCCAACGTCAAGAAGTAGCATTTTCCGGTCAAGCAGGGGTTCATTGTGTCGCGACGCCGTGTGGTGGTGACCGGGCTGGGGGTAGTTTCCCCGGTCGGGAATACGGTAGCCGAAGCCTGGGAAAACCTCACGGCCGGCAGGAGCGGCATCGGCCGCATCACCCGCTTCGATCCGGCCGCCTTCAAGGCGCAGATCGCGGGCGAAGTGAAGAACTTTGACGTCACCGCCTACCTGTCGGCCAAGGAAGCGCGGCGTATGGATACCTTCATCCATTACGGCATGGCGGCGGGGATTCAGGCTTTGCGCGATGCGGGGCTCGACGGCCCGCAGGCCGATGCCGAGCGCATCGGAGTGAATATCGGCTCGGGCATCGGTGGCCTGCCGATGATCGAGGACACGCACAACGACTTCCTCGCCGGAGGTCCGCGCAAGATCTCGCCCTTCTTCATTCCGGGCACGATCAGCAACATGATTTCTGGCAACTTCTCGATCATGTTCGGCCTCAAGGGACCCAACATTGCCGTGGTCACGGCCTGCACTACCGGCTTGCACGCCATCGGTCTGTCGGCGCGCATGATCGAGTACGGCGATGCCGACGTGATGGTCTGCGGCGG
>JADYZH010000195.1 GCA_020853215.1 Sulfuritalea sp. | reverse complement strand
TGGCGCAGAACGGCGGCGTGCTGGTACGTGCCGGGCATACCGAGGCCGGCTGCGATTTCGCGCAGCTGGCCGGCTGCGAGCCCGCGGCGGTGATCTGCGAGATCCTCAAGGAAGACGGCACCATGGCGCGGCTGCCCGACCTGCTCGAGTTCGCGCGCGAACACCAGCTCAAGATCGGCACCATCCGCGACCTGATCCACCACCGCTCGGAAACCGAGAAGCTGATCGAGTGCGTCGCCGACAAGTCGGTGGAATGCGCCCAAGGCCAGTTCAGGCTGCGCGCCTTTGCCGACCGCAGCAGCGGCGATGTGCATCTGGCGCTGTCGCGCGGCGAGATCGCGGCCGGCGAGGAAACCCTGGTACGCGTGCATGAGGCCGTCTGCGTGCTGGATTTCCTCGACCACGGCAGCCGCGGCCATACCTACAGCGTCGATTTCGCCCTGCGCAAGATTGTCGAGGAAGGTCGCGGCGTACTGGTGCTGCTGCATCGCGCGGAAACCGGCAACGCCCTGCTCGCCGCGCTGAAGAGCGAACGCACGGAGCGCCCGGCCTACACCTGGGATCCGCGCATCTACGGCATCGGCGCGCAGATACTGCGCGAGCTCGGCGTCGGCAGGATGCGCCTGATGTCCAGCCCGCGCAAGATGCCGAGCATGGCCGGCTTCGGCCTCGAAATCACTGGTTACTTCACGCCGGCTGGAGAAAAGACAGCATGACGATCCGCGAACTCGAACCCGATCTGGCCGGTCGCGGCCTGCGCGTGGGCGTGGCACAGGCCCGCTTCAACGAGGACATCGGCGAGGGCCTGCGTTCCGGCTGCCTGGCCGAACTGGCGCGCCTCGGCGTAGCCGATGGCGATGTCACGTATGCGACCGTGCCCGGCGCGCTGGAGCTGCCGCTGACCCTGCAGGCGATGGCGCAAAGCGGCCGCTTTGATGCGCTGGTGGCGCTGGGCGCCGTGATCCGCGGCGAGACCTACCATTTCGAGGTCGTCTCCAATGAATCGGCGCGCGGCATCACCGACGTGCAGCTCAACGCGGGAATCCCGATCGCGAATGCGGTGCTGACCACCGAAAACGACGACCAGGCATTGGTGCGCATGGTGCAGAAAGGCGCGGAAGCGGCGCAGGCCGCGATCGAAATGGCGAACCTGCTGAAAGCGCTGAAGTAATGGCGAGCGGCAAGTCGCCGCGGCGGCGCGCCCGCGAGTTCGTCATTCAGGGCCTCTACCAATGGCAGGTCGGCGACCAGGATGAAGCGGCGATCCAGGTCCAGGCGGAATCGGTGGCCGGCTTCGACAAGGCCGACCGCGAGCTCTACCTTGCCTTGCTGCGCGAAACGCGGCAACAGGCCGCGGCACTTCAGGCTGAACTGGCGCCGCATGTCGACCGCCACTGGGACGAGGTGTCGCCCATCGAGCGCTGCATCCTGCTGCTGGGCGCCTGCGAGCTCAAGCTGCATCCGGAAACCCCCTATCGCGTGATCATCAACGAAGCCATCGAACTGGCCAAGACCTTCGGCGGCACCGACGGCCACAAGTTCGTCAATGGCGTGCTGGACAAACTGGCCGCAGTGCTGCGTTCCGGAGAAACAAAACCCAAATAGCCACAGAGGACACAGAGATCACAGAGGAGAATCAAGAGGGTTTTCTCTGTGCCCTCTGTGTCCTCTGTGGCAAGTAAGGTTTTCATGCCTTCCGAATTCGCCCTGATCGACAGGTACTTCAAGCGACCGACCCGCCACACGCTGCTCGGCGTCGGTGACGACGGTGCGCTGATCGCGCCGACCTCCGGGTGCGAACTGGTTATCTCCACCGACATGCTGGTGGAGGGTACGCATTTCCTCGCCGACACCGATCCCGAAGCGCTGGGCTGGAAATGCCTCGCAGTGAATGTCTCGGACATGGCGGCGATGGGCGCGCTGCCACGCTGGGTCACGCTGGGCATCACCGTACCGCCGGCGCCGACTTTTGGCTGGCTCGATGGCTTTTCCCGCGGCTTCTTTGCCTGCGCCAACGAATTTGGCATCGACCTGATCGGCGGCGATACCACGCGCGGGCCGCGCGCCTTCTGCGTCACCATCCTCGGTGAGGCGGAGCCGGGCAAAGCACTGCGTCGCAGCGGCGCGCGTGTCGGCGACGGGATCTGGATTTCGGGCCGCCCGGGATGTGCGGCGCTTGGTCTGGCCCACGTGCAGGGGCGCATCGAACTGCCCGAACCGCGTTTGGCGGACTGCCTCGCCGCACTGCACCGCCCGCAGCCACGCGTCGCGCTGGGCCTGGCCTTGCGCAGCCTGGCGACGGCGGCGATCGATGTCTCCGACGGACTGCTGGCGGATCTCGGCCACATCCTCGAGCAGTCGGCGGTCGCCGCCCGCCTGCAGATCCCCGACCTGCCCGCTGCCGGACTGGAACGGGATTGCCTGCTTGCAGGTGGAGACGACTACGAACTGCTATTCACGGCCGCCGTGTCCGGGCCCCGGATCGCCGCGCTGGCCGCGGATCTTCAACTGCCACTCACCCGCATCGGCGAGATCGTCGCCGCCGCACCCGGCGAACTCGTCCTGGTCGACGCCGACGGCAAGGACATCACGCCCGCGCGGCGCGGCTTCGATCATTTTGGATAATGGCCAGACTGCCCGCCCCCCCGGTCAGGTTCCTGCTCCACCATCCGGCGCACCTCGTCGCCTGCGGCTTCGGCAGCGGTCTCTCGCCCTGGGCGCCGGGCACCGCGGGAACCGCCTTCGCCTGGCTCAGCTACCCATTCCTGCGCCTGTACCTGGGGAGCGACCTCAGCTTCGCCATCTTTCTGCTGCTGGCCTTCGCGCTCGGCGTTTCGGTCTGCCGGATCGCCGGCCGCGCGCTCGGCATCATCGACCACGGTGCCATCGTCTGGGACGAAATCGTGCCGTTCTGGCTGGTGCTGCTGTTCGTGCCGGCCGAACTGCTGTGGCAGCTGGCGGCCTTCCTCTGGTTCCGCTTCTACGACATCCTCAAGCCGCAGCCGGCCCGTTTCTTCGACACGCAGGTCAAGAACGGCTTCGGCGTCATGATGGATGACCTCGTCGCCGCCGGTTACACGATTTTGACCATCGCGATTTTCAAGGCTTTTTTGCCCTTCTGATGGACAGCGAACTGATCGCCCTGTCGGAAAGCCTGGGCGCGGCGTGTCGCCAGCGCCGACTTTTGCTTGCCACGGCCGAATCCTGCACGGGGGGTTGGGCAGCGCAGGTGATCACGCACACGGCAGGCAGTTCGGAGTGGTTCGAGCGCGGTTTCGTGACCTATGCCAACGAGGCCAAGGTCGAGATGCTCGGCGTGCGCCCCGAGACCTTGCAGGAATTCGGCGCGGTCAGCCAGGAAACTGCGGCCGAAATGGCCGTCGGTGCCCTGAAAAACTCCAAGGCCATGTTTTCATTGGCCATTACCGGAATTGCCGGCCCCACGGGTGGCTCACCTGGTAAGCCAGTGGGCACCGTATGCTTTGCCTGGTGTCGAGCCGGCACCTTCCCTGGAACCGAAGTCAAAGTGTTCGCCGGAGACCGGGAAGCGGTGCGTCGTCAGGCGGTGATCCACGCCCTGCGCGGCCTCCTGCTCCGCCTTGACATTGCTTGATCCGTGG
>JADYZH010000194.1 GCA_020853215.1 Sulfuritalea sp. | reverse complement strand
GCGGCGAACAGGAAAGCAAAAGCCCCCGCGATCTGCGGGGGCCTGCCGTAACGCTGTCGCAAACGCAAACTCACCGGCCTTGCGCCGAGAGCGCGGCGATGCGCTCTTCCATGCTCGGATGGCTGGCGAACAGCGCCATCAGGCCGCGGCCGCCGGCAATGCCGGAACTCGCGAGTGCCTTCGGCAGCGGCTCGACTTCCATGCCGCCCAGGCGCTGCAGGGCCGCGATCATCGGCCGCGGCGAACCCATCAGGCCGGCGGCGCCGGCGTCGGCGCGGAATTCGCGCTGGCGCGAAAACCAGGCGACGATGATGCTGGCGAGAATGCCGAACAGGATGTCGCAGATCACCACGGTGATCATATAGCCGACACCGGGGCCGGAGGACTGGCTGTCGCCCCGACGCAGGAAGCTGTCGACGAGGTAGCCCACGATGCGCGACAGGAAGATGACGAAGGTATTGACCACGCCCTGGATCAGCGTCAGCGTCACCATGTCGCCGTTGCCGACGTGGCTGACTTCGTGCGCCAGCACCGCCTCGACTTCTTCCTTGCTCATGCTCTGCAACAGGCCGGTGGATACCGCGACCAGCGAGTTGTTGCGACTCGGCCCGGTGGCGAAGGCATTCGGCGCGCCTTCGTAGATGGCGACTTCGGGCATCGCGATGCCGGCTTTTTCCGCCTGCTTGCGCACCGTCTCGACCAGCCAGAACTCGGTCGAGGTCGAGGGGCTGTCGATGATGCGTGCGCCGGTGGACCACTTGGCCATCATCTTCGACATGGCCAGCGAAATGAAGGCGCCGCCGAAACCCATGATGCCGGCGAAGACCAGCAGCGTGCCCAGATCGAGACCGTTCGCCGTCAGGTACCGGTTCACGCCCAGCACGCTGGCGGCGATCGACAGCACCAGCATCACGGCGAGGTTGGTAACAAGGAACAGTACGATGCGTTTCATTGCCAGATCTCCAGAAATAGTCCGATGTGCAGAGGCGCGGTTATCGCGCACACGCCAGCCATAGATGCGGCAACTCGCGGAAAGTTCAAGCTCCCGCGCTTACTGGTAACCCGGGGCGCCGACCGGGGCCTGAGGCGGCGGGGAGCCCGGCGCCGGAGCAACTTCGCCCTGCCGTGCCTTGAGCTTCTCGACCAGGGCCGAGGCGGGTACCCCCTCCTTGACCCGCTCGTGCGGATGCCAACCCAGAATCGCCAGCAGGGCGAAGAAGCCGACAACATAGCCGACCGCAATGAACCAGCCGTGGCGCAACCACTGTCCGACCGACTTGGCCTCGGGAAACAGATTCGCGACCGCAACCCCGGCCGAGGAACCGAACCACAGCATCGAGCCGCCAAAGCCCACGGCGTAGGCGAGAAAGCCCCAGTCGTAGCCGCCCTGTTTCAAGGCCAGCGCGGTCAGTGGAATGTTGTCGAACACCGCGGAGATGAAACCGAGTGCCAGTGCCGATGACCACGAAGCGGGCGGTAGCGACTCGACCGGCATCATCGAAGCGCAGGTCACCAGCGACAGCAGGAACACCGAACCCTTGAACGCGCCCGGCACCAGGCTCCATTCCGGCTTGCGCAGCGGCACCGCGAGCAGCAGGGCCACCCATACGGCGGCGCCGAGGAAGGGGAAATGTTCGGCGGCGGCGGCGAACTTCAGATTCACCGTGACGTTGGTGATGATGGCACCGACCAGGATGAAAATGACAATGCCGACCCGCGCCCAGTCGATGTGATGCGCGGCCTGGAAATCGCGGCTGATGGCCATGTGCTTGTGCTGCAGCAGCGCCGCCGGGATGCCGAACACCACCAGCGCCACCGCGGCCGGAATGTAGGCCTCGACCACATCGAGCGGGCTGACGCCGTCCAGCCACATCATGGTCGTCGTCGTGTCGCCGACCACCGAACCGGCGCCGCCGCCGTTCGAGGCCGCGACGATGGCGGCGAGATAGCCAATATGCACCTTGCGCTTGAACACGCTGGCCGCCACCGTGGCGCCGATCAGTGCCGCCGCGATGTTGTCGAGGAAACCGGAAAGGACGAAGATGATCACCAGCAGCATGAAGGGGCCGAGCCAGCCTTCGGGCAACAACCTGGGCAGCACCTCCGGCACCCCGCTGTCCTCGAAATGCCGCGCCAGCAAAGCGAAACCGACCAGCAGGCCGAGCAGGTTGGCGAGCAGCACCCACTCGTGCGCCATGTGCACGCTGAAGCCGGCGAGGCCGGCACCGGTCTTGAAGCCGGTGAACATGACCTTGTAGGCGGTGATCGTCACCAGGCCGGTCAGCGCCACCTGCAATACGTAGTGATGGAACAGGGCGACGCCGACCAGCGTCGCCGCAAAGAGGATGAAGTCCACCGGGATGCCGAACAAAGCGGGCGAGGTAGCTGCGCCATCAGCCGCCTGCGCTACGGACGCCGCAAGCAGCAAACCGGCCAGCGCCAGCACACGGCACGCCAGCGGCAAGGAATTGTTCCTGCGATGCGAAGCTTCCATCTCCCACTCCCATTGTTTTTGTTCGCGGATTGTAGCAGCCTGCCGGCCCTCGACACCCGCGCCAAGGCGGCTTTGTAGACGTGATTTCCGACGAATGCGCTAAACTTCGGACCTTACAGAAAACGAAAGCCCAGCCATGAGAGTCCTGCTTCCGGTCGACGGTTCCGAACATTCCGAGCGCGTCGCCCGGCATGTCATCCAGCTGGCAAAGAACAGCATCGCCTGCGACGTCGTACTGCTCAACGTGCAGCCGCCGATCGATGCTCCGGAAGTGCTCGGCCACATGCCTTTGCGCGAGATCGAAGCCATGCAGGAAACCCGCGGCGGCGATGCCCTGGCGCCGGCACGGGCACTGCTCGACGCCGCCAGAGTCGCCCATGAACCCCTGGTGGTGCTCGGCCCCGTCGCCGAGAGCATCGCTCGCATCGCCGCCGAGCGCGAGTGCGACGTCATCGTGCTTGGCCGGCAGGGTACCGGCAAGCTGGCCGCCGCGCTCATGGGAACGGTGGCCAGGGACGTGATCTACCTGTCCTCCTGCCCGGTGACGGTGGTCAAGTAGCCGGGCCATCCGCCGGCCACGGCCGGTCGCGGCCTACTGCACGTCCTCGGCGGCGAGCGGCGCCTCCAGGCCCGCCGCACGGAAGGCGCGGCCCATCATGACCATGCCGGCATGCGGCAAATTGAGCCCGGCGGCGAAGTAGATCAGTTCGAATACTGCATCGCCCCGCTCCGCCGCCACCACCGCGGTAAGCACCTGCTTCTCGTCCGAATACACGCGGTGGCGCAGGCTCTGCGTACCGATGCCGCGCGCGTGATGGACGCTGGTGCTGACCACGCCGAGCTCGCGGCGCAGCGCCTCCATCACTTCGGCGCCGCGCCCCGCGGGCATGACGCAGGTGATGACGCGATACTCGCCGCGCGGCGGGGGCAGATGCAGGACGTCAGTCATGGTGGCCGAAGCGCGCCGCGACTTCGGGCGGCACGTAGGTCGCCATCTTGTCCAGCGGCGACATGTAGATCATGCCCATGCCCGGCGTGTCGAGCTTGGCCGCGACATACACGCGCTCGAAGATGTGGTCGGCATGGTCGGCGGGGGCGACGATGTAGATTACTTCCTTTTCGGCATTGACCGTGATGCCAAGCACGCCGAGATGCTTCTGCCGCACGCCGGTGCCGCGCGCATAGAAGATGGTCGCGCCCTGGGCGCCGGCCTCGGTCGCCGCGTCGACCACGTCGTCGGCTACGCCGCGCTGGACGATACAGGTGATCAGCACCGCATCGGTCAGCACCACGATCTCGTCACGTTGCTTCATCGCCTACCCTTCCGCGCGGACGGCGGCGCGCCGCCGTATCCAGAATCCGACCAGCAATACCGAAACGATGGGGCCGAGCGAAGCCATCGCCAGGACGCCGAAACCCTCGGCGGCGCCCGCCGCCTGGCCGAGGCCGAGACCCAGCGCCAGCACCAGCGGCACGGTCACGGGCCCGGTGGTGACGCCGGCGCTGTCCCAGGCCAGCGCCACGTACTCCTCGCTGGACCAGAGCGTGGCGGTCAGGGCCAGCGCATAACCCGCCAGCAACATGGGCATGATCGGCCACTGGAAAACGATCTTGGCGACCCCCACGGCAATTCCGAGCGCCACGCCCGCCGCCACGGCCTGGATCAGCAGCTTTCTGGGGAAGGCGCCGTCGGTGAGGTTTTCGACCGTGACGCCCATGGCATTCAGCGCCGGTTCGGCCACCGTCGCGCCGTAGCCGAGCGCGGCGGCGAACAGCAGCGTCAGGCTGATGCCGACCGGATACGGATACAGCGCCTCGCCGCCGCCATTGGCGCTGAAGGCCGACGGCACCGTGGCGCCGGCCTGGTTGCCGAGCGGGATCAGTCCGACGGTCAGGCCGAGGTTGAACACCGCCATGCCGAGCACGGCGACCACCACGCCGTAGGCGATGATGTTGCGCTGCTTCACCGCCTCGCCGACCAGGACGCGCTGCACCAGCCAGAGCAGCAGGATCAGCGGGCCGATCGCGCGCAAGGCGGCGACCAGCTCGGCGAACGGGGTTTCGTCCCACCAGCCCGCCGTGCCGCCGGCGCCGACTATTGGCGGCAGGGCGGCCGGATCGGGCACTTCGCCGACCAGGCCGATACCGACCAGGATCACGGCGATGGCGGGGAACAGCGAGGCCAGGGTGACGATGCCGAAGCCCGCCAGCGGGTTGTCCTCCTGCCCGGCGGCGGCGGCGACGCCGATACCCAGCGCCAGCACCAGCGGCACCGTCACCGGGCCGGTGGTGATCGCGCCGCAATCCCAGGCCAGGCCGACGATGGGCGCCAGCTTCGGATCGAATCCGGCATAGGCGGTGAGTGCCAGGCAGGGCAGCAGGGTGGCGATGATCAGGGTCTTCATGCGCCAGTTGAAGAAGAAGCGCAGCATGCCGACCACCACCGCAAGGCCGACGCCGATCCCGACCGCCAGCACCAGCCGGTCGGGATGGCGCGTCAGCAGCAGATGCAACCAGGGCGCACGCAGCGGATCGACGCCGCTGCCCGCCGCGCGCAGGGCGCCGATCGCCGGCTCGGCGAAGGTGGCGATGCCGCCCAGCAGGAAGGCGAAGCCCAGCACCACCGCCGGCGTGGCGCGGTCGGGCAGGTTGAAGCCGATGTTCTCGGAAAACGGCATCAGCCCGTACTTGACGCCGTCCATGAACAGCATCAGGCCGAGCATCACCGCCAGCATGCCGAAGGCAATCAGCTCGCCCTCGCGCACGTCCGCGCGCAACGCGGCGATCTGGAACAGTGCCAGGAACAGCGCCAGCGGCACCACGGCGCGCATCTGGTCGAAGAAGCGCACACTGACATAAGGCGTCAGCAGGCGATGCAAGTCGATCAGGCGCAGCCGGCGCGCCCGGGGGCGCCGGCCGGCATCCTCGTGCACGTCCTTGTAGCTGACGCGGCGCTGCTTGACGCGCACGGCGCCGAGGAATTCGCCGTAGCGCAGGCTGCGTTGCTGGACTGGTTCGGACATCGGAGGGGAAAAACGGCGGCCGGAGGATCGATTCGGATGCGCATTTTACCCATGTCAAGATGGCGCATGCGACATCCGGCTATGATCGTCCGATGCACTCGCAATTGCTCTCCATCCTGGTCCTGCTCTCGGCCGCGGTAATCGCCGTCGCCGTGGTGCGCCGCTTTCATCGGCCGAGCATGCTGGCCTACCTCGCCATCGGCATGACGCTCGGCCCGCACGGATTGGCGCTGCTGGCCGAGACGGCCGAGGTGCAAGGCTTTGCCGAGTTCGGCCTGGTCTTCCTGATGTTCTCCATCGGCCTCGAATTCAGCCTGAAGCGGCTGCAGGCCATGCGCACCCTGGTGTTCGGCTTCGGCCCGGCGCAGATGGCGCTGACCGCGCTGGGCACCGGCCTCGCCACCGTGCTGGCCTACGGCCAGGACTGGAAGAGCGGCATCGCGGTCGGCCTGGCGGTGGCGATGTCCTCCACCGTAATCGTGGCCAGGATGCTGTCCGACCGCTTCGAGCTGCACTCCCGCTCGGGGCGCCAGACCATGGGCGTATTGCTGTTCCAGGACCTCGCCGTGGCCCCCTGCCTGATCCTGCTACCAGCGCTGGCCGCCCCGAGCGAGGACCTGCTGCGCTCGCTGGCGGTGGCGGCGGCGCAGGCCGTGGCCGTGCTCGCCCTGCTGGTCTGGCTGGGCAAGCGGCTGATGGGACGCCTGTTCGATGCCGTGGCGCGCGTGCGCTCAAACGAACTGCTGGTGCTGACCGCGCTGTGGGTCGTGGTCGGCCTGTCCTTCCTCACCGCCCAGAGCGGCCTGTCGCTGGCACTGGGCGCCTTCGTCGGCGGCATGCTGATTTCCGAAACCAGCTACCGCCACCATGTCGAAGCCGACATCCGGCCTTTTCGCGACATCCTGCTCGGTCTCTTCTTCGTCACCATCGGCATGCTGCTCGACCTCGGCTACGTGCTGGCAAACGCGCACAAGCTGGTGCTGGCGGTGCTGCTGCTGATCGGCGGCAAGGCGCTGGTGATGCTGCTGATCACCCGGCTGGCCGGGACGCCGCTGGTCGCCAGCCTGCGCACTTCCGCCCAACTGGCACAGGCCGGCGAGTTCGGCCTGATCTTGATCCATCTTGCCCACCAGTTGCAATTGATCAGCACCAGCGTGTTCCAGATCACGCTGTCGGCCATGCTGCTGTCGATGTTCGTCGCCCCCTTCCTGATCGAGCGCGCGGCGCGCCTGTCGGGCGACCTTGGGCGCGGCGACTGGGCGCACAAGGCCACCGCGATCCACGACATCGCGGTGCACAGCATGAACCTCGGCAAGCACGTGGTGATCTGCGGCTATGGGCGCACCGGGCAGCGCATCGCCGAATTCCTCGCCATCGAGAACATCCCCTTCATCGCCCTCGACATCGACCCGCAGCGCATCGGCGAAGCGCGCGCCCGGGGCATCAACGTCGTCTTCGGCAATGCCGACCGGCGCGAGGTGCTGCAAGCGGCGGGGGTCGCCCGCGCCCGCGCCGTGGTCGTCACCTATCCCGACGCACATTCGGCGGAGCGCGTGCTGCACATCGTGCGCGGCACGCGACCGGACATCCCGATCGTGGTGCGCACTGCCGACGACAAGGATGTCGCCCGCCTCAAGGCCGCGGGTGCCACCGAGGTGATCCCCGAGGTGCTGGAAAGCAGCCTGCTGATCGCCGCCGAAACCCTGGTGCAGGCCGGCATCCCGATGAAGAAGGCGATCCAGCATGTGCGCGCGGCGCGGGCCGAACGCTATGCCTCGCTGCGGGATTTCTACGCGATGCCGAAGAAATAGATCGCCGTTGCCCCGACTTAAGCGCGATTTAAGCGCAAACCTCCATGATCCGTTCCACATCATTTCATGGAGACTCCCATGCGCCTCATTCTCACCATTGCCGCACTGCTCTGCGCCACCGCCGCACAGGCCGAAACCCCGCGCGACTTCCTGACGCGCTTCGAGAAGGAAGCCGGCAGCGCGGCTTCGGCCGAACGCGGCGCGCGCTTCTTCACCACCAAACAGGGCGGCGAATGGAGTTGCGCCTCCTGCCACACCGAGCGCCCGACCCAGGCCGGCCGCCACGCCAGGACCGATAAGCCCATCACACCGCTGGCGCCGGCGGCCAACGCCGAACGCTTCACCGATGCCGCCAAGGTGGACAAGTGGTTCCGCCGCAATTGCAACGACACCGTCAGCCGGCTCTGCAGCGCGCAGGAAAAGGCCGACGTCATGGCCTGGCTGCTGGCCCTCAAGTAAGCGGGAGGCCCTGATGAAAAAATTGCTCCCCGCTACCCTGCTGCTGGTTGCCCTCTCGGCCCAGGCCGACAGCTACCGCCTGCCGAAGAACCCCGCCTTCGAGGAAGAATGCGCCTCCTGCCACATGGCCTTCCCGCCGCAGATGCTGCATGCCGATTCCTGGCGCGCCATGATGGGCGACCTGCCGCGCCACTTCGGCAGCGATGCCAGCCTCGATGAAAAGCGCCGTGTCGCCATCACCGACTTTCTGGTGGCCAACGCCAACGGGCGCAAGACCGGAACCACCCGCGATGCCGCCGGCAAGCCCTTGCTGCGCATCACCGAAACCGAGCGCTTCAAAAGGAAGCATCGCGAAATTGCCGCCGCGACCTTCCGGCGCGCCTCGATCAAGAGCCCGGCCAACTGCACGGCCTGCCACCGCCAGGCGGCAGCGGGCGACTACAGCGAACGCTCGATCAACATTCCCAAGTGAGGACAGCCATGCAAACCCAAGCCATGCAACACCAGGTCAAGCCCATCCGCGTCTGGGACCTGCCGACGCGCATCTTCCACTGGTCGCTGGCGACCAGCTTCGTGGTCGCCTTCGCCACATCGGAATCCGAGAAGCTGCGCGACATCCACGTCCTCGCCGGCTACGGCATGGCCGGCCTGATCGCCTTCCGCATCCTGTGGGGCTTCGTCGGCGGCGGCCATTCGCGCTTCGCCGACTTCCTGCCGACACCGGCGAAGGTCATCGGCTACCTGAAGTCGCTGCTGGCCGGAAAACCGCAGCACCATGTCGGCCACAATCCGGCCGGCGCGGTGGCGATCTTCCTCCTGCTCGGCTTCGGCATCACCGCCGCCGCCAGCGGCTATGCCACCTATAACGACTTCGGCGGACATTTCATGGAGGAACTGCACGAGGCCGCCGCCAATGGCATGATGGCACTGGTCGCAATACACTTGGCCGGCGTGGTCGTCAGCAGCTGGTTGCATCGCGAGAATCTGGTCAAGGCGATGATCACGGGCTGGAAACATATCCGCAATGAGAATCCTGCTGGTTGAAGACGATGCACTGCTCGGCGACGCGCTGCAGGCCGGCCTGAAACAGGCCGGCCACGCCGTCGACTGGACGCGTGACGGCGTCGGCGCGGACACCGCGCTCGCTACGGAGGACTATGCCGCCGTGGTGCTCGACCTCGGCCTGCCGCGCAAGGACGGGCTGACGGTGTTGCGCAACTTGCGCGCAAGAAAGCAGGCGCTGCCGGTGCTGATCCTCACCGCGCGCGACACGGTGGATGACCGCATCAAGGGCCTCGACGCCGGCGCCGACGACTACCTGGTCAAGCCCTGCGACCTCGGCGAACTCAATGCCCGTCTGCGTGCGCTGCTGCGCCGCGCCGGCGGCCAGCCGGCGCCGGTGCTGGCGGCGTCCGGCATCACGCTCGATCCGGCGACGCACGCCGTCACCTATCGCGGCAAGCCGGTCGAACTCGCGGCCAAGGAATATGCCCTGCTCCTGGCGCTGATGCAGCAGCCCGGCCGGGCCCTTTCCCGTGCCCAGCTGGAGCAGCACCTGTATGCCTGGGGCGATGAAATCGGCAGCAATGCCGTCGAGGTCTACATCCACCATCTGCGGCGCAAGCTCGACGCCGAAGCGATCCGCACCCTGCGCGGCATCGGCTACGTCATCGCAAAGGATGCGGCCGCGTGAAGTCCCTGCGCCTGCGCCTGGTGCTGCTGACCACGACCGCCGTCGCCGTGGTCTGGCTGGTCACCGCCTTCTTCACCTGGCGCTCGGCCCTGCACGAGATCGAAGAGCTGCTGCTCCATCCGCCGGCAACGGCCAGGCACATGCAGAAGGAACGCGCGGAACTGGCCGGCGAGATCGCCGAGCATCTGCTGCTACCCATGGTCTATGCCCTGCCCGGCCTGGCGCTGGTGCTGGTGATCGCGGTCGGTTTCTCCCTGCGTCCGTTGCGGCGGCTGACAGACGATATTGCCGCACGGGCACCGGACCGGCTAACGCCGATCGCCGACACCGACACGCCGCGCGAGATCGTGCCGCTGATCCGGAGGCTCAACGCCCTGTTCGCTGAAATCGAGCGTGCGCTGGAAAACGAGCGCCGCTTCACGGCCGACGCCTCGCACGAACTGCGCACGCCGCTGGCTGCGCTCAAGGCCCAGGCCCAAGTCGCGCTGGCCGCGGAAGACGGCAGCGAGCGCCGGCATGCGCTGGAACAGATCATCCTCGGCTGCGACCGCGCCACCCATCTGCTGACCCAGTTGCTGACGCTGGCGCGGCTGGATGCCGGAAGCGGACAGGCGCTGCAGGAACTTTCACTGCGCCCGCTGGCCGAGGACGTGCTGGCCGCAGCCGCGGGCGACGCCATAGCCAACGCTTGCGAACTCGCCCTGGATCCGGGTGATGCGGACGTGCAAGGTGACCCTGCGCTGCTGCGGGCCATGCTGCGCAACCTGGTGGACAACGCCCTGCACCACGGTGGCGCAAGGCACATCGAGGTCAGCATAGAAACGCAGGACGGCGCGGTGGTGCTCACGGTAGCGGACGACGGCAAAGGCATACCCGCCGCGGATAGGGAACGGGTGCAACAGCGCTTTCGCCGTGGCGCCGGCGCCGACTTTCCCGGCAGCGGCCTCGGACTTTCCATCGTCCGCCGCATCACCGAACTCCACCATGGCCGCATGCGCATCGACGACGGAATCGGCGGGCGCGGGCTTGCGGTCCGCCTGCACCTGCCGCTGGCGGCGGGAAAGTAGCCGGCAACACGGGGCTTGGCATAATTGACACCATGACCACCACCCCTTCTCCCGTCGCCGACCCCGAGACCAGGATTTGGCACGCACTGCCCACCGGCGATGTGCTGGCGCAGCATGGCGTCAATCCCGACCATGGCCTGGCCGAAGCGGAAGCTGTCGCCCGGCTGGCGCGCCACGGGCCGAACCGTCCCAGCCAGCAAGCCGGGCGCAGCGCCCTGGCGCGTTTTCTCGGCCAGATGAAGGAACCGCTGGTGCTGGTGCTGATCGCGGCCGGCATCGTCACCGGAGCGCTGGGCGAGTGGATCGACAGCTCGGTGATCTTCGGCGTGGTCGTGGTCAACGCCATCATCGGCTACCTGCAGGAAGGCAAGGCCGAGGCCGCGCTGGCGGCCCTGGCGCGCGCGGTCGCCACCGAAGTCACCGTGGTCCGCGACGGCCGGCGGCGGCGCATGGATGCCGTGCACCTGGTGCCCGGCGATGTGGTCTGGCTGTCTGCCGGCGACAAGGTGCCGGCCGACCTGCGCATCCTCTCCGGGCGCCAGCTGCGCACCGTGGAAGCCGCGCTGACCGGCGAGGCCGCTCCGATCGACAAGCATCACGATCGACTGCCGGAGGACACCCTGCTCGCCGACCGGCGCAACATGGCCTACGCCGGCACCACGGTGGTCGCCGGCCAGGGCAACGGCCTGGTGGTGGCGACTGCGGACGCCACCGAAACTGGCCGCATCTCGGGCCTGATCGCTGCGGCACCCGAGATCGCCACGCCGCTGACGAAAAAGATGGGCGAGTTCGCCGGCCTGCTGCTGTGGATAATCCTCGGCCTCGCCGCACTCACTTTCGTCATCGGCGTGCTGCGCGGCGAAAGTTGGGTGGCGATGCTGATTGCTGCCGTGGCGCTGGCCGTCGGCGCCATTCCCGAAGGCCTGCCGGCGGCGATGAGCATCACGCTGGCGATCGGCGTCGGACGCATGGCGAAACGGCGTGCCATCATTCGCCACCTGCCCGCGGTCGAAGCGCTGGGCAGCACCACGGTGATCTGCTCGGACAAGACCGGCACGCTGACCGAGAACGCGATGACGGTGACCGAGCTGTGGGCCGGCGGTGAAGCCTTCATCGTCGATGGACAGGGCTACCAGCCGGAGGGCCGGGTCCAGCGTGGCGAAACCGCCGTGGCGCCGGCGCCGACTTCTTTGCACGAAGCACTGCTCGCCGGTGTCCTGTGCAACGACGCGGCGCTCTACCACGAACACGGACAATGGCAAATCACCGGCGATCCGACCGAGGCCGCGCTGCTGGTCGTGGCGCGCAAAGTGGGGCTCGACGAAACCACGCTGCGCAGCGTATTCCCGCGCCACGACGAACTCCCCTTCGATTCGGCGCGCCAGACCATGGCCACCCTGCACGAGGTCGAAGGCCAGCCGGTGGCCTATGTCAAAGGCGCCATCGAAAAGCTGCTGCCCGCCTGCCGCGCCATGCTCGCCGCCGACGGCAGCGAAACGCCGCTCGAACCGGCGGCGCTGGAAGCCGTCGCCGCCCTGATGGCGGCGCGCGGCCTGCGCGTGCTGGCACTGGCACGGCGGCGCCTGGATGCCGATCTGCCCCTGGGCGAGGCGGCGATCGGCCGCGACCTGGTGTTCATCGGCCTCGCCGGCATGATCGATCCACCGCGCGCGCGCGCCATCGGCGCGGTGCGCACCTGCCATGCGGCCGGCATCGTGGTGAAGATGATCACCGGCGACCACGCCGTAACCGCCCGCTCGATCGCCGCGCAGATCGGCATCGTCGCCGACGGCCACGCCGCCGAGGTGCTGACCGGCCGAGACCTGGCCCGCCTTGACGATGCGGCGCTGCAGGCCGCCGCCGGCCGCGTCAACGTCTTCGCCCGCGTCGAACCGGAACAGAAGCTGCGCCTGGTGCGCGCCCTGCAGGCGCAGGGCGAGGTGGTGGCGATGACCGGCGACGGCGTAAACGACGCGCCGGCGCTGAAGCAGGCCGACATCGGTATCGCCATGGGGCTGGGCGGCACCGACGTCGCCAAGGAAGCGGCGGCGATGGTGCTGACCGACGACAACTTCGCCACCATCGAAGCTGCCGTCGAAGAAGGTCGCGGCATCTACGACAACCTGGTGAAATTCATCACCTGGACGCTGCCGACCAATATTGGCGAGGGCCTGGTGATCCTCGCCGCCATCGTCGCCGGCGTGACCCTGCCGATCACGCCGCTGCAGATCCTCTGGATCAACATGACCACCGCCGTGCTGCTCGGCCTGCCGCTGGCCTTCGAGCCGGCCGAGCGCGGCATCATGCGCCGTCCGCCGCGCCCGCCGGGGGCGCCCGTGCTCGACGCGGTGCTGATCGGCCGCATCGTGCTGGTCGGCGTGCTGATGCTGGCGGGATCCTTCGGCATGTTCCTGCTGGCACTCGACCGCGGCCAGACCATGGCCGAGGCGCGCACCATCGCCATGAACATCTTCGTCGCGATCGAGATCGTCTATCTCTTCAGCTGCCGCTCGCTGCGCCTGCCGGTGACGGCCATCAACCTGTTTTCCAACCCCTGGGTCTGGGCCGGAGTGGGCCTGCAACTGGCGCTGCAGATGGCGATCACCTACTGGGCGCCGATGAACCTGGCGTTCTCCACGGCACCGATCCCGCTGCAAGCCTGGGGCGAAATCACCGCCATCGCGCTGGTCGCCATGCTGGTCATCGAGTTTGAAAAGCGCCTGCGGCGCTGATCACTTCCACAACTCCAGCTTTTCGCCGGCCTGCTTCATGTGCTCGGCCTTGTTCTGCAGGAAGCGCTGGAACTCCGGCTCCTTGCGGAAGGCACCGCTGCCGACGTACTCGAAGGACGAGGCGAAGTGGAAGGGCCGCAGGTAGGCCTCCAGGCGGAACACCTCCTTGCCGGTGTCGTCGAAGAACACCACGCTCGGCGTGTAGGCGATCTTCAGTTCCCGGGCCCAGGCCTCGGCCGTCGTCGCCTTTCCCTGCGGCGTGGTCAACGGGTCACGGCCCGCGATCGAGAAGCGTGCGATGTCGAAACGCGCCATCGCCTTCCGCGTCGCTTCGCGCTTGAACCCCTCCTTGTGTAACTCGTCGCAGGGCGCGCAGTGGCGCGACTCGAACAGTACCGCGAGCGGCTTGCCGCCGGCCTTGCGCCGCAGGTCATGGGGCGGCTTCATGAAGAAGGGCTGCTCGTTGAGCGTGGCGCTGGCGCCGGTCTGCGGCACGGTCTGCATGTGCGCGGCAAAGTCGAGCCTGCCCTCCAGGCGCTTGATCGAGTAGTCGAGCGCGGCGGAGAAGCGGTGGGGCGGGTAGTAGCCGTTGATGCGCGCGATGGTGCCGCCGTTCTCGTCGAGCAGCAGCACGGTCGGCGTGAATTGCACCTTGAGGAACTTCGCCAGTTCCTTCTCGCGCCGTACCTTGCCGTCGAACCAGGTCACCTCGCGGTCGCCGAAGAGGTCGAGGCCGATCGCGACGAAGTGCTTCGCCAGCTTGCCGGTGATGTCCTTCTGCGTGAAGCTGGTGCTCATCAGCTCCTTGCAGTAGGGGCAGCCCTGCTGGCCGAAGTACAGCAGCAGGCGCCTGCCGGACTTCGCCGCCTGGGCGGCATCGTCGGGCAGTTCGAGCAGGGTTTCGGTGAAGGCCGGCGGCAGGATCTCGTCCCCGATCTGGGCAAAAATCGGCGCCGGCGCTACGGCGAAAAGCAGCGCAACAACGGCCGCCAGGCGGCGCATCTCAGCCCTCGACGATGACCAGATGCACGCGGTACGGCCCATGCGCGCCGAGCACGATGGTCTGCTCGATGTCGCCGGTGCGGGACGGGCCGGAGATGAAATTCACCGCGCGCGGCAGCGTGCCGAGTTCCTTGCGCGCCAGGTTCCAGGCGTC
>JADYZH010000193.1 GCA_020853215.1 Sulfuritalea sp. | reverse complement strand
TCGTAGGCCAGGTCGTCGCGGGTGATGCCCATCAGGTCGTTGGAGACCATGCGCGCGTAGTCGGCCGGATCCTGCTTGTCGCCGATGTAGGTGTTGATCGCGGACAGACCCTGCGCCACGGCGCCGGAGCGGTCCATGGCAGCCTTGTCCACCAGCTTGATCTTGAGTTCCTTGCCGGTCTCGGCCTTGAGGGCTTCGGCCCAGCGCATCATTTCATAAGCCGTGCCGCAGCAGGCCATGCCGCCGCCGACGAGCAGAATGTCCAGCTCTTCGTAGACGACTTCAGGTGCTTCAAATGTTCCAGCCATTTTTGGTTCCTCTACTTTTCGATTATTTGCGGATCAGTTCGGCGGGGTTGCCGGCGCGGAAGCCGCCCATGACAGCCCGGGTGTACACGCCGTCGGCGGTGATCTCCGACATCTTCGGCATCGGCTTGCCACCGTAGCAGTCGATCGAGCCTTCGGCCGTGGTGCGGATCGGGAACTTGAAACGCTTCAGCGTGCCGTTGCGGAACTTGATGGTCCACATGATGGAGTCGGAACCGCGCATCGGTTGCACCGAACCGCCCAGCGGCACGATGTCGGCGTAGTGGCGGCATTCGATGGCGCCCTGCGGGCAGATCTTGACGCAGGAGTAGCACTCCCAGCACTGCTCCGGCTCCTGGTTAAAGGCCTTCATGGCATGGCCGGTTTCGGAACCGTCCTTGTCGAGCTTCATCAGGTTGTGCGGGCAGATGTACATGCAGGCGGTTTTGTCCTGCCCCTTGCAGCCGTCGCACTTCTCGGTACGAACAAAGGTTGGCATTTGTTTTCTACTCCTTGGTTGCGGTGTGGTTCATCAAAAATTGCAAGCGGAAAAGCTGGGGTCCTGATTCTTCAGCGGGCCGAATGTCCGGACAGCTTGACTTCGACCTTCTCATGCTCGGCCAGGCTGGCATAGTAGGCGCGCAGCACCTCCAGCACCTCCGGCCGGGAAAACTCGGCGGGCACATCGCCGCCTTCGGACAGCATCTTGCGCAGCTTGGTGCCGGACAGCAGCAGGCGGTCCGCCTCGCCGTGCGGGCAGGTACGCGCCGAGGCCATGCCGCCGCACTTGTAACACCAGAAGGTCCAGTCGATTTTCAGCGCCTGGGTCTCCAGCGCGCCCCTGGGCAGTTCGTCGAAGATGTGGTGCGCATCGAACGGACCGTAGTAGCTGCCGACGCCGGCATGGTCGCGGCCGACGATCAGGTGCGAGCAGCCGTAGTTCTGGCGGAACAGCGCATGCAGCAGCGCTTCGCGCGGACCGGCATAGCGCATGTCGAGCGGATAGCCGGCCTGGATCACGGTCTTCTTGACGAAGTAGTTTTCGATCAGGGTGCCGATCGCCTCGGAGCGCACGTCGGCGGGAATGTCGCCCGGCTTCAGGTTGCCGAGCAACGAGTGGATCAGCACGCCGTCGCAGGTCTCGATCGCCACCTTGGCCAGGTACTCGTGCGAGCGGTGCATCGGGTTGCGCGTCTGGAACGCCGCCACCTTGCTCCAGCCGTAGGATTCGAACAGGGCGCGGGTCTGCTTCGGGCTCATCAGCAGTTCGCCGTAAGTCTCGGGGAAGCCGCCGAGCGAGAGCACCTTGATCGGGCCGGCGAGGTTGACCTCGCCCTGCTCCATGACCATCTTGACGCCGGGATGCTCCAGGTCGGTAGTCTTGAATACCGTGGCGCATTCGTGGGCCTTGTCGATCGAATACTTCTCGGTCACCTTCATGGTGGCGAGGATCGAGCCGTCATCGGGGTCGATCAGGGCCACGTCGCCGGCGACCTTGATGCCGTCGGCCGTTGCCTTGTCGGTGGACAGCGTGATCGGGATCGGCCAGAACAGGCCGGACGCCATTTTCATGCCGTCGCACACGCCCTGCCAGTCGGCGTGGGACATGAAACCGTCGAGCGGGGTGAAGCCGCCCTGGCCCATCATGACGATGTCGCCCTTCTCGCGGGAGCCGACCTTGACCTTGGGTAACGCGGAGGCGCGTGCCAACTCCGCGATCAGCGCCTCGCCTTCGAGCAAAAGGGGACGCAGACTGCCGCCGCCATGCGGATTGACCAACGCCATGCCAAACCTCCTCGAAGTATGGTTTTTCTGGAAGGCGCAAGGTTAACAACTTCCCTTTGCGGCGCCAATGAGATTATTTCTATTTGGAGATAAGGGGATTGTTTGTGGGCCTCAAAAATTGACCGATCAACGGGTCTGGTAATATGAGCGTGTTTCGCTTGAACAGATGCCTCATGCCATGAATACGCCGGAACCCGCGACATCTCGTTGCTGCCGCATTGAGTCCTGTCGCACATGGTTCCCGGACCTAGGGCAGTTAACGTGACGCCACAGTCACCTCTTCCCGCCAACCCGAATGCCCGGATTCCTCAATGCCGACCAGATTCTTCGCCCTGAACCTGTTGCAAGCGGTAGCGCGCCCACAAGGCAGGCCATGGCCCCATTGATCCTCAAGCAGTTTCTGCAATACGTCCTTGTCGGTGGAGTCGCATTCGTTATCGATTTCTCCATCCTATTTCTATTGACAGACAGGTTTGAACTGCACTACCTGACGTCGGCAACAGCCGCCTTTTTGATTGGCCTGGCGGTAAATTATGTATTGTGTATTGCTTGGATTTTCGACGTCCGCACAATTGCGAATCGCCACCACGAGTTCGCCATTTTCGCCTCCATTGGCATCGCGGGTCTTACCCTGAATACCGGACTGATGTATGTGCTTACCGACCTTGCGGATGTGCATTACCTGCTCTCAAAGCTGATTGCGGCTGGACTGATCCTCATTTTCAACTTTACGCTTCGACGGACCATTCTTTTTTCGGAACTTCGACGGTATCGCGTCCCCATAGATGGCATAAAGCAATGAACAAGCGGGTTGTTGTGATAGTAGGTGCCGGACCCGCCGGTCTTACCGCTGCGCTGGAACTACTTCGGCGCGGTGGCCACCTGCCGATCGTGCTTGAGTCAAGCAGCGAAATCGGAGGGATATCGAGAACCGTGAACTACAAGGGCTACCGGATGGATATCGGCGGCCACCGCTTCTTCTCCAAGTCCGATTGGGTAATGGACTGGTGGCAGCAGATCATGCCAGTACTGGCAGTCAAAGACAAGGCGGACCAGGTCATCAGGGTGTCGTACCAGCAACAGCATCGCGAAGTCACGGCAGTTGCGCAAACCGATAACCCCGACAAAGTCATGCTCGTTCGAAACAGGCTTTCGCGCATCTACTATCTTCGAAAGTTTTTCGATTACCCCATCAAGTTGTCAGGAAATACTCTCGCCAATCTGGGCCCGGTAAGAGTACTGCGCATCGGCATCAGCTACATGCTCGCCATGACATTTCAGCGCAAGCCGGAACGATCCCTCGAAGATTTCCTGATCAATCGCTTCGGCAAGGAACTCTACCTAACGTTCTTCAAGGACTATACCGAAAAGGTGTGGGGGGTGCCATGTGATCAAATAAGCGCGGAATGGGGAGCACAGCGGATCAAGGGGCTTTCCATCCTCAAGGCGCTCAAGCATGCGTTCGCCAAGTCAATTCCGCACGGATCGATAGCGCAGAAGGAAACCAGCACAAGCCTGATCGAACGGTTTCTTTATCCAAAATTCGGCCCCGGCCAGTTGTGGGAGGAGGTTGCCCGCCAGATTATTGCGGGCGGGGGACAAGTACTGCTGAATCACAACGTCGTCGGCATTAACCTGACTCCCGAAGGCGTACAAGCCGTCACTGCGGTAGACCTCGGCACTGCGAATTCTGTCAGGTTCGAAGCCGACTACGTCATCTCGACCATGCCCATCAAGGACCTCGTCGCAGCCATCGATCCGCCACCACCGCCCACAGTCTGCAGTATTGCCTCCAACCTGCCCTATCGCGATTTCATTACCGTCGGCCTCCTGCTCAGGAAAATCAAGCGCAACCCACAATCGCTGTCCGCCCAAGTCAACAACTGCCCGCCGGACAACTGGATATATGTTCAGGAAAGCGACGTCCATCTGGGTCGCATACAAGTGTTCAACAACTGGAGCCCACACCTAGTTGCTGACGAAAGCAACGTTTGGCTCGGTCTGGAATATTTCTGCCAGGAAGGAGACAGTCTCTGGCAACGCGACGACGTTTCGATGACCAGATTGGCAACTGAAGAACTCCATCGCATCGGGTTCATCGACCCTGACGACGTCCTCGACAGCCACGTAGTGCGCGTGCCGAAGACCTATCCCGCCTACTTCGGTGCTTACCAGCAATTCGACACGATCCGTGACTTCGTGGATCGCATTTCCAATCTGTTTCTGATCGGGCGCAATGGTATGCACCGTTACAACAACCAAGACCATTCGATGTTGACCGCAAAGCTGGCGGTAGATGCGATTTGTTCCGGAAGTACCGACAAGTCTGCAATCTGGGGAGTAAATATCGACGACGAGTATCATGAAGAAAAATAATTCCGAATCGACACGTCGCCCCCCCCTGTCGGCGTGAAATCGGCAAAGATCCACCCACTGGAACTAGTGGCGCTGGCTTCGTTGATTGCTTGCTGTTTCCTGTCGATCGGCACGGGACTGAATTTTTACTGGCCTGACGGCCACTCCTCCGCATTCGCCACCGAACACTATGTCATACCGCTGTTGGCAGCTCTCGGCCTCGCGGCATGGTCGCGCACGCGCGGCGCGGCTTCATTACGCTCTGCAGGATCGATATGGTGGGGATGCTTGCGCCCGACAATGGCATTCACCATTGTGGTTTTTCTGCATTTCAACTTGAAGCTATGGGCGCAACTCGTCAATCCTCATCGATGGGATGAAGCTTTCCTGAGGACTGACGCCGCACTTGAGCCGCTGGCACGGGCAATCACCTGGCTGCATGAGCCTTGGCTGGTGCTGACCGAGATCTGGCCACTTGCCTACCACGACATTTTTGTCCTGATGTTTATGAGCTCTCTGGCGCTCCATTCAGTGCAGAAGGACCAACACCTGGTTCTAACCCAACTGGTAACCTGCATTGCCCTGGTTCTGGTGATTGGCGGGTTCTCCTATGCGCTCGTACCGGCATGGGGTCCATTTGTCTACGGGGATGGCAGCAACCCTTCCGCCACGGCAATCCAGGCTCACATGAGCGAGTTTCAGGGGCGATTTGTCGAATCCGGGGGTCAGGATTACCAGGGAAGCAACTTCATCATGGCCGTGGCGGCGATGCCATCGTTGCACACGGCCCACGCCTATGTGCTCTGGCTGTACGCCTGGCGACATATTCGCTGGCTGGGAATCCTGTACCTTCCAATTTATATTTTCATCATAACCGAGGCCATCGTGGCGAAGTGGCACTACATGATCGACATTGCCTTCGGATTGTTGATTGCCTTGCTTTCCATCAGGCTTGCCAGGCTTCTTTGCCGAGGACAAGGTCATTCCGGCTTCGGGCGTGCTGTCGCGGAGCCATAAGGGAAAGGCCATGTTGCCTGGCGCCCGTAATCACGGAACCCGATTGATCCGCCACTTCGGCCCGGCAGCGTTGTTCATCATCGTCACAACCTTACTATCACAGTCAACACCCTCATCACGCTGGCTCAGGCAGGACGCCGCTGCTCCTTTCCTGCATGTCGCTCATGCCTTGGGCGCGATCGACTCGGCCGTGTATACAAATTCTGCCGAGGCTTTTCATAGCAACTACGCAGCCGGCTTTCGGCATTTCGAAGTAGATCTGATGGAACTTAAGGACGGCAACCTGGTTGCATTCCACAATCTTGTCGATACGCACGAGTTCGGCTCCATCGCCCACATAAGCAGCTTTACCCTGGGGGAGTTTCTTCGACAGCGGTATTATCAACGCTACACCCCGCTCTCTGCGTCCGGCGTTCTGCAGCTTCTTCAGCGACATGACGATGCGTATCTGATCGTCGATGCCAAAAACAGCAGCCTTCGACGTCAAACCGATGACGAATTGCCGGATTTGAACGGGCCGAGGCGCGTCTACACCGCTTTGTCCAGCCTTGTCAGCCAACATTCGCCGAAACTGGCAGGGCGAATAATTCCACAAGTCTATTCGCTTGATGATCTGGAGTGGATTGGCCCGCTAGGGTTTTCCGAGCAAGTGATCTGGACCCAGTATCGTGAGCCGGTAACCGTCGAGAATTTGATTCTCGCCTTAAGACGACATCCGCAAATACGCTGGGTCGCAATGAAGCCAAGCCAGATCTGCTGTGATATTGCCGCCAGAATCGCGCCCTACGGTGTGTCTCTGCTGGCTTTCACAATCAACGAATCCGCCGAAATGCGGCGACTTAACGAACTTGGTGTCAGGGGAATATATACCGACTTTCTGCGGCCATCTGCAACTCGCGGGCGCCCCCAATAGCACGCTAGCTAGGGTGCCGCCGATTCAGTCCCGTTTGCTCCTGCGCAACTTGCGGCAATCATAGAGGCCATACTGTATTTCGCTGCGGCGGCGTCGTTCCAGATATGTCGCTGTAACCAGGCCGGGGTGCACCTCGTTGTGTATGATCCAGTCCAGTTCGGCGTCTTCGCACAGATATCCGATACCGCGACGACTGAGGCTGCGACCTTCGTAGCGATGCAAGTTCTTCTGCCAAAGGAAGTTGCCCTGCCTGGCCAGTGAATAGTGCAGCAGCGTTTGATGCGACAGGGTTCCATCGATTAATTCCTCGTCCAATCCGGACTTTGCCACGCGGGCCAGTCGCCGCTCCAGCTCCATGGCATGTCGTTCGGAAAATATGATGCCGATTGCCTGCGTGCTGCTGGTATAACTTGCGGTTCCAAGCTCATACCAGACCCGCTCCGGTGCATGGGGCCAGTAGACCGTTTCGCCAGCCCTGATTTGCTGGCTGAACATGCCCCGCGAACGATCAAGGGAATAGCGCGACTCGAAAAGGCGCATCAGATCAGGCCGATGATCCCAGCCCATTCCAGCAAAAAACAGGACGAGCATCGCCACCCCGACTCTCGCCAGCAATGGCAAGCTTTCCAGGACAATCCATGCGACAAGCGGCAACAGTCCATTTCCGGCCGTAAGCAGGAAACCCTTGGCGAGGAAATGAGAAGCTGGCAGAGATTGCTCCCAAAGGCCGATTGCGGCGATCTGCATGTCCAGAGAGAGATGCGCGAGGAACGCGAACAGCGAAACGCCGAGCAGGAACAGCAATACCCGTCGCACCATGACGGCGTGCAAGCATAGCCAAGCCGCCAGTCGGTCAGTCCGGCGATTTGTCACGAGATAGCCTGCGAGCAGGCCGTACCCCCCCCATGTGTCCTGGTTTAGCCACGCGATGGCTCCCGCAAGCAATGCGAGGCGGTAGATTTCAGACTCCTGCCTCGATCGCAGTATCAAATCACAGGTCGCCACAACAGCAAGCAGCATCGCCAGCCACATGGCGCGCCACAACTGGAGCTGCATGATGAGAGTGGCGGGATAGATCATGCTGGCCGCGACCGAGACAAACCAACCCAATGAGCCGACCAACGCCGCCATGAGATACCAGCGGCGCAGCTTGATCTCTCCATTCGCTGCGCCAAAGAGCAGCAGCGACAATCCGACGATGAATTGGGAAGGACTATAGCTATCGCCAAAAGGCATGAATATCACCACCGACGTTTGCTGAACCAACATCGCCCAATCAAGCGACATGGCCTGCAGCGGGGTCCATCCTGCCAAGGCGCCGACCATGACAGCCAGGCCGGCGGTCGCCAAGGCTGCTAGTACCTTGTAATCCTCCAGGAAGACGAAAAGCGACACCACTATCGCCCAGATACCCATAAGCGGATGGATCATGATTGCCACTCCGAATGCAGCCCAGGCCAGATGGCGAAGGGAAGCCAAGCACGCCGCAATGCCCAGCAATGAAAAGGCAACGGCCAATGGTCGTGCGGTGACAAACGACTCCTGCAGTACCAGGATCCCGGGATTGTTCGGACAATAAGGTATGTGCATGGCCGCCAGCGCCAGAAACACCAGTGTTCTGAAACGACCCAGAGGCAAAGTCTGGGAAAAGACATATGCGGCGACCACGAAGGAAAGGCCACCGATTGCCGTGATCCAGATCGCACCGGCTTCAATCCCGAGGAGACGGATCATGCTTCCGTAAATAGGGGCGAAAATGGAGTAGTCGCTCTGGGAGCCAAACATTAGCCAGGGATCGCGCCCGAAGGGAGCCGGATCGAGCCAATGCAGCGCCATGAGCGTATAAATCCTGGCGTCATGCCATATGCCGAAGTACGGATGGCAAGCAAGCCACAGGCCGAAGCCAAGGCTAATCACGGAAAATCTGGTGGCACCGGCCTCGATCGAAATTCTCACGAAACAATGCCCCGCGAGAACGCCCTCAATCTGTCACCGCCGGCAATGGACTCTTCGCTCCGCGCGCAGTTTGGTCATGCATGCGATAAAAAAGATCCTCCAGGGAACGAGTGAATGCGCCGATATCGAAAAGGTTTGAAAGCTTGCGGCCCGCCGCAAGGCGCCCGCGCAACGAAGAGAGGACCTGCGGGTCGCGCGCGCAAGCCAATGCTGTGGAGAAGTATTCAGCCGTGCTCGTTGCCACCAGATCTTCCAGCCCCGCTGCCTTGAGAAGGCTCGCGCCCACCCTGGAGGAGAAGGTATCGCCCAGAATGGCGACCATCGGCACCCCGGCCCACAAGACATCCACTCCACTGGAATGCGAGTTGTAGGGAAAAGTGTCGAGAGCAAGATCGGCGAGCTGGATACGCGCCAGATGGTCGGCGGGGTTCTCCACCCGAGCCGCGAAGATCAGGCGCTCAGGGGCGAGGCCGTGGCGCGCGAACTCTTGCCGAAGGTTCGCTACCGCCATATCGTTCGGACGGGTCAACCACAACACGCTATGCGGAACTTCGTGCAACAGCCGGCACCAGATATCGAAACCCGCGGGATTGAATTTGTAGTTGTTGTTGAGGGAACAAAAGACAAACGCATCCTGCGGCAAGCCCTGCGCTGCGCGCGACGGAACCTGCCCTGACTGACGCCTCGTATCGGCAGGAAGATAACAGTGAGGCAGCTGCGCAATCGTCTCGGAATAAAAACCGGAATGTTCCAGCGGGGTTACCACCGGGTCCCCGATGATGTAGTCAGCCAGTCCGGGATGGCCCATGGTGCCGGCAAAACCCAGCCAGTTCACCTGGATGCGGGCACAACGCAGGGCCAACACTTCGGGCTTGCAGTCCGTTGTCCATCCCTGCAGGTCAACCAACACATCAATCTCATCCTGCCGGATACGGTCGACAATCTTCGGAATGGACTCCGCCTTGAGATCAACGAAGCGATCGAACGCTCGCATCAGGCGGCGGCGTATGTCGCTGGCGTCATCTGGTCCCGTCGAATAAGCTATAACTTCAACCCTGGTGCGATCGTGTCTTTCAATGACTTCGGGAACAATGAAGCCGACCGGATGGTAACGAAGGTCCGCCGACAGGTAGCCAACCTTCAGCCGGCGCGGGCTGGAAGGGGCTTCCGGTGCCTGCCATTCGGCGCCCGCCTGATAGACATAGGGCGAAATGACATTGCGGGCATGCGCTTCGGCAATCAGGCGCTGGTCCATGCCGTTGAAGCCGGCCATGCTGAAGGCGGGAAAGGGTGCATCAAGCGCACGCTTGAACCCGGGATTTCGCTCTCGCAGCAATCTGACCTGCTCATCAAGATGCCCCCAATCACAAAGCCGGAGGTCAGCGAAAGCCAACTGGTACAAGGCCGCGACATCATCCGGGTCGGCACTCCACAGTTCTCTGTAGCAGGCCCTCGCCTCTTCGATGCGGTTCGCATTCATCAGGCAAGCGCCTAGCAGACTTATTGCCTCGACGTAGTCGCCCGGATGCTGTTCGATGGCCTTGAGCAACCAAGGCACTGCCTCGTTCCAGCGCTTATCGTCCGCATAGGCGGCACCGAGATTCTTCAGCAGTTCCGGGTCGCCGGGACTGATGGCCAACGCACGCTCAAAACACTCCACCGACTCGCGCCAACGCAAATGGGCGGACAAGGCTATGCCCAGGTTATTCTGGATCTCGGGATCGCGCGGATATTTCCGGGCAAGATCCTCCAGCATGGGTAGGGCATCCTTGTACTGTCCCTTGCCGACAAGGGCGAAAGACAGAATCTTGAGCGCCTGGGCCTGCCCCCGATTGCGCGCTAACACCCGCCGCGCCGCCTGCTCGATCTCGTCGTAACGACGGGTTTCGACCAAGCGCATTAGGCCGAGCATCTCTGCGGAGAGATGCCCCTGGCCCTTCGCAGATCGGCTCCGTCTTCCCATTCGCGCCTACTTGCCGACCATGACGTTGAGGGAAATCGGCGTCCCATCGAAATCAGTCTTGCTGCCATCAGAAAACAAGTCGAAGGATTCGACCTGCTCGACGCTAGAAAACCCGGCCTGTGCAAGATAGCCGACCAGAAAATCGAAAGTCAGGCCGACGCAATGGAAGTCGAAGGGATCCATTTGCCCGCCAAAGACCATGCGCATGATGCGGAAGCGTTGCGCGAGGTCAAGGTCACTGCGCTGAAAAAGCGCAACCAATACGTCGAAATCCGGCACCGATATCATTAGGCGTCCCCCCGGTGCCAGGATGCGATGCAAACTTTTGAGAGCAGGCACGATGTCATTCACCGGCAGGTGCTGCAGTACATGCGAGCAGTAGATCTCTGAGCAGGACTCGTCGCTAAATCCCTCCAGGGAGCGTATATCACCGACAAAATCCACGTTCGGGCCGGGTTGTACATCGAGGATTTTCCATCCCTCGCGAAACTGTTTGCCGCCGATGTGCAGTTTCATTTTTGTCGGCCATCCATTCGCAGCGGCTATGCCCGCCGCCCGCGCCGCATCGCTCTCGCAATAGCGCAACCACATCCCGCGCATGACCGACTCGAAGCGGCGGGCCATCGATTCAGCATCGAGCAGGACGCTGCCGCTCATTTGCTGCCGCAGCACCGATCGATACGTCGCCAGGCGCTGCGGCGAACGCGCCAGAGCGCACGCAATTGCGACAAACTCGTCCGTCGAGTGCGCAATAAGTTCGGGCAGGCCGGCATGGGTCAGCAGACTGCAGCCGACACGCGACGCGTGCCGGTCGCCGCCCAGCGTGACTACAGGCACCCCCATCCAGAGCGCCTCGCAGGTCGTGGTGGTGCCGTGATAGGGGAAAGCATCCAGGGCAATATCGACGCGCTGATACTGCTTCAGATGCTCTGCAGTGGAGGGGATCGACGAAAGAACCTCGACACGTTCGGCGGCAACTCCACGACGTACGAAATCGGCGACCAGTTGTTCCTTCGCCTCGACCTCCTCGACCCCGTTGATCGACTTGATCAGCAGGCGTGCTTCCGGCAGTTCGTTCAGCACGCGAACCCACAAGTCAAGGCACTCGGCGCCAAGCTTGACGCGGGCATTGAAGGAACCGAAAGTGACCGGACCCGCCCTTGTTTCCGCCGGCGGTTCTACCTGCGGCGCAACTACCGGCGGGCTGAAGCAGAGGAAAGGGCCCGGCATCCGCCACAAGCGCTCGGTGTAATAAAGCTGATCCTCGTCCGCTGGATCGGCCAGTGCATCAGTGATCCGGTAATCGATGCTGTCGACACCGGTGGTGGCAGGATAGCCGATCCAGGAAACCTGGACCGGTGCCGCGCGACGGCCGAAGATTGCCAGCCGGTTGTCGCTGGTATGGCCAGCCAGGTCGATCAGGATATCGATGCGGTCGTCGTTCATCAGCCGCACGGCTGCTGCGTCGTCCATGTCGAAAATATCCCGCCAGTTCTGGAACAGCGGTCGCAGTTCGGCGGTCAGTTCGTCGGTCTTGCGGCTGGTCGAATAGGCCCAGGTCTCGCACTGCGAACGATCGAGGTGTCCGAGAAAGCCGCGCACAAAATAGGCCACCGAGTGATGCCGCAGATCGCCAGAAACAAAACCGATGCGCAGGCGGCGCGTCGCCTCGGCGGCATGGCGCGAATGATCCAGCGCGGCTGGCCCGCAACGACGGCGCAGCCATGCGCCGTAAGCCAGGTGGCGGCGGAATGTCTCGTCGCGCTCTAGCGTCACCAGATTGGACAGGAAGAGGCGGTTGTTCCAGGCCGCGTCCTGGTTCTCGTCCAGCGCGAGCGACTCGGCGAACGCATGATCGGCCTCGGCGTGCTCGCCGCGCACGAAGTGGCAAGCGCCGAGATTGTTCCATGCCACCGCCGAACGCGGATCGATTTCCAGGGAGCGTTCGATCTGCTCCAGGGCCTCTACCACACGACCAAAGTTGCGCAGCATACTGCCAAGCCGCTCACGGGCAATCGCCGAATCCGGCCGCAATTCGGTGGCCCGACGGAAATGATAGAGCGCTTCATCGGCGCGACCCGACTCGGCAAGCAGGTTGCCCAGGTTGATGTGCGCCTCGACATGATCGGTCCGGTTGGCCAGTATCTCCCGGTAGAGGCCCTCGGCCTCGCCGAATCGCGCTTGGGAAAAACAGATCAGGGCGAGGTTGTTCAAGGCGCCCAAGTGCCCGCGTTGCAGCTCCAGAGCCCGGCGATAGCACTGCTCGGCATCGACATTGCGCCCAGCGCGGCCGTACACCGTGCCAAGCTTGTAGTGGCCCTCCGGCCTGGACGGCGCGAGATCGATGACGCGTTCGTAACTTGCCATCGCCTCGGCAAGACATTGCCCGTCGCGCAGGCGATCACCTTCCGCGAGGAGATGCGCGATGTCGGCGGACAACTCAGCCTCCGACATCGCTGCCGGTCTTACCGATGGCTTTCAGGAATGCAAGCTCAAGGGAAAGCGTCGGGCGCACTTCGACGATCGAATGCCCTGCGGCGCGGATCTGATCGAGTTTCTCCCACAAGACGGAGCGCGGAAACGTACCGCACCAGCGGCCGACGGTTTCCGCCTGCATGCCATGCACCTCCTGTCCCCCCTGGGAGCGAACCATTACCGATTCTTCCTCCCCAGCGAGCTCCGCCGGCGAACTGACCGAGCGCAGCTCGCCCTGATGGATCAGGCCAAAACGGTCCGCCAACCGCTCGACGTCATGCAGAACGTGGGATGTAAAAAAAAGCGTGCCGCCGCCACGTTTGTATTCCGAAAAGATTTCGACCACATCCTGGCGCCCGATCGGATCGAGACCCGACAGAGGCTCATCCAGCACGAGCAGGTGCGGCTGGATCACCAAGGCCTGGGCGATCGCCACGCGCTGCGTCATGCCTTTCGAAAACGAGCGGATTGGCGAATCGGCGACCGCAGCCAGTTCCATCCGCTCCAGCCAGCGCCGGCAGTGGGCGTTCTCGTCGGCGACGACGGTGCGATGCAGGCGCAGCCCCATCTTGAGGATTTCAAACGGCGTCAGGTAATCGTAGAGATAGGGATTCTCGGGCACGTAGCCGAGACGGCGGCGTGCCTGCGGCTCGGTACTCGGCACGCCGAACAGCAAGGCCTCTCCACCGCTCGGTTCGGCCAGGCCCATCAGGACCTTGATAGTCGTGCTCTTTCCTGCGCCGTTGGGACCGATGAAACCGAAGGCCTCGCCCTCGGCGACCGACAGTGAGACATTGCGTACGGCATGGACGGGATTGCGGCGCCAGCCACTGGCGTAGGTCTTGTCGAGCGAGCGGATGGTGATGGCTTCGGCCATGGCTATTTTGCCGTCGTCTTCAGCATGGGTTCCCCGTTCGGGCCGACAGTGTAGCCGAAGCCTATCGGATCCCTCGGTATGGCGTCGATCAGGCCGGCTGCCACCAGTTCCTGCAGATCGCCCAGGTCGCGACCGGCCGTGGCGCGATATTGCAGCGCCAGTTCCTGCAGGTGCGCAAGATCGCGCAGGCGCTGGGCGCGCAGGCCGAGGTATTTCTTGAAGCCGCCGGGCGGTGCGTTCTTCGCCATCGCATCGACCAGGGTCGCGGCGGTGCCCGTCTGGTAGCCTTGCTCCAGCCAGCGCGCGGCTAGATTCTGCAGCGCCCATTGATCCTGCTGCTCGATCGGGCGGTTGGCCGCATCTAGCAGCAATTGCGCAGCCGCGGCCGGGTCGCGCCGGAAATGATAGATGTTGAACGCATAATAGAAGACTGGTTGGTAGTCGAAGGTACGAGTTTCGGATGCATGGCGCAAAACGAACTGCGCTGCCTCGAGCTGTCCGTTCCATGGCAACAGGGCGGCGGCAATGTAGTAGTTGTCCTCGTGCACCGGATTAAGCCATGCGATATCGTGCTGCAGCCTGCCCTGCACGGCAAAGTCACTGGCGTTCATGCGCAGTGTGTCGGCAACTAGAACGCGAAATCCGGCCAGATTGGCAGCAAGGTTGCGATCCCCGACCGCCATCAAGACTTGCGCCGCCAGGGGCAGGCTGACCAGCAATTCGGGGTCGGCAGTCTCATTGTTTCGCGGCTGGATGTTGCGCTGCGCGCCAACATAGGCAAGGCCGGCACCAAGTAGGAGACCCCAGAAGACCAGCTCGCGAATATGTCGTTCAGGAAAATTCACGGTGAGACAATGCACGGATGGCAAACAGGATCAAAATGGCCGCGTAGGCAAGCGCCATGATGGCCGGCCACATGGCATCGCCGCCGGCGGGCATCAGTCCATACATCGGCCACTGCCGCCAGTCGAGCCGCGACAGATCGGGAACCAGCCAGCGGATGACATCGATGAACGGTCCGATCGAGGCGATCAGCGCAGCGTCCCCGTCGGCACCGCGCGTCAGATAGTCTAGCGTCGCGCCGAGCGCCTTGCCTGCCACGGCGAAGCAGAAGCCGATGGCCAACGGCATGACGGCCACGGTGGATAAGGTCGCCATCCACAGGCCGACAGCGGCGACCACAGCCACGTCAAGAACCAGACCGCCTATAGTGGCCCAAAAGGGCAGGCCCAGTCGAACCGGAAACTCCTGAGAATAGTCGCCGCCGGTCAGTATCACTGCAAGTAGCAAGGACAAGCCGAGTATCACGGCGGCGAGGCAGACCAGAACGAGAATTGCCGCGTATCGGCCGAACAGAAAGGCGGCGCGCGACACCGGGTAGGTCAGTGAAAACAGAATGATGCGGCGATCGATTTCGCGCGTGACCAATTCCTGAATCCAGAACAGCGCCAGCAGGACCAGGGTGATCCGAACTCCCGAGAAACCGACGTCAAGCGCCACAGTACGCGGTTGCCGGGGCGAGAAATGGCCCGACAGATAGGCGGCGCCGATCAGCAGCAAACCAAGAAGGAAGACCGCCTGGAAGCTGCGGCCGCGCAAGCCGACCTTGAGACCTGAAAGCAGGAATTGCAGCATTGCTTATGTCATCGAAATCACAAAAAAAACGGGCGCACCGCAAGGCGCGCCCATTTTGATGCCCGGCTACAAATCAGCTCGATGGGGCGGCCGCAGCGGCGGTCGCCGCACCGGCCGAGGTGCATCCCGTTGCAGCGCAATCGGCTTGCTTGGAGATGCTGCCGCCCGCTGTGGATCCCACCCAGAAGGTCTTGCCCTTGGTGGAACCGGAACCAACCCCATAATAAGTGTTCTGATCGTTATCCACCATATGGACATTGGCCGAGCACTTGGGCGTGAACGACACCTTGACGAAGGTGTCCGTCGCCGTGGTCACGGCATTGCCAGCGGCAGCGGTCGAATTGCCAGTGCAAATCACCGCGGTGCCACTCGCCGCATTGGCACTCATGCTAGAAATCGCAGCAGACGCCAAGACCGCAGTAAGAATCACTTTTTTCATAAGATCACTCCTAGTTTTCTGGAAATCAGATTGTCGAGTTCGCCGTGGCCTGGGTCAGCAGGTTCTTGGCATCGGACTGGGCGGCCTTGTCCTCACCCTTCTTGGTGTACTCGCTGAATTGCGGAATCGCGATCGCTGCGAGAATGCCGATAATCGCCACGACGATCATCAGCTCGATCAGGGTGAAACCTTTTTGCACTGTCTTTTTCATTCAAGTCTCCTATCGAAAGTGCGACAATCGTCGCTGACTACTTCAAAAGCAAGACCTGTGCCATAAAAACTAGCCGATTGGAAGCGGGAGTTTGTGGGTCAGCCCAAAAATGTGACCAAAAAGGTCACTTACATGCAATAAAACATCACTGAATTGCTCTCCAGTCAGTCGGCGTACAGGCCTCGCTCTGCTCGGTACCGGATCGAGCGGGCGCCAGTGCCCAGTTGCCAGACGTGAAACAGCATCTCGGTCACCCGATTGACCAGCATGTGCCGGTCAAGGGCATAGTGGAAGCGGGCCATGATACCCTCCGTTCCCTGCTGTTCGAAGCGCCGCAGCGCTTCCCGCACGGCAACCGCCGCGGTCGGCAACTCAAGCGAATCGATCCTGACGATGCCGAGACGCTCCTGGTCTCCGGCCGGAATGATGCGGTCGAGATCGGTGATGGAATGCGGCACGATAGGAATCAGGCCGGCAAGCAAGGCATCGAACACCCGGGTGGACAAGTCGTCGCGGATGGGTATGACGATCGTTGCCTTGTAGCGACACCACTCGGCAAACCGCTCCATGGGCGATAGGGAAAAATAGCGCGAGCGATCGTCCGGCGGCATCAGGAATACATCGGCATCAGCCAGGTCCGCCGCATAGGATTTGAGAATCCGTGTTCGCTCGCTCCAGGCAAAACCGTAGTCGACGTAATTGATCAGCGCCTTGTGCTGGCGTTCGGCACGCTGCACGATGTCGCCCAATTCGCCTGCCTGGGCGCGGGCCCACTGCGCCGAGCAGGCCGCTATATGGCCCGCCAGCAGTGCCACTGGCGTGCGCAGATAGCCGGTATGGTCCGGACTGCCATGACTGACGAAGATCAGATCGGCCGCCATGATCGAGCGCAGGTTCTGCGGCCATGCCCAGTGGTTGTCCCACAACCACAGGGCAATAATCGCTTGCGGGCCGACCTGCTCCCGGATGCGCCACAAGGCCGGGGAACAGTCATCGCCCACTCCGGTCACGATAACGACGTCAATTGCGGCATCCGGTTTACCGTCCCGCCAAGGCGAGAACACGAAGGGATCCGGAGCGAATTCGCGCAGATCCCGCTCGATCAAGGCTGGTTCGGGAAAATACTTGATGGGTGCGGCAGCGACCGACGGCAGGAAAACAAAACGCACCTGAGGCACCTTGAACAGAGCAGCCAGGCGCTGCGTCAATTCCTGCCGGCGGTGCTCGGTCCAGGTCATTCGTGCTTGCTCCATGATTCAAGCGGACTCATACCGGCAAGCCAGTCTCCTAGCCTTCAAAGAGCGGGTCCATCCCGTTTCCATACGCACCCCATACATGCAGGTTTCTGGTCTGCTGCGCCAGCAACTGCACGTGCCACGAGGCAATATCCCGGCGCGGGATACCCTGCTCCACCCCCATCAGGATCGCTCGCCTCAACATCGCGACCGATGCCCATGGTTCGCCACAAAGCAGCCTCAGGCGCGCAATCTGCGTTACCTGCGAATGCAGGTCATCGCCCTTGAGCATCGAAGAGTAGGCGCCGACAAGTTCGATTTGTTCGCTTGCCGCTGCAATAAACCAGCGGTCTTCATGGCCGTCAGGGCGCATCTGTTCGAAGCGCCTGGCAGCCGGAAAGAAAGGCTGGTCGATGCCGGTATCGCGCATCGCCATCAGTTCTCCGAGTGCAGCGACGGCAACGCCACGATAGCCGATGTCCTGGGCAATGCGCCCCAGCGTGGACAGGGCCGCGGGATTGAGTTGCGCGTTGCTGTAATCCCTGAGCAGCTGGAACGCCTGCCGCAGCGCAGCGTAGCGCCGCTCCGGTATTGCAGGATCGAGAAAAAGCCATGTCGCATACGCCGTCAAGCCTTCGCCAAACGGGCATGCGTCGATATCGTCCGCCGAAATTCCGAAGGTCTGCGCATAGGGCAGATCGAACATTTTTTTCAGCACCGCATCCCGCTCGGCTGGCGACAGGGAGATCTCTGCCGGAGCGAAAACCAGCAAACCCCGGCGCGCCAGCTCCCGCGCACGATCGGGCTTGATGGCGAACAGATTGAGCTCGAACGTATCGAGTTGCTCATCGTCGCCGAGGCGAACCAGCAGGGAACCGTCCCCGATGAGGCGGTAGGTTTCGTATCCCAGCGCTTCGAAGGTCCAGCGCAGGGCATTGTTGTTGGTCGCGCCGTGCTTTATTTCGTACATCACCACCGGCGAAAAGGAATGGAAGAACTCCCTGCCGCCCGCCACGATCCGTGCCTCCTGGCCTTCTGCATCGATCTTGATGAAATCCATCCCCGTCCAGCCGAAGCGCCGTGTCTGCGCGTCGAGCGATGAGATTTCAACGTACTCGGCGCCGTCTTCATCCGCCTCGACAATCGAATTGAGTTCGCCGCTGCCCGCAATCCGCAACCAGCCGCTCTTCTCCCGGTCCGACAAGGCCGCGGCCGACAATTCGATATTTGCTACTTTGTTGAGCTCGATGCTTCGTTCCAGATGCTGCCGATTGACGGTCCCCGGCTCATACGCACAGACCCTTCCTGTCGGCCCGACGGCCTTCGCCATGGCCAGGCTGTACAGGCCGACGTTGGCCCCGATGTCGATGGCGGTCATGCCGTCGGCGAGGTAGCGAACGACGAAATCCACCTCCTTCTCGAACCAGCGTTCCTGCTCCAGAAGCACATAAGTGGAGATGCACGTGAGCGATGCCGGAACCGAAACACACAGGCCGCTTTCCGTTTCCAGCACCAGCGAGTTGTCTGGATTCTCCGCCGCTACCGTAGCAGAAATCGGCGACGAGGTCCCAGATCCAGCCTTGCTGTCCTTGCCTGCAAGCGACCCGGCCGCGTCGCCAGAGCTTGGCTGATCGACAATGGCCAAGCCATCCCGCACCAGGCGGCGCCGGTATTCCTGCGCCAGCGACCGGCCCGTGCGCCGATCCGCTTCGACCAGTGCCACATGGGCCAAGTCAAAGGAATTCAGGAGGTCGTGCATGATTCCAGCATACTTCTCCAGTTTCTCCGCAGAAAGGCGGTCAAGTTGCATCCAGTCCCGCACATAAACCGCGTCGGCCCACACCTGCTGGTTGAACGCCTTGACACCGGCACGGGGATTGAGCAGGGGAAGAAAGGGGCGCCAGCCGTAGCCAAGCACGCAGTGAAACTGGAAGCCATTGGCTCGCAGAAAGGCATCGAGGTCGGAAAACATCGCCTGACCATGGTACTGCTCGAGAAAATTTACTTCGGTCTGGATCGCCAGCACGCCCTGCAGGATCCGTTGGCCATTGCGCAGCACGTCGAGTTCCGCTCCCTGCACGTCGATCTTGATGAAATCGATATCGCCCAGGTCGGCAATGTCGTCAAGACAGGTAGTGGCGACGCGGTGCTCGGCAACCGGCGTTACCAGCGAGGCCAAGGCATGGAACTTTTCCAGCAATGGCGTATTCGGCTCATACAACGAGCCGGTAAAAGGGTTGTTGGTCTCATGGAAAGTGGCTTCCTTGCCGTCACCGACGAACAGCGGATAGAAACGGTGCGTCAGCCCGTAGCTCGAGCGCAGTCGTTCATATTCCGCCTCGTTCGGCTCGAAGCCGGTGACGCGGGCACGCCCCGTCTCCACCAGCTTCTGGTACGGGGCCGTACTGGCAAGGGATGCACCGACATCCAGCACTTCGACGCGACATCCGTCGTCGAGCAGACGAAACAGACTCCACATGGATGATTCCTCATGAATTCATTCTGGCCGAACGTGCATCGGACCTGGCGCGAATCCCGGCGCGACGCGTTCATTCTCGATTGCAGACCTGGATGATAATGCAGCACCGTCCCGCCAGCGCCGACTTTCGGCTATTGATCAAGTCCGTACGAGTGCCGCCTCATCCACCGCATCGATCTGCGCCGGGTCGAGGAACTGCTCGGCGTAGCGCCGGTAGACGCCCTGCCTGACGAAGACGTCGAACAGGTCGGGGTCGATGTGGCCGTTCTTCTTGAAGTTGGCCATGATGCCCATCGCCTGCGACAGTTTCATGCCCGGCTTGTAGGGGCGGTCGCGCGCCGTCAGCGCCTCGAAAATGTCGGCGATCCCCATCATGCGTGCCTGGAGGGACATCTGCTCGCGGGTCAGACCCTTGGGATAGCCCTTGCCGTCCATCCGCTCGTGGTGGCCGCCGGCATATTCCGGCACCTTGGTCAGGTGCCGCGGCCACGGCAGTTGCTCCAGCATCTTGATGGTGGCGACGATGTGGTGGTTGATGACATCGCGTTCCTTCATCGTCAGCGTGCCGGCGCGAATGGTCAGGTTGTCGATCTCGTCGGCGGTGAGGAACTCGGTTTCGACGCCATCGACATTACGCCACTTGCGCCGGCTGCCGATATCGCGCACGCGCTGCTGGTCGTCTTCCCTCATCGCCTCGCCGCCGATGTTGGTTTGGCGCAGGAAGGTGCGCTCGGCATCGAGTAACTGTGCCTGGTCCTGGTATTCCTGCCAGATATTCGCCTCGGCTGCGGTATCGAGAATGCTTTCGCGCAAGGCCAGCTGCCTGCGCAGCGCGTGGATCTCCGCATCCCGCTTGAGGACCTCGAAGCGGGTATCGATCAGGTGGATGCGATCGAAGATGGTCTGCAGCTTGGTGGCCTTGTCGACCACATGAACGGGCGTCGTGACTTTGCCGCAGTCATGCAGCAGGCCGGCGATCTTCAGTTCGTAGCGATCGCGCTCGTCCATGTGGAACGATGCCAGCGGCCCCTCCCGCGTCGTGTCGGTTGCCTCCGCGAGCATCATGGTCAGGGTCGGCACGCGCTGGCAATGGCCGCCGGTATATGGCGACTTCTCGTCGATCGCCAGGTTGATCAGATTGATGAAGGCCTCGAAGAGTTCTTCCAGCTGACTGATCAAGAGCCGGTTGGTGAGCGCGATCGCCGCCTGCGAGGCCAGTGATTCGGCCAGGCTCTGGTCGGCCGAGGAAAACGGGATCACCTGGCGCGTTGCCGGATTCTGGGCGTTGATCAGCTGCAGCACGCCGATGATCTCGCCCTCATGGTTCTTCATCGGCACCGTGAGAAAGGACTGGGAGCGATACCCGGTGCGCTCGTCGAAACTGCGGGTGCCGGAAAAATCGAAGCCGGCCTCGGTGTAGGCATCGGTGATGTTGACCGTCTTGTCGTGGATGGCGGCGTAGGCGGCGACCATCGAGTCGTTGGATTCGCCGTTGTCGTTGTACAGCGGCAGGTTGGGGAAGTTGATGGGATTGCCGGTAGTGCCACCCATGGCGATGTGCAGGGAATCGGTACGCAGGATCTCGAAGCGCAACGCACGACCATCCTCGGTCATGCGATACAGGGTTCCGCCATCGGCATGGGTGATGGTCTTGGCCGCAATCAGGATGCTCTCGAGCAGGCGATTGATGTCGCGCTCCTTGGAGAGCGCGGCGCCAATGGCGTTCAGTTGTTCGAGACGGCGAAACAGGTCGCTGGAGCTATCCATGGCCCTTCCTTACTTGATGCAGACAGCCCTCACCTGCTTGAGATCAGTCACCCCTTGCAGGGCCTTCTCCAGGCCGTCCATCTTCAGGGTCAGCATGCCGTCCTCAAGCGCCTGTGCGAACAACTGGGCGACGCGGGCATGTTCCTGAATCAGCTTTTTCATCGGCTCGGTGCCGATCATCAGCTCGTGCAGGCCGACGCGCCCCTTGTAGCCGCTGCCGCCACAGGTGTCGCAGCCCTTGGCCCGGGTGAATACAAGGTGGCCATCCTTGCCGTACTCCTTGATCAGGCGTTCCTGGGTCGCGGCGTAGGCGGCCTTGATGTCCTTCTTGAAAGTCTCGGTATTCTCCAGCTCGCTGCAATACTCCTTCATGAACAGCCTGACTTCGTCGGCATCCGGCGTATAGGTCTCCTTGCACTTGCACAGGCGCTTGGCCAGGCGCTGGGCGAGGATACCGAGCAGGGCATCGGAGAAGTTGAAGGGGTCCATGCCCATGTCGAGCAGCCGGATGATCGATTCCGGGGCGCTATTGGTGTGCAGGGTGGCAAACACTAGGTGGCCCGTCAGCGAGGCCTCGATGCCAATGCCGGTAGTTTCGGCATCGCGCATTTCGCCGACCATGATGATGTCCGGGTCGGCTCGCAGGAAGGCCTTCATCACCATCGGAAAATCCATCACCTTCTTGTTCACCTGCACCTGGCGCAAGCCCTTCTGGGTGATTTCAACCGGATCTTCCGCGGTCCAGATCTTGGTATCCACGGTATTGAGATAGCCGAGTACCGAGTGCAGTGTCGTGGTCTTGCCGGAACCGGTGGGACCGCAGACGAAAAACAGTCCGTAAGGCTTGGAAATGGTCGCCTTGAGCTTGATCAGATTGGCCGGCAGCACACCCAGCTTGTCCAGCGGGATCGGCTCGCCACCAGCGAGGATGCGCATCACGACGTCTTCGACGCCGCCGGTGGAAGGAATGGTCGCCACCCGCAGTTCGATGTCCAGCGGACCGAACTTCTTGAACTTGATCTTGCCGTCCTGCGGTTTGCGGCGCTCGGCGATATCCAGGTCGCACATGATCTTGAGGCGGGCCACCATGGCATTGCGGTAGCTGGCCGGAACTTCGATGTACTTCTGCAACGAGCCATCCCGCCGGAAGCGGATCAGCACCTTGTCCTTGCCCAGGCCCGGTTCGATGTGAATATCGGACACGCCCATCTGGTAGGCGTCGACGATGATCTTGTTGACCAACTTGACCAGCTCGTTGTCGGCCGCGGCGGAGACATCATCGCCGACGGCGCCTTCACCATCCATCTCGCCTTCATCGAGGGTGGACAGCAGATCGCCGACGGAACTGTCATCGGTATAGCCGGGAACGCCGGTGGCGCCGAACAGCAGGTCGAGGGTCAGCGCGAACTCGTGGTTGGTGGTCACCCGGTACTGGATCTTGCCGCGCGGGAAAATGTTGTTGACGATGCGAGAACCCTTGACCTGCTCGGGATCCAGGCAGACCACCATGATGCCTTCGGAACTTTCCTCCACCGGCGCCCATTTGCCCTGGTCGAGGAACTCGCGCTTGAGGTTCTTCAACAGGTCGGCGGGCTTGACACGGTCTGACTTGAACGATTCATACGGCACATTGAAGAACTTGCCCAGTGCGGCACCCAGAGCCTCGTGCTTGACCTGGAATTCGTTGACCAGAACTTCTTCGATGGAGAGGTTCTTGCGTCGCGCGGTACGGGTCGCCAGCTCCATTTCCTGAGCGGAAATGACGGCATCGGAGACGAGGAAGTCGTACTTGGTCTTGACGGCGGCAGCCGGCTTGCTGCGCTGGGCGAAGGCGATGGCGAGGGTTTCGCACAGACCCTTGACGCCCTCCTGGGCAACTGCCGCAAACGGAGTTCCCGCCTTGTTGTTGATCAGCTGGACGACGCCCAGCAACTCGTTGCTCTGCGCGTCGACGACCGGCGCCACCAGCATCTGCTTGGTCCGGTAGCCGGTACGCTTGTCCACCTCCTGCAGGAAGCGCAAGGAAGGATTGATCGCCTTGAGCTCCGCATCGTCGTAGACGTCGCGGATGTTCACCGTCTTCTTGGCCAGCGCGACATGGCCGGCGATGCTCTGGTCGGCGATCGGCAGGCGCAGGTCCTTGAACGATGTCAGGCCGGTCTTGATTTTCGAGACGATCGAGGCTTTGTCCTCGCCGATCGAATAGATCGTCAGGCGGTCGGCGTTGAACAGGCTGCAGATTTCGCCGGACAGCTCCAGCATGATTTCGTCGATGTTGGCGGTGGCGTGAACCTTGTTGGTGACGACCTGAAGGTTCTTGAAGAAAGCCAGGCGGTTATCAACATCGGACGCCGGGGCTTCGGCGGGCGCGGCAGGGGCGGCATTCATTCGTGTGACTCCAGGATACCGGCGTACCCCCGCATGCCGCCTTCGAGGAGGGTAGCATGCAGGCCACGCTGGGAAAGCAAGAATGCGGCGGCGGAACTGCGACGTCCCGTCTGGCAATACACAATGTATTCGATTGCAGGGTCAAGCGCCGCAGCCGCCGGTCGAATGTCGTTGAGTGGAATGTTGATGGCATCGGGATAGCCATCGCTCTGGTATTCGGCCGGGAAGCGCACGTCTATCCATTGCGCTCCGGCGGCAATCCGCCGCTCGGCCTCGTCGCCGGTCACTTTCTGCAGAAGCGGCGCGAGCAGCAGCTGGTTGAAGTCCTGTTTGGACAGGCGCAGCAGCATGCCGTCCGTATTCATCACCACGGTCGCATTGCGTACCGTATCGGCAACCAGGGCCTCTTCGCCGAAAGCATCGCCTTCCTTGATCTCGGCCAGTTGCACCGAAGCTCCGGCGACCATCCGGGAAATCTTGCAGCGCCCGCTCTCGATAAGGTAATAGTAATCGCCCGGATCTCCCTGCCTGATGATCGTCTCGCCGCGCCTTGCCGGAACCCGGACAAACTTTCCAAGGAGCGCCTGGATGTTTGCCGGTGGCAGGGACGCAAACGCGCCGACCGTCAGGTTGTCCACCGCAAACATGCTCGACATCATGCGCCAATCGGTCTGGTCGGCCGCACCCTTTTCCAGGTGTCGCGAACTGGCCAGCTGATTCCAGGTCACCACGATGTCCAGGGGATCCTCCTCCAGGCTGAGCAATTCGACATCGGTGATCGCCTTGCTGAAACGCGGGGCGTATCCGCCACGCGCCACCGGGGCCGCCGCCAGATCATGGCCGCCGACCAGCACGCGCGACGGGCCGTCCAACAGCTTCACGAGAAGCTGGCCCCGCACCAGATAGACGACCTGCCCGCTCCAGTCGGCGGCGGAAAACGGATCGGTGGCCCGCGTGAAAACATGGGTGCGGCACAGCGGCAGCAATTCGCTGAGCCCCTTGTTGCCCAGTGACATCAACGGTTGCAGAGTGGCCAGCAGGTCAACGCTCACCGTCGCATTCATGGTCAGAACTCGAAGAGCTGGTTGTTCTGCAGCATACCGGGACGGAACTCGTTGCCTATGCAGTCTTCGATCTCCTGCATGGTGAGCTCGATCTGCCCGGGCTTGAGGTGCGTGATGAAGATGTCGGCATCCCGCTGGAGATTTGCCAGCTCCTCGAGCAGCATGCTCGGGCAAAGATGCAAAGATGCTTCGGCGAGGCGCTTCTCCCTGTCCGAGAAGGCACATTCGATGATCAGGTAGCGCAGGTTGCGGATCGCATTGACGTATTTCCAGAGTTCGGGGCAGGGGCCGGTGTCCCCGGTGAATACCAGGCTGGCATGACCGGAATCGAGCTGGTAGCCGACCGCCGGAACCGTGTGGTTCGCCGGCAGCGGAACAACCTTGCGGCCATCGATGTCGATGCTTTCGCCCACCCGTATCGGATCGAAACGCATGAAGGGCTTTTCGGCGCTCGGGATCACGCTGAAATCCGGCCAGATCGCCCAGTTGAAAATGTGCGCCCGGATGATTTCGAGCGTCGCCTCGGTCGCATGCACGATGACCGGACGGCTACGCATGTCGCCCACGGTATCGACCATGAAGGGCAGCGAGGCCAGATGGTCAAGGTGCGAATGCGTGATGAAGACGTGATCGATCTGCGCCAGTTCGGCAATCGCCAAGTCCCCGACCCCGGTCCCGGCATCGATCAGGATGTCGTTGTCGACCAGCAACGACGTGGTGCGCAAATGCCGTCCGCCGATACCGCCGCTGCAACCAAGGATGCGTACCTTCATTATCGTTATTTCGTCTCGAAAATTGTGACGCCGTCCCAGTTCTCGCCGGGCGGATCCTTGCGCAGGTGCTCGACACGCTTGACATAGAGATCGTAGAGGTAGCGCGGCTTTATGCGCTGCAGGTTCATCAGCGACAATTCCGCCTGATCCCAGTCCTGGGCGCGATAAGCGCGCAAGGCCTTGTTCCACAGCTTGATCTCATCGATGTCCTCGGGCGAAACCTTGCCTTCCTCGCCGACCGGTTCATAGATTCCGACGGGGTCTTCCTTGCCCTTGACGCGCACCCGGTCCAGCTCGCGGAAGACGAACTCCTTCTTGAGCAGTTCGCGGGTTCCCTCGCCGACGATGAAGCCCACGCCGTACTGCTTGGTGATCCCTTCCAGGCGCGATCCCAGATTGACCGCATCGCCCATCACGGTGTAAGACTGCCGCACCGGCGATCCCATGTCGCCGACCGTCATCGGCCCGGTATTGACGCCGACACCAATCTTGAGTTCCGGCCAACCCCGCGCGACGAGGTCCTTGTTCAGTTCATGCAGCGCGACATGCATTTCGAGGCCGGTCAGGACCGCATTCTTCGCGTGCTCGGGGTCATCCACCGGAGCGCCCCAGAAGGCCATGATGGCGTCACCGATGTATTTGTCGAGCGTGCCGCGGTGCTTGCGCACCACGATCGTCATGGCGCCCAAATATTGGTTCATCAGGCTGGCCAGTTCATCGGGTTCCAGTCCCTCGGAAATGGTGGTGAATCCGCGCACATCCGAAAACAGCACGGTCAGCTCCGCCTTGCGCCCGGCCATGCTGTAGTTTTCCGGATCGCGACTCATCTCCTCGACCAGTTCCGGCGGCACATATTGGCCGAACAGTCCGGTCAGTTGCCGTTTGGTCCGCGACTCGACGAAGTAGCCCCAGGACATGTTCATCGCATAGAGCAGCACGATCGCAATCATGCCGTTGGCCAGCGGCAGGACAACATTGGAAACATGCCAGAAGCCGAAATTGACGCTGAGCGCCAGCAGCAGGACGATCAGGCCGACGACCGTCGCACGGAACGGCGACAGCACCGGCAGGAGGAATACCATCACTGCGCCGGTGATAAGCACCAGCAGCACGTCGGCGCCGAGGATATACGGCGGCTTGTGCTTGATCGACGCATCCAGCATGCCGGCGATCAGGTTGGCGTGAATCTCGACCCCCGGATAGGCGGCGCCCACCGGTGTCGCCCGCAAGTCCATGAGTCCCGGCGCCGTGGTGCCCACCACGGCAACCTTGCCGGCGAGTTTCTCCTTCGGCACCCGGTCGTTAAGCACGTCGGTGATCGAGATATACGAAAAGCTTCCCTGGTATCCGCGATAGGGAATCAGGGTTGCCGCGTTTTCGTCCACCGGGATACGCATGGTACCGCCACTGGCCACCTTAAGGTCCAGCCACTCCATCGCCGCATATGATCCAGGCGCATTTTCGGGATAACCCGGAGTGATCGGGGGACTGCCGAGCAGATTGCGCACCATCGCCAGTGAGAGGGATTCGTAGTAAGCACCCTTGTACTCGACGAGCAGAGGCACCCGGCGTGACGTGCCGTCGATATCCACCAGCGGATTGAAGTGGCCTGCGCCTGCGGCAGACTTCTGGAACTCGGGCAGATTACCGCCGTAACTTACCCACTGGGTGAAACTTATGCGCCGGCCGCTGAAGGTGCCCGCCGGAAACACCGGTGCCGGCGCAGCGCCGGAACTGACGCCGCCTTCCTTGCTGGAAAAGTAATAACCAAGGATCACCGGCCGGTTCTTGATCGCCGCGGCGAAACGCGCATCGTGGTCGAGCTGCGGGCGCAATTCGCGCAATACCGATTGAAAGGATGACACATCCTTCAAATCCTTCTTCGCCAGTGACTCCAGCGAATTGAGGCCGGAACTGTCGTCGGGCTCGGCGAACACCACGTCGAAGCCGACCAGCTTCAGTCCATATTGGTCAAACAGCTTGTTCATCAGGGTTGCGAGCTTGTCGCGACCCCACGGCCATCGCCCCTGCTCAGCCAGCGACTTCTCGTCGATATCGAGAATGATCACGCGCTCGTCGATCCCCTGCGGCATGGTCAGACGGACCTTCACGTCATAGATCAGGGAGTCCATGTGATTGATGAACGGAATCTGGTAGATGCGCGCCGAATGGCCGAGCAGCACCAGAAGGATCACCAGTCCGAGGACGTAGCGAGGAAGATATTGTTTCAATTGGTCTCCGGGGATCAGCCGTCGTCGGAATCAGCTTTTCAGGAAAAACTCCATCTTGATTCCGGCGAGTTCGATCACATCATGGTCGGCCAGTTGGCGCGCCTGGGCATCCAGCGCCTTGCCGTTCACCACCGGAAAGCTGGCGCCTTCGACATGGGTGATGAAGTAGCCGTGCGGACGGCGGGCGATGACCGCTACCTGGACGCCCGGCTTGCCCAGGGTGGTCAGTGTCTTGGTCAATTCCATTTCCTTGCCGGCATTTCCGCCGGACAGCAGCTGGATGGCACCAAGCGGCAGGGCGGCAGCCGCAGGTGGCGGAGCCGATGCAGGAGCGGGCGCCATACCCGGCGAAGTCGAGGAATGGTCCTGGGCGGACGGCGCGGTGGCTGCTGGCGACGGTGCCGGAGCGGCTGCGGGCGTCGCTGCAACTGCTGGAGCCGGTTCGGCGGGCGGCGGAGCGGAGGGCTTGGCTCCCGGACGCAGGATCATGGTTTTCTCGAAATCCGCATTCGATGTCTGCTGCGGAAGTTCGGCGACATATTTCAGGCGGTACTTGCCCAGTTCTATCGTGTCGCCGTTCTTCAGGAAGTGCTTCTTGACCGACTGGCCATTGACGAAGGTACCGTTGGTGCTGCCCAGGTCCTCGAGAAAGGAATCATTGAGGATGGTGATCACCACCGCATGCTCGCCGGAAATCGCCAGGTTGTCGATCTGGATGTCGTTGTGGGGTTTGCGCCCGATGGTGGTGCGCTCCTTGATCAAGGGGATTTCCTTGAGCATCGTGGTTTCCATGCTGAGTATGAGCTTAGCCATTGTTGTCGTCCTTCGTGGTCACTGGGCGCTGCATGATTTTTCTGAAATAGACGCTTACTTGAACCAGGCCAGCAAACGGGACCACCAGCCGCGTGCGGCGGGAAAATCTCCCTTCACCTTGACCAGGATTACCGAAACATTGTCACGGCCGCCGTTGTCGTTGGCCATTTGAATCAACTGCATGGAGCATAGCTCCAGATTCGCCGAGAGGGCACCCAGCGTCATGCCGATTTCGTCGTCATCAACCATGTCGTTGAGGCCGTCGGAACAAAACAGGTAGACGTCGCCTGGAAACACCTCATGGTCATGTATCTCGGGCACCACCTCGGGATCGACGCCGACGGCGCGCGTCACCAGATTCTTGTTTTGCGAATGGCGCGCCTGCTCCGGGGTGATCAGGCCGCTGTCGATCTGTTCCTGCAGCAGGGAATGGTCGCGGGTGATCTGCCGGAAGTCATCGCCACGCATGCGGTAAAGCCTGGAGTCGCCGATGTGGCCGACCGTTACCCGATTGTCGTGAAACACAGCCACCACCAGCGTCGTGCCCATCCCGGCATACTGGGGCTGACTCTGCGCCGCCTGATAGATGGCACTATTGACCTGGATCATGTGGCCTTCCAGGGCGACCTGCGCCCAGGACTTGCCGGACGCATCCATGCTGCTCGGCTCGCGCTCCAGGAAAGCCTTTTCCAGTTCGCTGCCGAGCATCGCCGTGGCCATGCCGCTCGCCACTTCACCCGCGTTGTAGCCGCCCATGCCATCGGCCAGTACGGCAAAACCGCACTGGGGATTGGCCATGACGGCATCTTCGTTGTTGGTGCGGACCATACCCGGATCGGTACGGGTGACTATCTCGAGAACGGCATTCATGTCCATGGCCCGGTCCTCAGATGCTGATATCGACGCCGGAATCGCCAGCGGCTGTGCCACCGGCGCTGGTCATTGTCACGCAGGTACGGATGTCCCGGGCGAACTCGGCACCGGTCTGGTAGCGCGCATCGGGATCCTTGGTCATCGCCCTGTCGATGATCGCCACCAGGCAATCCGGGAGGTCGGGATTGATGCCGCGGATATCCGGATGCGCTTCGTTGGCGATGCGGAACATCAGCTGCGCCATGGAGTCGCCCTCGAAGGGCAGCTTGCCGCAGGACATCTGGTAGAGCATCACGCCCAGCGAAAACAGGTCGGAACGGCCGTCGATCTTCTTGCCGGCCAGTTGCTCCGGAGACATGTAGCTCGGCGTGCCGAGCACCATGCCGGTCTTGGTCTTCGACGAGTCGGTAATCCGCGCGATGCCGAAGTCGGTGACCTTGACCTGGTCGGAATCGGGTTCATACATGATATTGGCCGGCTTGATGTCGCGATGCACGACGTTGTTTTCATGGGCATAGGACAAGGCGTCGGCCACGCGCGCGACGATGCTCATCACGCGCGGCAGGGGCATCAGGTTGCCCGGCTTGGCATAGGGCACCAAATCCTTGCCCTTGAGGAATTCCATCGCGATGTAGGCCAGGTCATGCTCCTCGCCGGCGTCATACATCTGCACGATGTTGGGGTGATTGAGCCGGCCCGCCGTCTCCGCCTCGCGGAAGAAACGCTCCTTGACCTCGACCAGTTCGTCGGCTTCGAACTCCTGCGACAGCGCCATGGTCTTGATCGCGACGACACGGTTGATCTTCGGATCCCGGCCCAGGTAGACCACACCCATGGCGCCCTTGCCGAGCTCCTTCTCGATCTGGTAGCGGCCCAGCATGGGCTTCTCGACATTGCCGCTGGCATCGAGCAGGCTGGCATTCGAGCGACCGCCGCCACCGCCTCCGAGAATGACCGTCTCCGACAGCTGCTTGGCACGATTGACCCGGCTTTCGATGTCGCGGAACTTCGGGTTGTAATCGAAGATGTAGCGGAACGCCGCCTCGGCCTTGTTGAACTGGCGCTTGCGCTCGAAATCCAGCGCCAGGTTGTAGATGTTCTCCATGACCTGGTCATCCTTCGGGCACAGGCGGAATTTGTCGAAGGCCATGTCGAGCTGGCCCTGCCCCTGGAAGGCCAGGCCGAGCATGCGGTTGGACTCCGCGGAGGCCGCGTCGGACTTCTCCTTGCCACGCTCGGTGACGACGAAGCGCTTGACCGTCAACAACAGATGCCCCACCAGCAACAAACTCGCCGGCACCATCAGTTGCAGCCACATCAACTGAGTCGTCATGAGGACGAAATGAATGGTGATCAGGGCGGCCAGAAGCCCCACGGTGATGCCCGCCGCCATGCCTGCCTTGATTTTGGGCAACAGGGCGATGAGGTAGGCCGCGATCAGCAGAAATACCAGTTTCTCGACCCAGAAGCCCCAAGTCGGCGCGACGAAGAAATGTTCCGAGAGCAGGCTCGATACCGCGTGCGCCTGCATCAGCACCGCCGGCATGGCGGGGCTGATCGGCGTGACGAACACGCTGCCGACCGACGAGGAAGTCGGTCCGATCAGGACGATCTTGTCACGGTATTTCGCATAGGGAATCTTGCCGCTCTTGACGTCGAAGAAGGAATCCGCCTGAAAGGCAGAGGCACCGTCGCGATCCTTGTAATAGAAGGTCAGCATCCGCGTATCGAAATCGGTGCCGATCTTGAGCTTGCCAAGCTTGACCGAATCGCCCGCCGTGACCTGGATGTCGGCCACGTTAAGGTTGTGGCTTTTTGCCGCGACCAGCAGGGACAGGGACGGATAAGCCTGGTCGAAGTAGGACAGGACCAGGGGTTCGGTACGGATCGCGCCATCGACGTCCGGCGTCACGTTGAGATGGCCGATGGCGGTCGCCACCTTGCCCAGCGGCTCGATGACACCGGCATCGACACCCAGCGTCGGATAAGGTGGGGCATCGGCGGCGCCCGAGAGCTTGACCACATTCTTCTTGACGTAATCGGGCAGGTCCTGGTCCGGCCTGCCGCGCGGCTCGCCCAGCACGAACAGCATGGGCAAGGCGACGTTGCCGGCCTTGGTGAAGGCGTCCGCCAGGCGACGATCGGTATTCAGCTTCTGGTCGGCCTCGAGCAATATCGATTCGATCTGCGGACACGACGATGTTGCGGCCACCGGCGCCGGTGTAGGGGCAGCCTCGGCAGCAGCAGTGGCTGCTGGAGGGTCGCCGGCAGCCGGCGGAGGCGCGGGTGGAGCGACGGCGGGAGCGGCCGGGGACAGCGTCACGCCGCAGGTTTCGATCAGCTTGTTAATATAAGCCAGACCCTGGTCGCGCTGCGGCTCGGAGTAGAACACCGTGGTGGCGATCACCTTGGCCTTGGCCGCGGCCAGCTGGTCTACCATGTCCGCCATGATTTCGCGCGACCACGGCCAGCGTCCGATGTTGTCGAGGCTGGCCTTGTCGATGGCAATCACGGCAACCTTGTCCGATGGCGCCCGCGATGTCGCTGCCACGCCCATGTCATAGGCCTTGCGTTCGAGGCCCTGCAGCAACTCGCCGTTACCCAGAATCAGCACGACGACACTGACCACGACACCGAAGAACCAGTCACTTTTCCAGAAGCCTGTCTTCTTCATCGGTCACCACCCTGTGTGAGAGCCCCCATTAAAACAGGACAATAAGCGCAATTCTTACAGTCCCGCATCAACTCCGTCAATCAATTTAATGCCATTTGACCCTGATCCGGGAAGGCTGTGTCGGAATTCTATGCGCAAAAAAGCCGCCCCGGCTTGGCCGGGGCGGCCTTTATGAACTCCATCTCGCCACCGGGGCGACATCAAATGAAACCGCCGTATCGCCGGCGCCGACTTTTTACTTCAGCAGGGCCTTGAGCAGCTTGGCCATTTCCGACGGATTGCGCGTCACCGTGAACCCGCACTCTTCCATGATCGCCAGCTTGGCATCCGCCGTGTCGGCGCCGCCGGAAATCAGCGCGCCGGCATGGCCCATACGCTTGCCGGCCGGCGCCGTAACGCCGGCAATGAAACCGACGATCGGCTTCTTCATGTTGGCCTTGCACCAGACCGCTGCTTCCGCTTCGTCCGGCCCGCCGATCTCGCCGATCATGATCACTGCATCGGTATCCGGATCGTCGTTGAAAGCACGCATGACGTCGATGTGCTTCAGGCCGTTGATCGGATCACCGCCGATGCCGACTGCCGAACTCTGGCCGAGGCCGATTTCCGTCAACTGGGCCACGGCTTCGTAGGTCAGGGTGCCGGAACGCGACACCACGCCGATGCGGCCTTTACGGTGAATGTGGCCAGGCATGATGCCGATCTTGATTTCGTCGGGGGTGATCAGGCCGGGGCAGTTGGGGCCGAGCAGCAGGGTCTTCTTGCCGCCGGCGGCCTCCTTGGCCTTCATCTTGTTGCGCACGACCAGCATGTCACGGACGGGAATGCCTTCGGTGATGCAGATCGCCAGGTCGAGGTCGGCCTCGCAGGCTTCCCAGATCGCGTCGGCGGCGCCGGCGGGCGGCACATAGATGACCGACACCGTGGCACCGGTCTGGGCCTTGGCTTCCTTGACCGAAGCGAAGATCGGGATGTCGAAAATCTTCTCGCCGGCCTTCTTCGGATTGACGCCGGCAACGAAGCAGTTCTTGCCGTTGGCGTATTCCTGGCACTTTTCCGTGTGGAACTGGCCGGTCTTGCCGGTGATGCCCTGGGTGATGACCTTGGTATCTCTGTTGATGAAGATGGACATGGTGGTTCCTTACTTGACGGCGGCGACGATCTTCGTCGCGGCCTCGGCCATGGAGTCGGCGGAAATAATCGGCAGGCCGGATTCCTTGAGGATCTTCTTGCCGAGGTCTTCGTTGGTGCCCTTCATGCGCACCACCAGCGGCACGCTGAGGTGGGTTTCCTTGGCCGCGGCTACGACGCC
>JADYZH010000192.1 GCA_020853215.1 Sulfuritalea sp. | reverse complement strand
GAATGCTGGCCGTTCCCGTGACAGCCAGCGCCTCCTCAATCCACGTCAGCGGCAGATGTTCCGCGAGCCGGTCAAGACCGGCCAGGGGCAATACATCCACTGTGGCGTGTAGTTGACTCGATAGCATTGAGTCAGACGCTAACAGTATTTACAAGTGTTTACAATAGCTTATGCAATAAATAAAAATGCCGTTCAGCGCTAACTGAACGGCATTACGGCCGAGGCCGGGTTTTTTGTTTCCGCGGGGATACGCGGCGCTTAGATCATTTCCCAGATCGTGGTGATGCCCTGGCCGCCGCCGATGCACATGGTGGCGAGGCAGTACTTGCTGCCGATGCGACGCGCCTCGTAGAGGGCCTTGGTGATGATCACCGTGCCGGATGCGCCGATCGGGTGGCCGATGGCGATCGCGCCGCCGTTGGGGTTGGTTTTCTTCGGGTCGAGGCCGAGCACCTTGGCCACGGACAGCGACTGCGCGGCGAAGGCTTCGTTGGATTCGATGACGCCGATGTCGTCGAGCTTGAGGCCGGCCCGGGCCAGCGCGATGCGCGTGGAGGGGATCGGGCCTTCGCCCATGACGTCGTTGGGTACGCCGCCGATACCGTAGGCGACCAGGCGCGCCATTGCCTTGTGGCCGCCGGCGGCCGCCTTGGCAGCGTCAGCCAGCACCAGGAAGGCGGCGCCGTCGTTGATGCCGGAGGCATTGCCGGCGGTGACGGTGCCGGCCTTGTCGAAGGCCGGCTTCATCTTGGCCAGGCTTTCCATGGTGGTGCCGGCCTTGATGTGCTCGTCGGTGTCGAACACGACGTCGCCCTTGCGCGTCTTCAGCGTGATCGGCACGATCTGTTCCTTGAAGTAGCCGGCGGCGACCGCTGCGGCGGCGCGGCGCTGCGATTCGCAGGCGAACTCGTCCTGCTGCTCGCGCGTCAGGCCGTGCTTCTTGGCCAGGTTTTCGGCGGTGATGCCCATGTGGCCGGCGCCGAACGGGTCGGTCAGGGCGCAAACCATGGCGTCGAGCATCTTGGTGTCGCCCATGCGCGCGCCGGTGCGCATCGCCGTCGACAGGTAGGCGCCGCGCGACATGACTTCGACGCCGCCGCCGATGGCGAAATCGGCATCGCCGAGCATGATGGCCTGGGCGGAATTGACGACGGCCTGCTGTGCCGAGCCGCACAGGCGGTTGACCTGGAAGGCCACCGATTCCATGCTCATGCCGCCCTGGATGGTCGCATTGCGATGGACGTAGGCGTAGCGGGATTCGGTGGGAACCACGTTGCCGACGGTGGCGAAGGTGACGGCCTGGGGATCGACGCCGGAACGCGCGATGGCCTCCTTGATGACCAGGCCGCCCAGGTCGGCCGGTTCCATGCCGGCCAGCGAACCATTGAACGTGCCCACGGCGGAACGTACGGCGCTCAGTACAACGACTTCTCTCTTGTCAGCCATCGAAAACTCCTTATCAGATAATCAACCGCCGACCCATCCGGAAACCCAGATCAGGGCCAGCACTGCCAGACCAAGCACGAGACTGCGCCAGACCAGGCCTATCGTGCTCTGCATGAAATCGGGGTCGGCATCTTCACCCAACCCCAGTTCGGGACGATCAGCGGACTCGTCCATTTCCTGAATCGCTTCGTGCACCGGCATTCCGAGGCGCACCCCGAGGGCGCCGGCACCACTGGCGAGAAGTATACCGGAGCCGGCTTCCGGCCACCTTACAGCCTGCGTGCGCCAGCAATGCACCGCATCCTCGAAATCGCCGACCACGGCAAACGAGGCCGCGGTAACGCGGATCGGCACCCAGTCGATCAGCGCGAAAGCCTGGTGCGCGAACTGGCCGAACTCGCCGAACTCGGCTTCGCTGCGCCGGCCCCAGTGGTCGTCGAAGGTATGCGCGAGGCGGTAGAACAGGGCGCCGGCCGGGCCCAGCAGCGCGAACCAGAGCAGCGGCGCGAACACGTGCCGATGTGCCGAGAGCAGGGCTTCTTCGATGGCCAGGCGGGCGATGTCGCCCGACGTGAGGCGGTCGCCGGCGCGATGACGCCACTGCGCGAGCAACTGGCGCGCCTGGTCGAATTCGCCTTGACGCAGCGCCAGGTGGATGTTGGTAAAGAAATGGCTGAACTGGCGAAAACCCATGGTCAGGTAGAGGACGCCGATGCCCAGCAGGAAGGCCAGCAGCGGCTGGAAGTACATCAGCAAGCCGTGCAGCAGCGACACCAGTGCCGCCGGCAGGGCCACGCCCAGCCCCCAGGCGACGGCGCCGTGGCTGCGTCCGCCGTCGTTGAATTTTTCCTCGAGGAAGCCCGCCAGCCGCGCCACCGGATCGAGCACCACGCGCTGCACCGGCAGCGCGCGCACCTGTTCGACAAGCAGGACGATGACGATGGACAGCAGCGTCATGGGGCTCAGGTTTCCGGGTAAAGGAAACGGTGCAGGGTCACCAGCATCCCGGCGGTGGCGCCCCAGATGAAATAGCCCTGCCAGGGCATGGCCCAGTATTCGTGGCGGGCGCCGCGTACTTCGATGCTCTGGCGCTGGTGGTTGTTGCGGTCGAGCAGGAATTCGAGCGGGGGCTCGAAAACTTCGGCGACTTCAAAATCGTCGAGCTTCAGGTTCAGCGGCGGCGTCACCAGGCCGACCACCGGCGTGATGACGAAGCCGGTGCCGGTGCGGTATTCCGGCAGGCGGCCGAGGATCTCGACCTGGGACGCGGCAATGCCGACTTCCTCGGCGGCCTCGCGCAATGCGGTGGCTTCGGGCGAGGTGTCGCTATCCTCGCAGCGCCCGCCGGGAAAGCTCACCTGGCCGCCATGGTCGCGCAGGTGCGCGGTGCGCTGGGTCAGCAACATGGTGGGACCGGTCTCGCGCACGATCACCGGCACCAGCACGGCGGCGGGAATCAGTTCCCTGTCTTCGTCAAACGTGGTTTCGGTGACGGCAGGCGCAACCCGACCTTCGCTGAATCGACGACGCATCAGGGACAGCAGACCTCCGCTAGAATTCGGGCCTGCATTTACAAAAGACTCCGGCATGAAACCGATCGCAATATTCCGTCATAACCCCGGCGAGGGCCCGGGCTATTTTGCCACATTCCTCGACCGTCATTCCCTGCCGTGGAAACTGTTCAAGGTCGACGAAGGCGTGTCGCCACCGCCGACTTCCGGGGGATTTTCGGGACTCTGCTTCATGGGCGGACCGATGAGCGTGAATGACGATCTGCCGTGGATTCAAACGACACTGCAACTGATTCGCGCGGCCGAAACGGCGGGAGTTCCCGTCATCGGCCATTGCCTGGGCGGACAACTCATGGCCAGGGCCTTCGGCGGCACGGTGACGGGAAACCCGGTCAAGGAGATCGGCTGGGGTACGGTCGAGGCCACGCCGGATGCCGCAGCGACGGAGTGGCTGGGGGATACCGCACGCTTCGAGGCCTTCCACTGGCACGGCGAGACCTTCTCCATCCCGCCCGGCGCCACCCGCATCCTGCAAAGCGCCCATTGCGCCAACCAGGCCTTCGTCCGCGGCCCGCACCTGGGCCTGCAATGCCATGTCGAAATGACCGACTCCATGATCCGCCTCTGGTGCCGGCAATGGGCCGCGGAAGGCGTGCCGGCATCGGCCTCGGTGCAGACGCCGGAACAGATGGAAGAAAACATCGAGGCACGCATTGCGGCAATGCGCGCAGTAGCGGACCGGCTTTACACGCGCTGGTGCAAAGGGCTCGGAGGCTGAGAGTCGGCGCTGGCGGAACGGCGAATCCGCCCCCCCAAAGCTAATCCGCAGATGACGCAGATTTGCGCAGATAAATCATTCATCTGCGTAATCTGCGAAATCTGCGGATTACAGGTTCAGTCGCGGAAATTGCCGTATTGCAGCGGGAAGTCGGTAATCGACTTCTTCACCAGCGCAATGGCCTCCTGCAGCAGGTCGCGCTTGGCGCCGGTGACGCGCACGGCGTCGCCCTGGATGCTGGCCTGGACCTTGAGCTTGCTGTCCTTGATCATCTTGACGATCTGTTTCGCCAGTTCCTGCTCGATGCCGACCTTGATGGTCAACACCTGCTTGGACTTGTTGCCGCCCACCGACTGCAGCGGACCGTGGTCGAGGCGCTTGGTGCTCTCACGCTCCTTCTTTTCCATTTCCGGAAAAAGGATGTCCTTGATCTGGCCGAGCTGGAATTCGGAATCGCCATGCAGGGTGATCAGTTTGTCCTTCTCGTTGAGCTCGACGCGCGCCGAGGTGCCCTTGAAGTCGTAGCGGTTGCCGATGTGGCGACCGGCGACGTCAACGGCATTCTTCAGCGCGACGATATCCGCTTCGGAGGTGATGTCGAACGAAGGCATGGCACGCTCTCCCGCTTATGCGAAATGGCAGACGTAGTGATAGGGCTCGCCGCTGACTTCGATCTCGAAGCTCGAATTGCCCGGCACCTTGAAGCTCTGGCCGGCGCCGCTGGTCTGCCAGTCCTCGCCCTTGATGCGATAGCGGCAAACGCCGGAAACGCACTCCATGATTTCCGCCACGCCGGTGTTGAAGGTCAGCGTCGCCGGCAGGATCACGCCGACGCTTTTTTTGGTGCCGTCGGGTAGCTGCACGGTATGGCTGACGCACTTGCCGTCGAAATAGACGTTGGCCTTCTTCAACACGGCGACATTATCGAACTGCGACATATCAGATCCCCCACAATTTCTGAATGATGAATTTTGCAACGAAGCCCAGCATGCCGAACGCGAGAACGAAGAACAGGATGAAGGTGCCGAGCTTGCCCGCCTTGGACTTCCATGCCAGCTCGCCGATGATGAACAGCATGTAGAGCATGAAGGCCCCGAGGCCGAAGGTCATGCCGAACTCCGCCAGTTGCTCCTCGGAAAAGCCGAACATGGGCGCCCGCCCTCCACCTCGCTCGCTGCATCAGCCTTTCTTCTTGCCCCCGCGGCCCTCCGCCCGGTTAGCCGCGATGCGCATGCGCAGCGCATTGAGGCGGATGAAGCCGTGGGCGTCCTTCTGGTTGTAGGCGCCGGCGTCGTCCTCGAAGGTGGCGATGGTCGGGTCGAACAGCGAATCGGTCTTCGAATCGCGGCCGGACACGATCACATTGCCCTTGTACAGCTTGAGCCGGACCCAGCCGTTGACGGTCTGCTGGGTGTGGTCGATCAGGGCCTGCAGCGCCTTGCGCTCCGGGCTCCACCAGTAGCCGTTGTAGATCAGTGAGGCATAGCGCGGCATCAGGTCGTCCTTGAGGTGGGCCACTTCGCGGTCGAGGCAGATCGACTCGATGGCGCGATGGGCGCGGAGCATGATGGTGCCGCCCGGGGTTTCATAGCAGCCGCGCGACTTCATGCCGACGTAGCGGTTCTCGACCAGGTCCAGCCGCCCGATGCCGTGCTTGCCGCCGAGCTGGTTGAGCGCCGCGAGCAGCTGATGGGGCTTCATCTTGTTGCCGTTCAAGGCCACCGGATCGCCGTTGCGGTATTCGATGTCGAGATACTCGGCCTGGTTGGGCGCCTTCTCCGGCGACACGGTCCAGCGCCACATCGACTCTTCGGCCTCGGCCGACGGGTCTTCGAGGTGGCGACCCTCGTAGGAAATATGCAGCAGGTTGGCGTCCATCGAATAGGGCGAGCCGCCCTTCTTGTGCTTCATCTCGACCGGGATGCCGTTCTTCTCGGCGTAGGCCATCAGCTTTTCGCGCGAGAGCAGGTCCCACTCGCGCCACGGCGCGATGACCCTCACGTTGGGCATCAGCGCATAGGCGCCGAGCTCGAAGCGGACCTGGTCGTTGCCCTTGCCCGTGGCGCCGTGCGAGATCGAGTTGGCGCCGACCTTCTTCGCGATCTCGACCATGCGCTTGGCGATCAGCGGCCGCGCGATCGAGGTGCCGAGCAGGTATTCGCCTTCATAGACGGTGTTGCAGCGGAACATCGGAAAGACAAAATCGCGGACGAATTCCTCGCGCAGGTCGTCGATGAAAATGTTCTTCGGCTTGATGCCCATTTTCAGCGCCTTGGTGCGCGCCGGCTCCAGTTCCTCGCCCTGCCCCAGGTCGGCGGTGAAGGTCACCACCTCGCAATGGTAGGTGTCCTGCAACCACTTGAGGATGACCGACGTATCCAGTCCGCCCGAATAGGCGAGGACGACCTTGTTGCTTTCCGCTTTCTTTGCCGCTTTCATCATTCTTCCCTCAGTCATTCACCCTGCCCAGGAGCAGGAATTCCATCAAAGCCTTCTGCGCGTGCAGTCTGTTCTCGGCCTCGTCCCACACCACGCTTTGCGGCCCGTCTATCACTGCCGCCGCGACTTCCTCGCCGCGATGCGCCGGCAGGCAGTGCATGAATACGGCATCGGATTTCGCCGCGCGCATCATCTCCGCGTCGACCTGCCAATCGGCGAAATCGCGCAGGCGTTCTTCGTTTTCCGCCTCGAAACCCATCGAGGTCCATACGTCCGTGGTCACCAGGTCGGCGCCACGCGCCGCATCCATCGGATCGGCGAACTGCTCGAAGTGGTCGGTACCGTGCAGGCCGGCGCGCTCGGCTTCGACTTCGTAACCCGGAGGTGTGGACACCTTTACCTTGAAGTCGAAGATCTCCGCCGCCTGCAACCAGGTGTTGCAGACGTTGTTCGAATCGCCGATCCAGGCCACGGTCCTGCCCTGGATCGCGCCGCGGTGCTCGATGAAGGTGAAGATGTCGGCCAGGATCTGGCAGGGGTGGTATTCGTTGGTCAGGCCGTTGATCACCGGTACCCGCGAATGGCCGGCGAAACGCTCGATGATCGCCTGCTCGAAGGTGCGGATCATGACGATGTCGCTCATGCGCGAAATCACCTGCGCCGCGTCCTCCACCGGTTCGCCGCGCCCCAGTTGCGAGTCGCGCGTGTTGAGGTAGATCGCCGAACCGCCGAGCTGGTGCATGCCGGCCTCGAAGGACAGGCGGGTGCGGGTGCTGGCCTTCTCGAAGATCATCACCAGGGTGCGGTCCTGCAGGGGCCAGTAGCGCTGGTAGGCCTTGAAGCGTGCCTTGATGATGCGCGTGCGTTCGAACACGTAAGCGAGTTCGTCGCGGGAAATATCCTTGAGCTGCAGGAAATGCCGCGGCGCACCCATGATCACGCCCCAAGAAATTCTCTAATCAGCGGAACCAGAATGGCCACCAGCTCGGCGCCCTCGGCATCGCTCATCACCAGCGCCGGCAGCAGGCGCACCACCTTGTCGGCGGTGACGTTGATCAGCAGGCCCGCGTCCAGCGCGCGCGTGACCAGCTCGCCGCAGGGACGATCCAGTTCGATGCCGATCATCAGGCCGTCGCCACGCACCTCGACGAAGCCGGCGACGCCGGACAGGCCGTCGCGCAGACCGCCACGAATCGCCTCACCCAAGGTGGTCGCGCGCGCCATGAGGCCGTCGGCTTCCATGACGTCCAGGGTGGTCAAGGCGGCGGCACAGGCCAGCGGATTGCCGCCGAAGGTGGAGCCGTGATTGCCCGGCTTGAACACGCCGGCCGCCCGCCCGGCGGCTAGGCAGGCGCCGATCGGCATGCCGGAACCGAGGCCCTTTGCCAGGGTCATGACATCGGGAAGGATGCCGGCATGTTGGTGGGCGAACCAGACCCCGGTGCGGCCGAGGCCGCACTGAATCTCGTCCACCATGAACAACCAGTTCTTGCGATCGCAAATTTGCCGCAGCCCACGCATGAAATTATTGTGTGCGAGGTTGATGCCGCCTTCGCCCTGAATCGGCTCGAACAGCACCGCAACGACGTTCGGATTGCGCGCGGCGACCTGCTCGATGGCGGCGAGGTCGTCGAACGGTACGCGCACGAAGCCGGAAACCAGCGGCTCGAAGCCGGCCTGCACCTTGCGGTTGCCGGTGGCGGAGAGCGTCGCCAGGGTGCGGCCATGGAAGGCCTGCTCCATGACGATGATGGCGGGTTGTTCAATGCCCTGCTGGTGCCCGTACATGCGCGCCAGCTTGATCGCGGCTTCGTTGGCCTCGCAGCCGGAATTGCAGAAGAACACTTCGTCCATGCGCGAGATTGCGGCGAGGCGATCGGAAACCGCCTCAGCCTGGGTGATGCGATAAACGTTCGACACGTGCATGAGGCGGCTAACCTGCTCGCTCAACGCCTTCACCAAACGAGCGTGATTGTGGCCCAGCGTATTTACCGCTATTCCGGCGAGGGCATCCAGGTAGGACTTGCCCTGCTCGTCGAACATTCGGCAACCCTGCCCGTGGGTAAAGGCCACCGGCAGGCGCCCGTAGGTATTCATCAGATGCGGCATGAATGCACTCCGCGAAAACTTGGTTTCAGTGTAGGGTAATGCCGGCCATAACGGCGTCAAGCACCGCGACCGCAAAAAAAGTTTCACGCAAAAAACATACGGCGGCCGAAGAGCAACGCGGCCGCCGTGCTTGATAAACGTCTCTATACTAAGTGAAAAATTTGCCCCTGTACAGAGTGCAACGGCGGAGGTTCCGGCAGTGAGGATGGCGGTATTCAACCAGAAGGGCGGCGTCGGCAAGACCACCACGGTACTCAACCTCGCCGCCGCGCTGGCGCGGGATTCGGCGCCAGCCCTGCTGGTCGACCTCGATCCGCAGGCGCACCTGTCGGCGGTCCATGGCAAAGCACTGGGCGAGGCGCACAACAGCGTGTTCGCGCTGTATCAGGACAACCGGCCGCTCGACGACTTGGCCGTGGCCTGGGACGGCGTCGGTCGCCTGATCCCGGCGCATGCGGAACTGATCAAGGTCGATTCCATTTTCGGCAAGGGGCCAGCCATCCTCAACCGGCTCAGCATCGGCTTGCAGGTGCTGGAGGCCGGCGGCGGCGAAGACACCGTCCTGATCGACTGCTGCCCGTTTCTGGGAGTGCTCTCCCTCAATGCGATTTTCGCCGCCGACCGGATGCTGATTCCCGTCTCGTCCGACTATCTCTCCCTGCGCGGCGCCCTGCAGATCGAACATACCTTGAAGGCCCTGGAGCCCGTGCTCAAGCGGCGCATCGAACGCCGCTACCTGCTGACCCGGTTTGATCGCCGCCGCAAGATGAGCTTCGACATACAGGAACGCATGCGTCGGCAGTTCGGCGCGGAACTGTGCGAAACGGTCATTTCGGAAAACGTGGCGATCGCCGAAGCCCCGGCAATGAGTCTCGACATCTTTTCCCACCACCCGACGAGCCGCGGGGCGCAGGATTATCTGGCACTGATGGGGGAATTACGCTCGGCGCGGTTCATTTGACGCCGCCGCAAATGGAGTCAGGCAACCGGGAACCAGTTGTCGCCGGAAACCGGCTCAACGAACAATGAGGTTTGCGACTTCCTCGAAGCTGGCCACCGGTACGCGAACGCTGCCGTGATGGCAAACGCAGTCGATGATCTGGCAGTTGTGGTAGACCTGCCGCAGCT
>JADYZH010000191.1 GCA_020853215.1 Sulfuritalea sp. | reverse complement strand
GCTCCAGGCGGCGCACTACCGCGCGTTCGGCGCGCTCGGCGGCGCGATCGATGGCGACGTAGAGATCAGACTCGGTGTCCTCGATCACCACGTTCGGCTTGCCGGCGAAGGGGACCTGGATGCGGCAGCGCTTGTCGCGGCCACCGCGCGGGCCGTTGATGTCGGACAGACGCACGCTGACCGCGCGAACATCGTGATTGGCCCAGCCGAGGGCGAACTGCAGGCGCCGCTGGGTGTGCTCGCGCAGCCCTTCTGTCAGGTCGAATCCGCTGGCCTTGATGTCGATACGCATGACGCTTGCTCCTCTGGGGTTGAACACGGAGCGGATGCTAAGGCGCCGGCACAGATCGAACAAGTCGATTCTTCTGAGCTGATACATCGATAACTTCGATGTTATGCTTTGCCTGCGGACGGCAGCGGGTTGCAGCGACCAAGGGGGACAGGACGATGGCGGCACTCAACTTCAAGCATTTGCGGTACTTCTGGATGGTGGCCAAGACCGGCAGCATCGCGCGCGCGGCGCAGCAGCTGCACCTGACGCCGCATTCGATCAGCGGCCAGTTGCGCGAACTCGAGGCGAGCCTGGGCGTGGAGCTGTTCCGCCGCGTCGGCCGCAACCTCGAAACCACGGATGCCGGGCGCAGCATCGTCAGCTACGCGGAGGAAATCTTCACCGTCGCCGACGAGTTGCAGGAGGTCTTGCGCGGCCAGCAGACCCGGAAGGCGCTGCCGTTCCGGGTCGGCATCGCCGATTCGGTGTCGAAATCGGTGGCCTACCGGCTGGTGGACCCGGCGCTCGGGCTCGATGAGCCGGTGCGGCTGATCTGCCGCGAGGGACGCCTGGCGACGCTGCTGGCCGACCTGGCTATCCATCGGCTGGACCTGATCATCGCCGACCGGCCGATGCCGACCAACCTGAACGTGCGCGGCTACAGCCACCTGCTGGGCGAGAGCGGCCTGACCGTGTTCGGCACCCGCGCCCTGGCGAAGAAGCTGTCCGGCGGCTTTCCCGCCCTGCTCGACGACGCGCCCTTCCTGCTGCCCGGCGAGGACGTCGCGATCCGGCCGAAATTGCTGCAATGGCTGGATGCGCAGGGCGTGCGGCCGCGCATCGTCGGCGAGTTCGACGATAGCGCGCTGATGAAATCCTTCGGCCAGGCCGGCGCCGGCCTGTTCGTCGCGCCGACGGCCATCGCCGCCCATGTCTGCGAACAATACAAGGTCACCGAAATCGGCCGCATCGATGCGGTGGTCGAGCACCTCTACGCGATCAGCACCGAGCGCCGGCTCACCCACCCAGCCATCGTGGCGATCAGCAAGGCGGCGCGGCGGGATGTTTTCGGGGGAGTTGGACGCTGACCGGCATGAACGGGCGGCCGTACGCGGCCGCGTCGATCGCCGTGTCGCCGGCGCCGACTTTCGCAATTCGCGAAATTAGAATGCAAAGATAAATATGTTGCTTTTCAATGCAGTAATCAGTATGTTCGCTATTTGCAAATAGCGAATAAGATGTTGCCATGTACCGCTCAAAGTCGAATCCACAAGTCGTGCTCCGTCCCCAGGACCTGGTGGTCCTGCTTCGTCTGTCGCTCGAACAGGGCATGCCGCCGACCTATGCGGTGTTGGGTGGGGAACTCGGCCTGACCGCTTCCGAGGTGCACGCCGGACTGGAACGTGCGGCGTCGGCGCAATTGGCGCGCAAGGATGCGGCGGGCAAGGCGACGGTGGTGCGCGAGGCCTTGCGCATGTTCGTCCAGCACGGTGCGCGCTACTGCTTTCCTGCAACGCGGGGCGAAATGACGCGCGGCATGCCGACGGGTTACGCGGCGGCGCCGTTGAAAGACCTGATCATGCAGCCCAACGAACCGCCACCGGTGTGGCCGCACAAGACCGGCAGCGTGCGCGGCGCGGCGTTCTATCCTTTGTATCCGACGGTGCCCGACGCGGCGACCCGCAATCCGGTACTGTATGAACTGCTGGTACTGTTCGACGCGGTGCGCGGCGGCAGCCCGCGCGAACGCGCCATCGCCGTGCAATTGCTCGACGAGCGGCTGGCGTCATGAACCCCAACGACCCCAATGTAGTCATGATGGAACTGGTGGCCGAGCGGCTGGGCGACGGCTTGCGCGAAGCGCTGGTCTTCGTCGGCGGTGCGGTGACCGGGCTGCTGATCACCGATCCGGCACAGCCGGCCATCCGCCCGACCGAGGACGTGGACCTGATTGTGCAGGCGGCAGTCCGCGCCGATTATGCGCATGTGGAAAAAGCCTTGCGTGCGCGAGGATTCGTCAACGACATAAGCAAGGATGTGCCCATCTATCGCTGGCGCGTCGGTGCGGTGACGGTCGATGTGATGCCGACCCTGAAGGAGATTCTGGGCTTTTCGAATCGCTGGTATCCCCTGGCGCTGAAAACCTCGCGCAAAACCTCCTTGCCGAGCGGCATGTCCATTCGCCTGGTGACGGCGCCGGTGTTCCTTGCGACCAAATTCGAGGCTTTCGCCGACCGCGGGAAGAATGACTATCTTTTCAGCCACGATCTGGGCGACCTGATTTCCGTCATCGATGGACGCGATGAACTCCTTGCCGAGTGCGCCCGGCTCGATGATGAGCTGAAAGCCTATCTGCGCGACCGGGTAGGGCGCCTGCTCGCGACGCCAGCATTTCTCGAAGCCCTGCCCGGACATCTGCCGGGCGATGCCGCCAGCCAGGCACGCCTGCCCGATCTTGAAGACAAACTGCGCCTGCTGGCAAAACTGGGCTGAGCATGAACGCTGCCACCCTCGTCCTGAAATCCTGGAACTACTGCAACGTGCTGGCCGACCTTCGGCTCGACGCCTTGTAAAAATCGGCGCTGGCGCCACGGCGTTTGCGCATGCCAAAGGGAATTTCCCGGCGCTTTGCCGGTCCATGGCGGGTCGGGAGCAAGCTCGCGCGCCGATTGCCGCCGATTGACCGATTTGACCGCCGCCTTCCGGCACGGAATACTGACAAAAACAACGAATTCCCCATGCGCTCCCCCATTCCCCAGAATCCAGATCCGCAGGCCGACGGACCCGATGAACCCGACGCTCCGGTCCGGGCAAAGTCGATCGCCAAGTACCGCCGGCGCGCCGCCGGTTACGACGCGACCTGCGGGCCGACCTGGCCGATCCGCGAACGTGCCGTCGCCGCGCTGCGCTTGCAGCCCGGCCAGCGCGTGCTCGATGTCGGCTGCGGCACGGGCCTGAGCCTGGAGTTGCTGCGCGCCGCCGTCGGCGAGGAGGGCATGGTCTATGGCTGCGACCAGAGCCCCGAGATGCTCGCCATCGCACGCCGGCGCCAGGCCGATGCGGGCTGGCGCAACGTGCAACTGCTGCAGAGCGCCGCACAGCTTGTGGAGTTGCCGGAAACGGTCGACGCCCTGTTGTTCCACTACACCCACGACGTGCTGCGCTCGCCGGCGGCGCTGGCGCGGCTGCTGGCCTGCGCCCGGCCGCAGGCGCGGGTGGCGATCGCCGGCGTCAAATACTTTCCCGGCTGGCTGGCGCCGCT
>JADYZH010000190.1 GCA_020853215.1 Sulfuritalea sp. | reverse complement strand
CTGGGCGAAGTGGCCTTCTGGAAGATCGCCATGAAGCCGGGCCGGCCGATGGCCTTCGGCCGCATCGTCCCCGACGGCGCCGACAAGCCAGGCGCATGGCTGTTCGGCCTGCCCGGCAACCCGGTGGCGGTGATGGTGACCTTCTACCAGTTCGTGCGCCCGGCGCTGCTCAAGCTGGCCGGCCTCGACCCCATCCCGCCGGTGCCGTCATTCCAGGCGCGCTGCACGGAGCCGATGAAGAAGGCCCCAGGGCGCACCGAATACCAGCGCGGCATCCTCTCCCGCGAGAACGGCGAATGGTGCGTGCGTCCCACCGGCGCCCAGGGCTCCGGCGTGCTGCGCTCGATGGCCGATGCCGACTGCTTCATCGTGCTCGAGCACGAGCGCGGAAAAGTCGGCGCCGGCGACACGGTGACCGTGCAGCCGATGAACGGGCTGGTGTAGCCAACCCACTTCAACCCGAATCGAGAGCGGATCGTAGAGCGGACGTAGGGCGGACTTCAGTCCGCCATCCACCCCTGGCTGGCTGAAGCCAGCCCTACGAAATGCCGTTGCCGCTGGCCGGCTGAAGCCGGCCCCACAAACGCCGACCTCCCGTGGCCGGCTGAGGCTGGCCAAAAAAAATGGCGTGCCTCAATCGGCTGGCTCCGCGCCGCGCACCTGGCCCCGCACCTGCTTCAGCTGGGCGTTGAAGTCGGCCAGCCTGACGCCCATCGCCACCGTGGTCGATTGCCCCGGCTGCAGCGTGCCGGGCACCGCATATTCCTTGTAGAAGTGATTCGACGACGGGCTCTTCTGCACCGCGCCGGCGACGCGCAGCTTGCGCAGGGCCACCGGGCTGGCGTTGGTCACGCGCAGGCCGAGGTTGCCCCTGCCGTCGGCGACGGCTTCCACTTCGACGTAATTCCCGGGATTGCCCGGCAGGTCGAGGCGCGCCAGCGCCGTGCCGGCCAGCCTGCCGACCTCGGAGTTCGATCCGGCGGCCAGCTTGTAGTGCTCGATGGCGCGGCCGCGCTGGCCGGCCTCCTGGTCCAGGTGGCCCAGCACGTAATGCGCCGCCGCCGTCGGCAGCAGCGCATTGCTGCGTTCGAGATCGCTGCGCGCCCCTGCCGCGTTGCCGAGGCGCTGCCGCACCAGGCCGCGGTTCAGGTAATGGGCGAAGTAGTCGGCGTTGAGGCGGATCGCTTCGCTGTACTCCTGTTCGGCATCGGCAACGCGTCCCTGCTTTTTCAGCGCATCGCCGCGCAGCGCATGGAAGATCGCTTCGCGCGGCTCCAGTTTGATCGCCTGGTCGGCCTTGGCCAGCGCCTGCGCCGGATCCTTCGCCAGCAGCTTGCGGCCTTCGTCGTGGGCGGCATAGGCCGGCTTGCTCTGGACCAGGAAGGCGATCTTCTGCCGGTAAGCATCCTCGCCGCGATACAGGTTCGCCGGCAGCGCGGCCGCCTTCCTGCGATTGGCGTCGACGCGTTCCTGCGAGGGCGGATGCGTGGCAAACATGCCGGCCAGCCAGTTCGACGATTTGTTGCCCGACAGGCGGACGAAGGTTTCCTGCAGTTCCACCGCGGCTTTCGGGTCGTAGCCGGCGCGCACCATGTAGTCGATGCCGTAGTGGTCGGCCTCCAGTTCGTTTTCGCGGCTGAAGCGCAGCCCGATCAGCGCCGCCCCGCCCTGCGCTGCGAAGTCCACCAGGCCGGCGTTCTTGCGGTCGGAGGCCAGCGCGCCGATCAGCGCCGCGCCGGCCGCCAGCAGCGTGCCCTGCTCGACCGACTTTGCGCCATGCCGGGCGGCGGCATGGACGACTTCATGCGACAGCACCGCCGCCAGTTCCGCCTCGCTCTTCAGTTCCGTGAGCAGCCCGCGATTGATCGCCAGCTTGCCGCCGGGCAGTGCCCAGGCATTGGGCACCGAATCGTTGATGACGACGAATTCGAAGGGCAGGTTGGGCCGGTCGCTGACCTTGACCAGCTTCTGCCCGACCTCATTGACGTAGGCCGCCAGCGCCGGATCGAGGATGAACCTGCCGCCCGCCGATTGCTGGGTATGCAGATACTCCTGTTTGCCGAGCCTGATTTCCTGCTTCTCGGAGATGAAGCTGATTTCGCTCTTTTTCGTCACCGGGTTGGTGGCACAACCCGCCGCCAGCAGGACGAGCGGCAGGGCGGCAGCGAGGCAGCGGAGGCAGGCCGGAATGCGCATTTTCATGGTCACCCGAATAACGGCTTGACGCGACCGGCGGTTGACCGCCGCAGCGCCGCCGTCCGCAAGGGATACCGGCCCCGGCGTTGCCGCGGACCTGACTTTTTTCCGTACCTCAGGGCGCGGCCTGCGGCACCAGGCTGATGACGAGTTCCGACGGCGTGACCTTGAATTCCGCCGGAACGTAATTCACGTTGTCGAAGCGCAGATCTTCCGGCTTCAGCGTGTAGATGGCAAAGCCCTTCAGCACCTGTTCGCTGAGCCAGCCGCCGATCTTGTTGACGCGATCGGCATAGGCGGCGGGAACGCCCTCGACCGTGAAGCTTTCCGCGCGCGGCTCGTCGAGCATGAGGGTCGCGGCGGCCCGGTCGAAGCGCAGGCGTCCCGAAATGGCCGCCGCACCCTTCCAGGGCTTGCCGATCAGCGGCGCGTCGATCGAAACATCCAGCGCCGTCAGCACCCGGTTCGACTCCGGCTGCAAGGTCACGCGCGGCGTGGCCAGCTTGACGTCGAGGAAACCGAGGTAGGTCCGCGCCAGCTCGAAGCGCTTGCCGACCAGGTCCTGCAGTTGCGCCTGCGACAGCCGGAACTCGCGCGGCTGCGTCGGGGACAGCGTGGCGCAGGCGGAAATAAGCAGCGTGGCCAGGGCCACGGCCATCATGCGGAATGTCGGCTTCATGGTGTCGATGTCTCCGGGGTCGTCGTTGCGGTATGGCTCATGGCGCGACTATACCTTGCAGGGCCCTGCCCGTTCCAACCGGATCACTGCGAACAGGGACAGCACCCCGGCTGCATTGCACGGCGGCCCCGGACGGGACCGGGACTGCAATCGCTCAGCGCCCCGGCAACACCAGTTCCACGGTTCTGCCGCCATAGCCAAACTTCTGGTCGCGCGCCTGGACGACGACGCTGCGCACCGCGCGCGGAATCCTGACGCCATGGAGATCGCGGGTGAAGGGCTGCTCGGTGGCGTGGTCATGCCACAGCTTGCGCTCGCCGTAGATCTCCCCGCCCTTCCCCGTCACCCGAAAGCCGTCCGCATAGCGTTGCCGCGTATCGTAGGGCGAAGACACGGTGACATCGAAATCGAAGGTGTCGGCATCCCGCGCCGCAACCGTGGCGGCGATCACGTCGGGATGCTGCCGTGACACCGCATCGGCGGCGCGCGCCGGACCGGCCGCGATCAGCAGTGCCGCGAAGAGGTTCATGCAGGCGCAGCCGAGGCCGGGCATCCCGCCGCGCAAAACGATGGCGGCCGGTCCGGGCCTAATCCGGGCGGCGCTCATGCCGTATCTCCTTATCGATGTAGCGTTTGCACGCATCGCGCAGTAAATCCATCTGCCGGCTGAAGTTCCTGCAGCCGCCGCACATGGCGAGATGCATTTTCAGCTGGAGCCTTTCAGCGAGGCTCAATTCGCGATCCTGGGCCGCCGACAGGCGCCGGGTGACCTCCTTGCAGTTCAGCATGATGGCGCTCCTTCTCCGGCAAACCAGGATTTCTCCAGGCAGCGACGCAGGGCGTTTCTGGCCCGGTGCAAAATGACGTGGCAATTGCCGCTGCTGAGGCTGAGCTCGGCGCAGACCTCCTCGGTATCGAATTCCAGGAATTCCCGCATCATGAACACGCGCGCGGTGTTCGCCGGCAGGTGATCCAGGCATGCTTCGAAGACGACCCAGAACTGGTCCTGGCGCAGGGCCGCTTCAGGATCGCCCCAGTCGCGCGGCCTGGCCTCCGGGTGCCAGTGGGCATTGGGCTTGAACAGGGACTCGAAGGCTTCGTCGAGTCCGGCCTCCTCGTCCGCCAGCGCGCCGACGTTGACGGTTCGGCTGCGCACCCGAATGGCATCGACGATCTTGTTGCGCAGGATGCCGAAGACCCAGGTTTTCAGGGCGGAGCGGCCCTCGAACTCCCGCTTCCCGGTCAATGCGGCCGCCAGCGCTTCCTGCACCACGTCTTCCGCCAGGTGTTCGTCACGCAACTGGAGGCGGGTGAAGCGCAGCATGTCGCGGCGCAAGCCCACCAGATAGTCCTTGTCGTTTTCCAGCCTGTCGCTGCCGCTAGTCATGAGCTTCTCCCGCATCACCCCGGACATCCGGGGCGTCAGGATAATCCGCAAAAAGCCGGTCGAGGTCCTGCGGCAGGTCGACATCCCACAGCGGGTCCGCTTCCTGCCAGCGCCAGCCCAGCGCGGCGAGGCGCTGCCGGGTCTGTGCCATGACGCGTGCGCTGCCCCAGTCCACCCCGGCGAATGCTTCCGGCGCCGGCGTCTTCATGCCGATCAGGACATAGCCACCGTCTTCGGCGGGGATCACCACGGCATCGTGGTCGCCCAGCGCCCGAGCCGACTCGCGCAGCTGCGCGGCGCCCAGCGCCGGACAGTCGGTGCCAATCACCAGCGTGCCGGCCGGCGTCGACGAAGATGCGATCGCCGCCAGCATGCGTTCGCCGAGGTCACCTTCGGGTTGCGGTTGCAGATCCACCCGGCCGAAGGCGCGGCACACCGCAAAATCCGGATGGGCGGGATCGCCGGCGCACCACAGGCTGACCGGCCCGACGTCGGCGACGAGGGCCATCGCCACCGTACGCTGCAGCATCCAGCGCTGCAGGCGCGCCGCGCCCGCCGCGCCGAGCGCCGGAATCAGGCGCGTCTTGGCCGCGCCGGGAATGGGCGCGCGGGCCAGGATGGCGACGCCGACGCGGCTAGTCACGCACTGCTTCCGGCGGCGGGCAATCGTCCGCGCGTGCGACGAAGCGCAAATCGGCGAAGCCGGCGCGCGCTTCCTCGCCGGTCTGGTCGGTGTCGGCGGCGATGGCGACGCCGGTCAGCTTGAGGGGCGGGTGGCCGAAGGCGGCCAGAAAGTCGGCGCCGACGTCACGGCGTTCATCGACCCAGCGCCCGGCGAACGCGCTGCCGGAACGCAGCACCAGCATGCGCGCGCGATCGGTATAGGTATTCGCCTGCCAGGTGCCGATCGCATGCCGGTTGTCCCAGATGTAGTTGATCGCGGCATCGGGCAGCTGGGCGCCGTAGATGCCACGCGCCAGCCCAAGCGCCATGCGCGTGGCGACGCCGAGCCGCTCGGGCGCCACCTCGAAGCTCAGGTAGACGCGCGCGGCGTAGTCGTCGCCGGATTTCCGCGTCATGTCGGCGCCCTGCAGCGGCGCATCGATGCGCCAGCGCCAGCACAGGATCGGCGTCGCCGCCAGGTCGATGGCCACCGGCCGCGCCAACAAGGCCATGCTGGCGACGGCATGGGCCTCGACGGCGTGGACGCCGTCCCACAGGCGGGCCCGGTAGCGCGTCGCCGGCACCCTGGTATCCGGCTGCTCGACCCGCCACGGCGCCGGGATCGTGCCGTCGGCCGTTCTGAAATCGCCGATCCGGACCGGAGCGGCCAGCGCCGGCAGCGATAGCAGCGACAGCAGCGCCAGACAGGCAAAGCGGGTGCGCCGCATCCGGCACCGCCGCCCTTGCGGGACCGGCGTACCCGGCACGGCACGGCGCAAGATGTCAGCGCGGCGCCCGCGGCGCATCGTTGAGCTTCCAGTCGTAATCGAGAAATTCCAGCCGGTAGTCGCCGCTGCGCAGCTTTGCCTGCGCGTCGGCCGTCGCCGCGAGCTGGGCGGCATGGCGGGCAAAGGTGGCCTTCAGCGAATCGTAGCCCTTGTGCCCCTGCTCGAAATCCTTGCCGTACCAGTCGAAGATCTTCGACACCCGCAGGCGCCCGGATGCCACGTCGTAGCGATTGCGCGTGCCGTCGGCAAGAAAGCGCCGCATGCCGTCGTCGAGCTGGGCGTCGAGCTTATCCGACGTGAAGGCTTCCGGGCGCAGCATCGGGCAGCCGATCGAGGCGCAGACCACGCCGACATGGATGCGCGGATCGTCGAAAACGCCGGGGGCGCGGATCAGGCCGTGCTCGACGTCGTCGAGGCTGCGCTCCTGCCCGAGCAGGCGGAAGAACTTCCTCTTCCACGGCGACTGGAACACGGAACCGAGGTCCTTGATCGATTCCAGATCGGGATACTTCGTCAGGATCAGCTCGACCGTCCAGGCGTTGTAGGCATTGATCAGGAAGGCCAGGCGCTGCGGCTTGGTCCACGTGTCGTAGTCGTTTCCGGCGACCGCCGACAGGCCGGCGAGATAGGCCTGCAGCGCCGCCCGCTCGTTCTTCAGCGCGGCATAATCGACGGCGCTGGCATTGCCGCCGGCGAAGGTCTTGACGTGCTTCGCCAGCAGCGCGTGCCAGGCCGCGTGGTTGTGGTCGAAGCCCTGGGCGCGGGCCAGCGTGGCCGCCGTGATCAGGAAAAGGCCGAGAAGCAGGGTGCGCATTGACAATTCAGTCCCCCTTGAAGAGTGCCGGAAAATTGACGTACTGGCCGAGGCTGACGCCGTATTTTCTGACGCAAAGCGTAGCGTCCGCCGCGCCATGATCTGCTCACTACGGGCTTCGTCGCACGATGGCCTGACAAGCTTACAGCGTCGCGGGATCATTCCCTCCGGTGGCGGGCGGCGGCAAGACCAATCCCGGCCTGCGGGCCATCGAGTTTCGTGCCGGCGACAAGGCGGGTCTGTATCACCCGACCGTCCAGCTGATCGGCGGCAACAGCCACCGGTTCACGCTGGAGGCGCAAGCGCCCGGTTGATCGCCGCACCTCCACGGCAGGCTCTGCACAGCCTGCCGCCTTTCAACCGGACCCGAGTTGCCCCAGCATCAGCGGCGAGATGACCTCGACGTTATCCGCCAGGGGATACGGCTCCAAAACCGGGGCGACTACATAGGCGCGGGACACGCCGAGGTCCTCACAGGCATTCCAGAATCCGCGCGAGACCGTTGGTGCCGTCGACAGCTTGACCTCGAAACCGATGCGCCGGCCCGCCTGCTCGACCACCAGGTCCAGCTCGGCGCCGGCCGAGGTGCGGTAGAAACCGGCAGTGGTCAGCGGCGGCAGGGTGGCAAGAATCTGCTCGATGACGAAGCCTTCCCACGACAGTCCGGCGACCGGATGCCCGCCGAGGTCGTCGAGGCTCCGCAGGTTCAGCAGCGCATGCAGGATGCCGCTGTCGCGGACATACACCTTGGGCGCCTTGACCAGCCGCTTGCCGATATTGATCAGGTAAGGCGGCAAACGGCGCAGCACCAGCGCATCGACCAGCAGGTCCAGATAGCGGCCCACCGTGGTATGAGCCACCCCGCCCAGGGCCGCGCCCAGCTGCGAGGCATTGAACAACTGACCGTGCAGATGGGCGCACATGCGCCAGAAACGACGCAGCGTTTCCGCCGGAATGGTGACACCGAGCTGCGGCAGGTCGCGCGCCAGGAATGTCGCGATGAAATCGCTCCGCCAGGCCAGCGAATCGGCATCGTCGGCGGCGAGGAAGCTGCGCGGAAAGCCGCCCCGCAGCCACAGTGCCGATGCCGCCGCCGCGGGATGGCCGGCGACTGCAGCACCAAGTTCCGCAACCAGGAAAGGCGTCAGTTCAAGGTAGGCAATCCTTCCCGCCAGCGACTCGGCGGACTGGCGCAGCAAGGGGCCGCTGGCCGAACCGAGCAGGAGGAAACGCCCCGCCCGCCGCTCGGCGTCGATCTCCGGGCGCAGCTGGGTGAACAGATCGGGCTTGACCTGCACTTCGTCGAGCACCACAAGCCGGTCGCGATGGCGCGCGAAGAACAGGTCGGGCCGTGCCAGCCGGGCGCGATCGGCTTCGAGTTCCAGGTCGAGGAAAACGGCATTGGGCATCCCGGCCGCGACCTGCCGTGCCAGGGTGGTCTTGCCCACCTGGCGCGGGCCGAGTAACGCGACCGCGGGCTGTCGTTGCAGGCGGTTGGCGATGAGCGGGGCGAGTTGTCGCTGCAGCATTCGCGCATTATGAGCGATTACCGATCAATTTGCAATATTGCAGTAGAACCAACGTGCCGCAGGCGGCGGACCGCCGTACCGCCAGCGCCGACTTTTCACAGGACCAGCCGGATCGGCTCCAGCGCCTCGCCCTGCGCCAGCACCCGGCCGATGCGTGCCGCGCGCGGGTAGCCGGCGGCGCAGAGCGCGGCGAGGCAGGCGTCGACCGTGTCCGCCGGCACGCTGGCGAGCAAGCCGCCGGCGGTTTGCGGGTCGAAGATCAGCGGGTAGTTCGGGTGCGCCAGCGCTTCTTGCTGGTTGCGCAGGGCGCGCCGCAGGCGCAGGTTGGCCGGCTGCAGCGAGCTGAGGACACCCGCCGCGACGCATTCGGCGGCGCCGGCCAGCAGCGGCAACGCATTCAGGTCGAGCTCCGCATCGACGGCGGACGGCCTGGTCATCTCGACCAGGTGGCCGAGCAGGCCGAAGCCGGTGAGGTCGGTACAGGCCGTGGCGCCGTGCGCAACGAGGATCGGCAGCGCGGCGCGATTGGAGACCTGCATCGATTCCAGCGCGGCGTCGATCCATCGTCCTTTGCACGCAAACCCGGCCTTGAACTGCTTGTGCGCGGCGAACAGGGTGCCGGTGCCGATCGGCTTGGTCAGGATCAGCGCGTCGCCGGGGCGCATGCCGCCCTTGGTCAGCACGCCGGCCAGGCGCT
>JADYZH010000189.1 GCA_020853215.1 Sulfuritalea sp. | reverse complement strand
CCGGCACGAACTGGGTGAAGGAATTCACCACGGCGATGATCGGCTTGCCGAAATCGCCGTCCTTCATGCCGGTGGCGCGCCAAAGGGCGCGGGCGCCGGCCATGTTGCGGCCGTGGGTGGACGTGCGTGAACGGTAGGCGGGCATGGGAATCTCCTGCGATGAAAGCGATGACCTGAAAAGAGCCGCCAATTCTAGCGGAAGCCCTGTGGCGAACGAAATCGCCGTAGCGCCGGCGCCGACTTTTGACCTTTCAGCCTATCGACCGGTTCCGGTCACCGGTGCCACGCCGCGGCGAGAGATCACCGCCGACCCACCGCGACGACCAGGGAAAGTTCGCCCGTCCCGTTGAGCGGTTATCTCGACGCCCGGTTCGCGATGAAACTTGACGCTCGGTCTAATGAAAAAAAGATTGGCCGAATTGCTTGTGGCGCCAGTGTTAGATGTGGGACAAGCGGCCGCGTTGCAAATCGACTTCGGCAGGATCGTCCGTGTCGTGAAGGATAGTCGATGCCGATAGCTTTGGCATGCAACTCTGGATTGCTGCGAGCAGTCTCGGCGCTAAAGTCTCGAAGCGGGGCCGTACAAAGATAGGCTCAGCTTGCATCCGGCCCGTCATCTGCGGTGAAGGGTGCGAATGCATTCCGGAATGGGGCGAGTGTCCGCCGTTCCGGCGACCCGTCAGGAATGGCGAACACGACGTCCGAAAAGGCTCCGAGAAAGTCTCCCGCCAGCGCCTCGGCGAAATCCTTCGCCGTGCGCTCGACGTCATTGCCATAGGCGCCGCAGCCCCAGGCGCCGAGAACCAGCGCCCGATAACCGAAGGCGCGGGCGACCGACAGGACGCGATGGATGCGTTGGCGCAGGAGATCGCCGGCCTCCGGCTGGCCAATCCCGGGGGCGAAGGGCGCCGCGCAACTGATGATGTCCGCAAGCCATGGGCGATCCAGCGGCAGGCCGTGTGCATCCCTGAATACCGGCACATCGGGGGCAAGGATGGTCCAGTCGGAAAACCGTGATCCGGAAAGCCGGCCAGGGTGCTCATACATCGGATCGCCATCGAGCGCGTGAAACAGCCCGGTCGAGCGGAACAGCGTTTCCTCCTGCGCCAGTGCCCCGCCCAACCAGCCGCCACCGGGCCGGGTGCCGTTGGCGAAGCTCAGCACCAGCGGCGCGAGTCCCTGGTCGACAACGCGTCGCGCCGCGCTCAAGGCCGACTCGTTACTCACCTCGACCCGCAGCATCGGGACGAGCCCGCCGTGCCGAGTGGGCAAGCCTGCATCCGGAGCCAGCGTGCGCTTCGCCGCGAGAGCGCGGGCCAGCGCTTCGTGCCAATCGACCTGCCTGCCCTGCGTGTCGGCATAGCGGCCCCGCGTCATGGCGGCAAGCGCCGAGCTTGCCAGGTTGGCGGCCTGGCGCATTGGTATGTCGAGTTGCCTTTTGCACTCGTCGGCCATTTCGGTCGAATCGCGGAGCGAGGCAAGAATTTTCGTGCGCGGCTCGGCCGGCGGCGAATTCAGCGCCAGCTTGTCGCGCGGTTCAGCCGGAACAGCCACCTGCCCGCGCGGCTCTCCTTTCAGCCAGACGCAGGGAACGCCGGGGTCGAATTCGAGCCAGTCACAATCGGAAGTCGGTGCCAGCCCCAACTGCGCATCGACCAGTGCGCAGAGCAGGACGTCGGCGTTTCCTTCCGACCGGGAAACAAATCCCATCCTGCGCCAATAACGGATCGCATCGTCGGCATGTTCCGGATCGAAGTGGCTGACGGCGGTGAGCCGTCCGTCAAGCCAGACGCGATGCCCGATGGCGTCTTTCGCGTCCTCCAGCCAGGCCTGAATCCCGCCGGGATATCCGTTTTCGATGGAGCGGATCGGCACCACGACGGTGAATGCCCGGATCGCGATCGCCATGACTCCAGCCGCCTACGGAAAGGTCGCGATCACCAGGTCGCGGCCGAAATGGAAACTGAGCGGCGTCTGGCTGAAGCGCATGCGGCGCGCGATGCGCTGGGTGAGATCGCGCGCGTAGCGGCCCAGCTCGGTGGCGCTCAGGCGGCGGTCCCGGTTGTCGTCGCTGGCCGGGTCGTCCATGGCTTGCAGCATGGCATGGGTGAACAGGCCGCTGCCCTTGTAGCCGTCGATCGCTTCCTCCGTCGCGCTCGCCGAGGCGAGCACGTGCAGTCCCATGCTGCGTGCCAGCACCGCGAAACGGGCGTCATAGAGCCCGCGCACGGTGCCGTCCAGGCCGCCGGCGTGGCAGGTGTCGATCACCACCAGTTGATCGAGTGCCGGCAGGCGTTTCAGCCACTCGACCAATTGGCTGGCGGGCAGCATGCCGCGGCCGGGCCGGTCGAGGTCGGCATCGTGCAGCACCACGTTGTAGCCCGAGTCGTCGTCGAGCATGCCATGGCTGGCGATGAACCAGACGAAGACATCGCCGGGTCGCATCTCGCGGCGCAGGCGGTCCAGTTCGCGTTCCACGGCCGGCAGCGTGGCGGCGGCGTCGGTGAGGACGCGCAGGTCCACCGCCTGCCCGGGGAAGGCCTTCGCCAGACGGCTCCGCATCTCGGAGGAAAAAGCCTTCGCGTCCTTCGCGGCATAGCGCAGCGTCGGGATGTCCTTCGCCTTGCGGTAGCGATCGACGCCCAGCGCGAGCACGAAAACCCGCGCCAGCGCCTCCGGCTGCCGCGGCAGTTCGAGTGTCACCGGGCGTGCGCCGAGCGTGCCATCGGCATTGAAACCCGTTACCCAGACCCGGTTTTCCCCCGGCGCCAGCAGTACCTCGACGTCGCGCAAGCGGTCGCGCAAGGGCAGCGGCGCCGGCGCGCGCCGCGCGCCGCTGACCAGCAGTTGACGCACCGCCGCCGCGTTCTGCCGGACGGGCGCGGGCGGCTTGCGCCGGGCAGTCACCGCCTGCACTGCGTCGGCCGCGATCAGCTTGCCGTTGTGATACACCCGCAAGGCGCCGATGCCGCCGCCCTCGTCGCTGGCGTCGAGCCGCAGGCGGACCCGCCCGTCCGCGCCAGGCTGCGCGCTTACCGTGACCCGCGGCGGCGGACGGCGCAGGGCCTCGTCGAGCGTGACGCGGATCAGGTCGTCGATGTTTTCGCCTGCCAGCTTGCGGCGCACGATGTCGGGCCGGTAGAACACATCGTGGAACTGGTCCATGCCATAGACGCGGTCGCCGTGGCGCACGCTGAGCTTGCGGTCGGCATCGGGCGAGCCCATGAAATAGCCCTCGGGCGTGATGGTCATCCACTCGCCATCCTCGAACTCGACCATGGTTGCGCGCAGCTTGCCGCTTTCCGCGTCCCACAGGCGCATGGCACCGTTGTCGCCCAATGCCAGCAGGGTCTTGCCATCGGGAGTGAAGTTCAGCCCCACGACGCGGCCGTCGAAACCTTCCAGCACCCGCTCGATGCGCAGCGTGTCGGCATCCCAGAGATGGATGCGGCGGCCGGCGCTCGCCACCGCGATGCGCTTGCCGTCGGAAGACCATGCCCCCGCGGTGGTGAAGCGGCCGTCGCCGGCCCACAAGTCCTGCATCGCGGTACAGTCCGCCGTCTGCCAGCCGATCGCATGCGCGCCCGTGCTGAGGGCGAAGCGTCCGCCGGGCGACACCGTGATCTGCGAAATCTTCCGGGTTGTCTGCGGCGAGGCGGCCACCCATTCGCCCCTGGCGAGATCGGCGCAATGTAGGCGTACGCCCTTGTCATCGTCGCACCCCGTGCGGTCAATGCTGCCGCGCCCCTCGCAGACACCGACCAGCAGTCTGTCCTCGTCGGCACCGAAGGCCAGCGCCGTCACCGGCTGCGCGACGGGCAGGGTTTTCACCAGCCGCCACGTCGTTCCCTCCCGCGCATACAGCGAAACGAAGAACTCGACGCTTCCCATCCCTGGCGACGAGCTCCGATGCGCCAGGGCCAGCTTTCGGCCCGAGCGCGAAATCGCCACCGCGTCCTCGGCCAGCATGTCCCAGCCAAGCTGGGACGAAAACCGCGTGCGGTCCGCCCTGCGCTCCGCGTTTGCCGTCACCACCGTCAATCCGTTTTCCGAACCCAGGCTATCGTCGCGCGAAACGCTCAGCACGCCGGCTGGCGTCGGCGCAAGCAGACGGATGCGCTGAACGTGGGCGTCCACCACGTCCGCGCGATTGCCGCTGAGCAGGTCCCAGCGCATCACGCGATGGACAGCGTCAAGCCTCGCCTCGATCTTGCCTTGCGGCGCCGGCGACTTCAGGTCGCCCCGGGCGCGGCGCGACGCAGCCAGCTTGTGATCGGCGATCGACACCGCGTTCCAGGCCGAACCGTCGCCATCCACGGCCAGATGCCGCCAGGCGTGCTGGCGCCCCTCGAAAACGCGCGCCGGCGCGTCGGCGTCGATCCCGCGAATGGCCAGACCGTGCGTGTCGCTGGAGGAATAGGCGAGGCGCCGCCCATCGTGCGAAAACGCCAGGGCCGTGATGCCATCGGCCGACCAGTCCTTGCCGAACGACCACTTCGCCAGCAGCGCGCCGCCGTTCGTCCGCCACAGCCAGACGGCATCCTCGGCGGCATGGTCGCCGAAGGCGCCCATCACGCTGTTTCCGGCGCCGGCCGCGACGGTGCCACCGTCGGGCGACAACGCCAGCGTCCAAAGGGTGGCGGTGGCGCCCGGCCCGGCATGGCGCTGGAGCATCGCGTCGCTGTCGAGCGACCAGCGGATCAGCGCGCCCTCGCCGCCGTTCTGGCCGATCAAACCACCGACGGCCGTGTAAAAGGAGCGGCCATCGGGATGGATCGCGATCTGGGCGATATCCCTCTCCTGCTTCGGGTACCGGCGCAGCACGCGGCCCTCGGCCAGCGAGACCAGCGCCAGATGGCCGCTGTAGCTGCCCAGCACGGCCCGCTCGCCGTCGGGCAGCACGGCCACCGAGCGCAGGTTGCCCAGTTCCGCGAAGCTGAACCGGCGCAGCAGGGTCGCGGTGGCGAGGTCCCACAGGATCGCCTGTCCGCCATCATCAGCCACCGACAGCAGGCGGCCGCCGGGCAGGAAAGCGAAGTCCTGCACCCCGCTGGTGTGGCCGGCAAGCCGGTGCAGCAGCTTGCCGCTGCGCCGCTCGATGACGTGGAGCGAATTGTCCGGCCTCGCGGCCGCGGTCACCAGCCTGGTGCCGTCAGGCGTGAAGGCGACGGCATTCACCACCGAGCCGTGGCCGGTGTAGGTATAGACCAGCCGGCCGGCCGCCACGTCCCACAGCTTCATGGTGTTGTCGTCGCTTGCCGTGGCGATGAAACGGTCGTCGGGCGACCAGGCAAGGCGGGCGATCCTGGCGCTGTGCCCGGACTGCACGAAAACCTCGCTCTCCGGCAGCGGCTGAGCCGTCGCCCGCAGGCGTGCCGCCTCGACGGCGGCGAATGCGCTGTCGGCGGTGCGCTCCGCGGCACGGGATGGCGGCGGCGCCTCCTCGGCGCCACGCGCCACGCCGCCGCCAAACAGCAGGTAGAGGCCGGCCAGCACGGCCAGGACGCGCCTCATTTCGCTCTGGCTCCCGTGCAGCCGGCACCCCCGGCCACCCAGCGCTCCAGCCATTCGGCCTGTTCCGCCAGCGTGTGCAGCACCGCCTCGCGCGAGCGATAGGCATGGCCCTCGCCGGGCAGCAGCAGCAGTCGCGCGTGACGGCCGAGGCCCCGCAGCGCGGCGAACAGCGCTTCGCTCTGCGCCGGCGCCGTGCCCGGGTTGTCGTCGGCCGCGCCGTGCAGCAGCAGCAGCGGCGCTTCGATGCGGTCGGCCTCGAGCAGCGGCGACATGGCGAGATACACGCGCGGCGTCTGCCACAGGTTGCGCAGCTCGGTCTGGAAGCCGAAGGGCGTCAGCGTGCGGTTGTAGGCGCCGCTCAGGGCGATGCCGGCGCAGAAGCGGCGGCTGTGGGCGAGCAGCGTCGCCACCATCGCCGCGCCGTAGGAATGCCCGGCCACCGCCACGCGCTTCGTGTCGGCCAGGCCCAGGCGCGCCAGCTCGTCGAGCGCGGCGTGGGCGTTGTCCACCACCTGCTCCGCGTAGGTATCGTTGGGCGCTTCCAGGGGCCGCGCCACTACCGGCATCCCGCCCATCAGCACCGCGTAGCCCTGCGCCGTCCACGCCGCCGGCCCGCCGAGGAAGGGCGCGCGCCAGCGCAAGGCATCGGCCGGCGCCTGCGCCGCCGCTTCGGCGCTCAGGTAGTCCTCCGGATAGGCCAGCAGCACCAGCGGCGGCGGTTCGGCAGCACCGCCCGGCGGCAGATACAGCGTCGCCTTCAGCGCCAGGCCGTCGCCGCGGCGATAGGCCAGCTCGCGCGTGTCGGCAACAGTCGGCGCTGGCGGCACGCCGATTGCGCGCGCCGTGCCGCTGGCCGGGTCCGCCACCCGCCAGTGCGGCGGCTGGCGCGGCGATTCGCGGCGCAGCAGCAGGCGGTTTTCGGCAAGGAGCGCGACAGGGGCTTCATGCATCGCCGCATCGCTGCGCCACACATTGCGCCAGGCAGCACGTCCAGCCGCATCGAAGCCCAGCGTCCGCAGCTCGGGGCGCTCGCCGCCGGCCCCTTCGCCGGCCCCGTCGCCGGCGGCGGCGAAGAGCGGCGCCTCGCCGTCGAAGGCCAGCCAGTCGCTGTCCGGTGCCGTGCCGGCGCGCAGCAGCGGGCGGCCGGGGTCGGCGGCTTGGTCTTCGCTGTTCCAGGCGAGGACTTCCTGCGGCGTCGCCGCCGCGTTCAGCTCTGCGTCCGGGCGCAGGCGCCACAGCGCGGCGCGGCGCGTCGCCCACCAACTGGTCTGCGCCAGGGCGAGGTCGCCGCGCCCCCAGTAGATTGCCTCCAGGCGCTGGGGAAATTCGCCCAGCACACGCGGCGCGCCGGCAAAGGGCGCCGGCCAGAGCAGGGCCCGGTCGCGCAACGCCGTCTCGCGGTGGGCATCGCCGCCATCCAGCGCCTCGGCCCAGAACAGCGTCGCCGGGGCATCGGCGCGCCAGGCATGGCCGCGCGCATGGGCCGACACCGCGTCCTGCTCCGGCCCCAGCGTCGGCTCGAAAGGCAGGCTGGAAACCAGCCGCAGGCGACCATCGGCCAGGCCCAGCAGATCGACCCGGCGGGCGAACTGCTCCCACGGGTAACCCAGCGGATGCGGCGCGCTCAGGCGCTGGACCAGCAGGTAGCGGCCATCCGGCGAAGGCGTGTGGGAAACGATCGCGCCGGCCACGCCCAGCGCCGTCTGCCGGCCGTCGAGCGCCACGCGCAGCAGCCGGCTTTGTGCCGCCGCCGCGAATCGGGCGACATCCGCCGCGTCGTGCAGCAGGCCGTGCTGCGGGCGCACCACGCTGGGCCGGCCGTCCGCCTCGCGTGGGGCCGGCAGGGCCGGCGCCGCCTGCGGCAGCCCGGCCGCGACAAAGCGGCAGGCCAGGCTGCGGGCATCGAGCCAGGCGCAGGGAGCGCCGAACACCGCGTTGAGCGGCTGGTGCGCCAGGCGGCGCAGGCTGCCGTCGGCCCCGGCCAGCCATAGCCTCAGGCCGCCGGCCTCGCGCACGGCGAGCGCCAGCCGCCGGCTGTCCGGCGCCCAGTGGGCATGGAGGATGCGCGCCGCGGGCGGCAGGCCGCGCAGGGCCACGGGCGTGCCGCCGGCCGCGGCGAACAGGCGTCCGCCGTGGTAGGCCGGCAGGTCGGCCGGCACGCGCTGCGCGAGGTCGAGGCTGAGGCCCGCCAGATCGTCGCGCCGCGCCGGCAGGTCGGCCTGCGCTGGCAGTGCCGGGCGCTCCAGCAGCAGCACGCGGCGGCCATCGGGCGACGGCAGGGCGCGCGGCGTCGCCGCCAGCGGCAGCGCCTGCACCACGGCGGCCGGCGGTTCGCGCCAGCCGGCCAACGCTACTGCCGCCGGCAGGGCGAACAGCAGGGCAAGGGCATGGCGGCACGGCGGCAGGGGCATGGCGGCTATCTGCAGGTGTTTTCGTCGGCGCACGCCTCTTTCTTCGGCTTCTTCTTCAGGGCGCGGGTCTGGGGTTTGGCTTCGGTGTCGGCGCTGGCCGAACGTTCGCAAGCCAAGCTGCCGTGGCATTCCTTCTTCGGTTTCTTCTTCAGCGCCCGCGTCTGCGGCTTGGCGGCGGGTTCGGTGCTGGCCTCGGGGCGGTTGCGGCAGCCGTTTTCGTCGGCGCAGGCGACCGCGGCCGGGGCGGCGAGGAGCAGGCTGGCGAGGGTAATCAAGGTGGCGAGCAGGGGTTTCATCGGGAGTCTCCGTTTCGTGGGTCAGGTGCTTGATTGGACGCGCGGGGGGTGGTGTTGTCAGGCGCCGCCGGTCCGCTGTGGCTTTCGTCCGGCCGCCGCCGCCTGACATTCGACCAATATCCACGTCAAATGCTACATAAGTTGCAATCAAATTGTTGCGCGAAGAAGGCGATCGCGCGTGGTGAAGCGGTCGCCTCTGCGGTTGGTGTTGTCAGCCGCGGGCTGTTTCAGTGCTGCAGAGTGCAGGCAAGCCCGTTCGTGCGAAAGGTCGGCGCTGGCGATACGGCGCCCGCCCTCGCTAGGCGCGGAGTCGGTGGCGTTTCAACGTTGGGCGACAGGGCCAATGGCATAATCTCCGGAACTCGACGGCGGGGGCGAGACAAGAAATGCGACAAGAAATGCGACAAGAAGTGCGACAAGAAGTGCGACAAGAAGTGCGACAAGAAATGTGGCAGCAAACCAGGTTGTTCTTGGCCATCGCTGGCCTCGCCTGCCTGGGTTGCACAGGGGCGGCATGGGCCCAGCCGAGCTACGCTGATCTCGCCGCCCAGTCTGCGGCCCTGAGCGCGGAGCAACGCCTCGAAGCCCGGCGCCTGTTCGCCGCCGGCTTCGAGCTTTGGCAGGGCGGCGACTGTTCCGCGGCGACGCTCGCCTTTGGACAGGGTTTGAAGCTGGACCCTGCCAATCCGCAGGCGAACTACTACCATGGGGACTGCCTGCTGAAGCTGCGCCGGAGGGATGATGCCGCCGAGGCCTTCCGGCGATCGGCAGCCCTCGGAGCTGGCTCGACGGAAGGTTTCAAGGCACAGGCAGCGCTTGAATCGCTTGCAAAGCCGAGGGTGTTTCAGGAACTGGGTGACGATGAGATCAGGCCAAAGCTGATTGGCACATGGGAAGTGGCGCAGCGCTGCAGCTGGGGAAGTTCAACCGACACATTTCAGATAGATAGCATCAATGCCGATGGCCGCGCATCGATCAAGGAATGGGGATTACGCGGAACGCTGGAAGAGTTCGTTTTCTCGGGCAAGCGAGTCAACTTTACTTCCACGATACAGGTTCTGTTTACCACCAACACCGTGAAACATACGGGCCAACTTACCAGCCTCACCCAAATGTCCGGAAGCTTCCGGCAAACCGCAAACGCCGAGACATGTAATTGGACGGCGCGGAAGATTGACTGATCCGGAAAGGACTTAAGCCCGGGCATTGCCGATGCGAAGAGGGCGTCTTCAGCTCGCTAACGAATGAGCGTCGGACCGAAGTCAGGGACGCTTGCCGTCGTCGTGCTGCCTGCTAAACGACTGGACGCTCTCGAAGCACGCCATGGGCGGCGCATTGTCGGTCCTGCAGACCTTCCAGGTCATGCCGATCTTGTTCAGTGGCGTTGCCGCATAGGCAAAGGTGATTCTTGCGATATGTCCGGCGGGGCCGCCGACGTTCACGCAAGTCTGTCCGCCGCTCAGACGCCGGTAGCACCCCACGCCGATGACGTGGTATCCGCAAACATTGCGTGCGGTGAAGTATCCGCTGGTGCCGTTGGCGCTAGTGAGGGTGGCAGTGAACTCGCTGGTTTCGAGGCAGTGTGAGGCATCCTGTATGTGTATGCTTGGCGGCCCCCCCGCCCGCCCGCCCACGCCCACGCCGCCTGATTCGCGACTACCGCCTGCCGTCGTCCGATCCGTCGTACCGACTGGGGACGTGTCGTCGAAGGGATTCCTTGCGGATGGATCCCTGCGACCTGCCGCGGGACCAAACGGCTGCGGTGGTGCATTGGTCACCTCGATCTTGATGGCTCCCTGGCCCTGAGCAAACGGCTTGCCGGTCGCGGCCCCGGAATCGGGCCCAGTCCGCACCGTATCCGCCACCTCTGTAGCGGAGGAGACCGGTTTGGCCCTGATGCAGTCAGGGCTGAGCGATGCCCCTTTCGGCCGCGCGCCGGGCGTATCCGATGGGCAGCCTGCGGTGGGCCCGCTAAAGGGATTGTCGGCACGGGCTGGCTTCGGTTCGACCAGCGTTGTCTGAAAGCTGGTGCCAGGCATGGAGTTCAGGCGGTGTGAGGGCGGGCTGTTGCTGAACGGGTTCGCGCTACTTCCTGCCGCGGCATTACCGGCGAAGGGATTCGCCGTGTTTGCGCGTCGTTGGGCGGCTTCGGCATCGGCGTCGCGCCGGGCAGCCTCTTCCAACTCAAGCTGGGCCTGCAACTCGCGTTCGAAATCGGCCGCGCCTGGCACCGGCGAATTCATGGCTCCCAACAGGCCGATCAGATGCTGCAGTTCGGCAATGGTTTGCTGCCGGGAACCGGCACCAGATACCGCACCTCCACCACCACCGCCACTACCACCACCAGCACATGCGCGATTCCGGGCGCTTAACCAATTGTTGTAAATCTCGATGTCCTTGTTGAGTTGCTCGCTTTGCACTTTGCGGTTTCGTTGCTGTTCCACATGCTGACGCAGGCGCTCGGCATGCGCGCTGAGCTGCTCACATCGGCTTTGGGCCGAGGAAATTTCAGGACAGAGCAACAAACTCAGCGTTAACGCGACCAGCGCTGGGGGATTTTGAACTACGAAAGCTGTCTTCATTGTTTCACCCGAGACGCGCTGAGCGGTGAATCGTAGAGCTTGCCTTGCGGACTGGTGAACGTTCCCTCCAGATAGTCCGGGTTCGTCATTTTGAAGCGGTAAAAATTTCCAGTTGCCATGGGATTTGTTATACCGAAGCGTATCGCTGAATCGCTCAGAAACTCAAGGTTGAAGTACCTCATCCCCGCGCAAAGGAAACAACTGGCCTCGCCGCTGATCACCAATTTCCCATCCTGTTCCTCGATCGTGAAAGCTGATTTGGGGTCACCGTTGGGAGCCCAGACGCCAATGAACAGTTTGCGCTTTTCATCACCGGACAATTCGCTCAATGCTGGTGGCTTGGAAACGGATTCCAGCGCAGCTTGCGCCTTGTAGCCTTCAGGCGTTCCGTCGCCGAATTTCAATGCTCGCCGCAATGCTGCCGCAGCCTCTTCCCGGCGGCGCAGGCGTTGCAGGCAATCGCCGTAGTAGAAATTCGCCTGCGGATTTGCCGGATCGATATCGAGTCCCCGGCGAAACGCCATCACCGCTGCGTTGCAGTCTCCGTTCTGCCACAGTTCGAACCCGACCGAAAACGCCTTTTGGGATCGCGTGCGCTCCTCATCGGTCATCGACGCCGATTTCGCCGATATCTCGGCATCACTGACACTCGCCGTCTGCGCCCGGGCATCCGCCATGCTTGCTGCTAGCGCAATGAGGCAAACCAGCGCCACCGCCTTGTAGGAACGCATCTCTCTTCTCCTCGCTGCATAACGCGCTATTGCCTGGCGGCCGTGAATGTGCCGTGCGTCCAGGCCCCCTCGATGCGCCCTGGCCCGGTGTAACGTCCACGCCACTGGTGAGAGCAGTTCCCGACATGCCAGATCAATTCGTTGCCTTTGATTTCGCCGCGTTCGAACGCACAGCCCGCCAGATTGTAGCTGCCTCGCAAAAGGAGATTCGTACCCGAGATGCTGACGATTTCCATCGCGATCGAGCTTCCGAAAATGCTCACGGGAGTGACCTCCCATCTGCCGACGAGCGCAGCGGAAAGCTCGGCAGCGCTCATGTCCGTGAGTGACGATGGCGTCTTTGCGGCCTCTTCAAGCGCTGCCCTGGCCTTGAAGCCCTCGGCGGTTCCGGCCCCGAGAGCGGATGCTCGCCGGAACGCTTCGACTGCTTCTTCCCGACGGCGCAACTTTAGGAGGCAATCTCCGTGGTAGTAGTTTGCCTGTGCATTTGCGGGATCCAGTGTCAGGCCCTGTTCAAACGCAAGCACCGCAGCAGCGCAATCGCCTGCTTGCCAGAGTTCGAACCCCGTGCCGAACAGTCGCCGAGCCTCAAGGCGTTTTTCCGCACTCAGGGCGGATGACCGGGTGGCGATTTCTTCGTAGCCACCCTGTGCCCAAGCTCTGCCTGGGTAGCCCAGGCAAGTGAGAACTGCGATAGCTGAGAACAATCTGATCTGTAGCCACATGTCACACCTTCTTCCGGTCTTGGATGTTGCGCATTATGTCGTAGGCCTTGACGCCCAAACCTGGAACGCTGGCGATACCGAGCCATACGAACGAATCAGCGGTATTCGAGGACTCGTCATTGCTGCTCTTCTTCTACCTGCCCTTGATGATCCGCTCCGCCTCGCGCACCGCGGCGTCGTCCCTGGCGTTGTCACCCTCCAGTAGCGCGCGGAACCGCGCGGCCTCGCGTTGCAGCCGCGCGGCGTCCTCCTGCCGGCCCAGGTCGGCGTATTGCTTGCCAAGCCGCTCCAGCATTCGCGGCGTGTCCTTCGATACGCCGGCTGCACTGCGCGCGGCATCGTTGGCGGACTGGACGAGTGCCGCGACCTGCCCATCGGCCTCGGCGAAGCGGCCCTGCCGCAGGTAGCCGGCGGCCAGCCGTTCCCGGATCGGCCATGTCGCGTCTGGCCTGCCGTCGCGGCGCGCGTTGCGTTCGGCGTTGGCGAGCAGGAGCTTGCCGACCTGCTCCCAGTCGTTCCATGCCTTGATGAAGCCGTAGGTTCCCATCACGCCCCACAGGATGCGTTCGTCGCCGCCCTCGTCAGGGTAGGCCTTGCGGGCGGCGGCGAAGACCTCGTCAGCGATCCGTTTCGCGCCCGGCAGGTCCCCGGCCTTGGCGGCCTGCTCGGCGCGCATCAGGGCATCGAACTGCGTCCGCGTGTCGTAATCGGCGGCCATCGCCGCAGGCGTGGCGAGGAGCAGGCTGGCGAGGGTGATCAGGGTGGCGAGCTGAGGTTTCATCGGGTGCCTCCGGGACGGTGGTCGGGTCGGGGTGTCGGGCGCGGGCTTGGTGCCATCAAGAGTCGGCGCCGGCGATACGGCGCAGGGCAGGGGCAGGGCGGCTATCTGCAGGAGTTTTCGTCGCACTCCTCCTTTTTCAGCTTCTTCTTCAGGGCGCGGGTCTGGGGTTTGGCTTCGGTGTCGGCAGTGGCCGAGCGTTCGCAGTAGGAACTGCCGTGGCACTCCTTCTTCGGCTTCTTCTTCAGTGCCCGCGTCTGCGGCTTGGCCGCGGGTTCAGCGCTGGCCTCGGGGCGGTTGTTGCAGCTGTTTTCGTCGGCGCACGCGACCGCGGCCGGGGCGGCGAGGAGCAGGCTGGCGAGGGTAATCAAGGTGGCGAGCAGGGGTTTCATCGGGAGTCTCCGTTTCGTGGGTCAGGTGCTTGATTGGACGCGCGGGGGGCGGGAATGTCAGGCTTGGGCAGGACGAGGATGCGCAGGGTTTGGCCGGGTGCGGGCAGCGTCAGGCCGTGTCGGGCCAGAAAGTCGGCGCTGGCGGCACGGTGATCCTCGGGAATCGTGACGGTAAGACGCAGGGGGCTCGCTTGCGCATCGAACTCGACGCGGGCGCCGGCGGCGCGCAGGCCGGCGGCGAGTTCGCCGGCAAGGGCTTGGGGTGCGGCGGCTGCGATGCGCTGCGGCGGGACGATGCCGCCGCGGGTGATCAGGTGCTCCGGGGGCTCGGGCGTGTCGCGCAGCAGGCCGATTGCCAGCGGCAGGGCGATGGCGGCCACGGCCAGCCCGGCGGCGAGGGCGTACCAGCTTCGGCGCGGCGGCGCCTTGGTGCGCAGGTCGAGCAGGTCTTCGCGGCGCAGGCGGAACAGCAAGGCGTCGAGCCCGACTTCCGGGTCGCCTTCCGCCGCCGGCTGGCGGCGGAAGGCGGCGCGGATGCGCGCCGCTTCATCCAGGGTGCGCGGCGCGGCGCCGGCCGGTGGCTGGCCGCGCAGGGCGGCGATCCAGTCGCCGTCGTCGTCGGGGGCGGGGTGCAAGCTCATGGGACGACCTTCCCCCCAACCCCTATCCCACGGCCGGCTCTGCATAGCCGGCCGGCTTCGGCAGCGCGGAGCAGTGCTCCGCGAAATCCTGCCTTCGCCCCAAGGCAGGGGGCGATCACGGTTCGCCGCGGTGCGGCTTCACGCAATGGCTGGCATTCCTTCGGGCGGCCGTGCGGGATGCTCATGCTTGCCTCTCCTCCAGCAGTTCGAGGCAGTCCTCGATGTAGGGCCGCAGTTTCTTGCGGCACTGGGAGAGGAACTCGCGCGTGGCGCCGGGGGTACGGCCGAGGGCGCGGGCGATGTCCTCGACCGACCATTCCTCGATGACGAGAAAGCCGATGGCGCGGGCGCGGTCGGGGAAATCCGTGCCGAAGCGGGCGATGCCGCGCTGCACGCAGTCGTCGACGCCGCCGGGGGCGGGGGCGTCGGGCGGCGCGGCCTGCAGCGCCGGATTGGCGGCGCAGATCTGGTCGAGATCGAGGTCGTCGAGGGGCATGTCGGGTAGACGCACGCGGAAGCGGCTTATCAGGCTGTTGCGGGCGATGGCCCACAGCCAGGTATCGGCGCGCGCTTCGCCGCGAAAGTCGCCGCAGGCGCGCACGACCTTGACGAAGACATCCTGAACGAGGTCGTCGGCCTCGGCGTCGCCGAGGCGCTGGGAGCGGAAGTAGCGGCGGAAGCGTGGGGCGAAGTGCCGGTAGAGGTCGGCCACGGCCTGGCGGCGGGCCTCGCCGCCGTCCATCATGCGCCGCAGCAGGCGCTCGGCCTGTGTCGCGAGATCGTCTTGCCTTTCCTCCATGCGCCCCCTTTTGCGCCGATGTCGTCGCCCGGCTCGCTGTGCACCGCCGCATGAACAAGGCCGGTGCCGCGGGCCGATGCTACAGGAATTGATGGCGGCCTTCCATCGCGTGCCGGGGTCACGCGGGGCCAACCCTGACATTCGGCAGGCGCGCGCGTCAAATTGCTTGACCGCGGTTGAAATCGCGTGAAAAAATCATGCGGTGGGCGGCCGGCGGGCGCTTGCAGCGACGCCGGCCCCAAAAAAATCAGGAGGGGCCCACGAACCATGGATGAGATCGCGAAGTTCAGCAGGCTGGTGCTGATGATCGAGGAGGCAGCCGTTGCCCCCGAGCGCTGGGACCCTGTCGTGGCGTCGATCGTCGAAGAGATCGGTGCTACCGAGGGCATTCTCTTTTCCCCGTTCCTGCCTCCCTCGCTCGGCGGATTCTGGGCCTCCCGCTCGATTCGCCCGGGCCATATGGAGGACTACGCGGCCTACTACTCGGACAAGGACATCTGGATACTGGCGATGAAGCCGGAGCAGCTCGGGACGCCGGGGTTTGTGTTTCGCGACGATGCACTGATAGGCCATGACACGGTGCGGCGCAGCGAGTTCTACAACGACTTCCTGCGAAAGCTCGACATCGGACGCCTGCTCTGCGGCGTGGTGCGATCCCAGGGCAGCGCGGTGCCTACGGGCAATATCCACCTGAGCGTCTTTCGGCCCATGGGCAAGGGTGGCTTCAGCGAGCATCAGCAGCTGTTGTTCCAGCGGCTGGTCCCCCACCTCCAGGCGGCGCTCAAGACCCACTACCTGCTTCGTGCCGGCGGAAATCAGGCCGCACTGGCCCATGCGTCGCTGAATGCCCTGGCCTTGCCGGTAATGCTGGTGAATCGCGAGGCGAGGGTGCTGTTCGCGAACGATCAGGCACGGGAGATGTTTGCCGCCGGCGACGGATTGACGACGAGCAGGGGAACGCTGGAGGGCATTGCGGCGCGGGACACCGCGGCGATACGGCTATTCATCGCGAAGCTGTTTGAACCGGGCGAGGGTAGGTCACACCAATGGACTTGTCCGATTCAGCGAAGTTCCGGGCAACGGCCCCATGTATGTTTTGGGCATCGGCTGCCGCTCGACGTGGTGGGGGATTGCGCGGCGGGCGAACGAGTCGCCATCCTTTTCGTTCACGACCCCGAAAGGCAGGTCCGGCTGGAGCCCGACGTGCTGGAGTGGCTTTACGGTATCACCCACGCGGAGGCGCTGCTGGCGGTATCCCTTGTGCGCGGGCTCTCCCTGAAGCAGGCGGCCAGGGCGCGCGGTGTCAGCTACGAGACCGCAAGAACGCAGTTGAAAAGCCTGCTCCGCAAGACGGACTGCGGCAACCAGGGCGATCTGCTCAAACTGCTCATCAGGGGAGCGCCATGCTCCCGTGATGTCTGCGCTACCACCGGCCTGGACCGTAGATAGCCCCGATTTTCCGTTTATCACCCAAATGGGTGATGCGTTCGAGAACGTGAGCACGTATCGTCTGAACCGCATGCCAGCCGGATACGTCGTCACGACAAGGGCATTGCGGTGCCGCGGCGCTGCGTTTCGCAATCCATGCGGCAGGGACGTCTGGCCGGGTGTTGTTGTGGATACAGCGAAAAAGGAGAAGTCGATGCAGAACCGGATCAAACATGTCGTCCCGCTCGCTGCGGCTGCGCTCTTGTCCTCGGCCTGCGCCGACCTTGACTTCCTGCGGGCGGTGAATTCCGGCCTGCAGCAGTACAACAGCGGAATGTCGGGCGTGTATTCGGCGAGTCAGGGCGGGGGAGGCTACAACTCGTCATCGAGCGACGACGCGCCGGCGCCGTCGTATCAGCCGACTTACCAGCCCCCGACCTATTCGACCGTGCCGAGCAATTCGCGCGCGCGCGCCAACACCCAGACCAGCTACCAGGAGGATTGCAGCCGGCTCACCGGCATCTATCGCGATGCCTGCGAATGCCGCCAGGGCAGAGGCCGTTGGGCGGGAGCGAAAGCCTGCCCGGTGCCATGACAAGGAGAAGACGCATGAAGCGGCTATTCGGAATCGCGGCTTTGAGCTTGTTTGTTGGCACTTCAGGTGTCCATGCGCAAGAGCCGAAGAAGGGTCGCGGCCTGGTCGGTGCCCTGCTGGGCGTCGGCGCGGGTGTGGCGGCGGCGAAGATGAAGCCGAACAATTACGGCCCGAACGACTTGCGACCCGAGGCGCTCAGGGATTGCCTGAACAACGCGCATCGGCTGGATGAGGGTGGTGAGAAGCTCGGCGCCTCGGCGACGAAGATCAAGGCCGAAGGCAAGTCCATCGACGCCGAGAACGCGACGCTGGAACGCGATGGCAAGCGCGAATTTACCGACCAGGCCGAGGTTGACCGCTACAACGCCCGTGTCCGTGCCCTCAAGACACGTATCGCATCCTTCAATACCGAGGTCGGTGGGCACAAGGAGAAAGCGGCAAGATATGACCGCGATAGCGACGAGTTCAACAAGCAGTGCGCGGGGAAGAAATACTTCAGCAGTGATCTGGCGGCGATACGCAGCCAGCTGAACTTTGATCCGGACAAGTATGCGGCGAAATAATCCCTGTCCGGCGGTCCTGACGATACGCCGGTACGCGCGTCCAATCGGCGGACGGGATGCCTGCATCTTGGCCTGCCGACACTTCCTGGATGGAGGGTGACGATCATGTTTGCCAGACTTTGTTTTGTATTCGCGGTCGCTTTTCTTGCCAGCATCTCGCTATACGCCGCGGCGGACACCGCGACCGGAACCACGGCGGTTGGCCGCGAGAGCCGGGTGGCGTTGGTCATCGGCAACGGAGCATACACGGCGATCCAAAGTGCCCAGACAATACAAATGGCACTCGAGCAAGTGGGATTTGTAGTCATACCTACTTGGTATGGTGGAGGCGTCCATCAGGATCTGACTGCCGACGACCTGCGTGCTGTACTGCAAGCCTTTGCAGAGAAGCTGACACCCGACACGGTCGCGCTGTTCTACTTTGCTGGAGAGGGTGCGGTGGTCGCGGGCGAGGACTACATGTTTGGTGTGGATGCAGGCAGCAGGGGGGCGGAAGACCTGGCGCGCTATGCTGTAAGTCTTACCCAAGTTATCGGGACGGTGGCAGAACGCAAGGCAAGAGCGAATATTTTCCTGCTGGATACCGACCGGAACAATCCCGATGGGCTCAAGCGTATTGGTTACGAAGCCCGGATGATGCTTCCTCCCGCGACTCTGGTCGCCGCAGCCACTGCAGTTGGTGGTCTGGCCGGAGCGGATCCGGAGCAACCAGACAAAAGGCTGTTTTCAAACCACTTGGTGAAGCTGCTCGGTGATTCGGAGCAGCCGATCGAGCAATTGCTCAAACAGGTAACGTTATCTGTGCAGTCGGCCTCGCGGGGCGCACAGGAGCCCCGGTGGGCTAGCACCCTGAAGGACAGCCTTGTCCTGGCCCGGCCCGAGGATAAAGCCGCTGGCGCTGCCATGATTGCCGCCAAAGAGGAGGTACATAAAGCGAAAATGAAAAAAATGGAGGAGGAGTTCAAAGAGGCACAACGCCAACTTGAGCAGCAAAATTCCGAGCGACAGTTGGCGCGGCAGAGGGCAGAGGACAATGAATCGGCACCCTCCTCCTTCAGCTTCGGAGATTTTCTGCGCGGAATTGGCAAGGTGGTTGGCGCAGTCGGCATGGCTGCGGGGGTTCGCTACAACGATCCCGGAATGATCCAGCAAGGTGCCGCCCTGATTGGTGGCGACGCCAACGAGATTGCCCGCACCCAGGCGGCGCAGAATGCGCGTCAGCAGGCGGCGCGGCAGGCACAGAATTCGGGCGGGGCGGGTGGCAGGGACTGTGCCCAGTTCGCCCGCAATCGCGATATTGCGCGGCGGAATGCTGCGGTCGCGGGTAGTTCGTTTACAAGCGAGCGCGACATGCAGCTTCGGGTGGCTCAAGCGAACGAAAATGCCTACCAAGCATGCATCAGCCAATGAAGAACGAGGGCCAAAGAATGTTCTGGATGGCACGAGTGGTAGCTTCTCTGTTGATGGCTTCTGGCGCACCCGCGGTATGCGCGGGAGAGACAGCCGCTGATAGTTTCATCAAGGTGCAGGACGCGCGCAAGGACCAGTGCATCCGCGATCTACGCCGGGCGTTGCTGTTCTTCAAGATGAACGCAAAGACCTGCGGCCTGGACGACGAACAGATCGCTTCGCTGCCGGGGGCCAATGCGCTGCCGTCCGACCCGCGCTGCGGCCAGCCGCTGGGTGTGCATCGCAACGACACCCAGCAGATGGCCTTCGAGGACTGCTATCGGGTGTATGTCTGCGCCACCCGCGCCAGCAACTGCTCGATCAAGCGCATCGAAGCCGGGATGAACTGCGAGCTCGCGGTGCAGCAGTGCATGGGCGAGCACCCGATACCGAAGTAGCGAGAAAGGGCTGTGCCATGAACCCGATTGCGCGCGGAATTGAGGTCCTTTGCACCGTACTTTTCCTGGTGGCGGCCGCGTCCGGTTCGGCGCTGGCGGGCGGCCCGGGCGGACAGGAGTTTGTCGGCCGCCTGCTGGACGTCTGCAAGGCCGCGGCGCCGGACCGCTCGCTGTCGGTTCGCCTCGGATGCGCCGAAGTCGCCGACGATCCGGAATCCGCCGCCAGCCTTGCGCCAACCCTGCAGGCAGAGGCCTGCCGGACCATCGATGCCCATTGCACCGGCACGCGCGGTGGCTTGGGCGTCGACGCTTTCGCCGACAGGCTCGGTTGCGATCCGGGTGCCACGCCCCGCTGCCTGCGGCAAGCGGGCAAGTCCGAGCCGGAATTCGACCTGTGCGGCGGTCGCCTGCGCATCGAGTATTTCCGCGAGACCAAACCGGCGGGCGAGCCGAACTGGGCGCTCGGTCTGGCCTGGAAGGACGGTTCGCGATGGTATATGTCGGAGCACTTCATTCCACCGCCCGATCCTCGGGTCTTGCAGCAGTGGATGCGCCGAAACAGCCGTGGCGGCTCGGCGCAAGCCGGCTATGGACTGCTCGTCAAAGACATCGTTGCCCGCAATTGCGAAAGCATCGAGGACCAACTGAGAAAATTCCAGCGCGAGCGATCGGCGATTCAAAAGCTGAACCATCTGTTGATGGATTGGATGGTGAAGGACATGAGTCCGGGCTGTTCGACTCGTGCGACCTGCTTCCCCGCCACCGGGGCGCAGGTGATAGGGCCAAGAGGCTAGCGAGGCGATCCGGCCTGACGTTTCATGGTCGCCCGCGTCTACCCCGAGGTCAGCCAATCCGCGTTGCCAGTCGATCATGAACAGTCCCGCCGCAAGCATCGATTTCACTAATCGCCACGGCGCAAAGCCGCGCGACTGGCATGTCACTTTCGTCCAACGCTCGTTGCACGAGGTGGTGTTCGAACAGACGGAAAAGCTCCTGAACGCCTTGTCCGATCCGGCGCGCATCGACCGCGTTCCTGCGGCGATCATGCGCCGCGTGGCCCAGGATATGGCGCTGTCCGACGAGGAATTGCAGCCGCACGCGGCGGGAATTCGCGTGCACAAGCGCATGCTGGGCATGCTCGAACTCTTCGTCTTCGAGATGCCGCATCCCCAGGCGCCGGGCGAGAGCCGCTTCGCGGGCGTGGTCAATGCCTACACGATGAGCCCGCGAATGCACTATTTCACCCTTGAACGCCTCGCTGGCCCGGAATATGCGCTTCTTGGCCGGGATGTCGCGGGTAGCCAGCAAAGGATAGGCGGAAACTTCCAACCCACACTCAATGCTTTCGTGGATGCCGTCGCGGACCACATGGATTCGCTGTTGCGTCGCGCTTCGCCGTCCGCGCCGGCCGGTGTGGACGGGCTGTCGGCGGATGGCGTTTCTCGGGATACGCTGAATGCGGCGATGCTCTCCGCGCTGTTTGACAGGGCGGCGGTCGATGTCCTGCGAGTTGCCAGCCATCAGTTCCGGATTCGCGATCTGGGCATCGAGTTCCAACTGACCCTGCCCAAGACCCGATCCGACCACCTGACCCTGTGCCGCTGGTGGGCGACCGATCCGGAGATTCCCCTGGCGCGGCGCCTGGATGTCGCCAACCGCATCAACCTGGAATACCTCTACATTCGCGCTTCGATCGACGAAGACGGCGACCTGTACCTGAGTCAACATGTGCCGGTATTGTCCGGAATCAGCGGAAAGTATCTGGTGGCGGCAATGCGAAACTTCGCCAACGCCTGCCGCGAGGCGATGCTGGAATACGGCAATGCCATAACCACAAATCGTGAGCGCGAATAGGTCGGGCGTGACTGTGATTCCAGCCGGCAAACTTCAGGGAGATGATGCAATGACCGGAACAAGCGATCCCGGATCAGGGAGCGAAGCGGATGCCGCCTCCGCGCATGCCGAAGCCGAGCCGCGCGACTGGCACTATGCGTTCGCCCATCGATCCCTGCGCGACATCTACTTCGAGCAGACGGAGAAACTGCTCGCGGCGCTGTCCGATCCGGAGCGGACAGGCCGGGTGCCGGAGGCGATCCTGCGCAAGGTGGCGCTTGACATAGACCGTCCCGAGGACGAAGTGCTGGGGCATGCTGATGGAATCATCATGTTTCGTCAGTTGCTGGGCGACGGATCGCTCCACATCATTGGCTTGCCGGCACCGGTGGCGCCGCTTGAGTGCCATTTCGTCGGCCTTCTGCATGATTACCCCGGAGCACCGGCTTTGCTCTACTTCACGCTCGAAAAAGGTGCGGGGGACGAGAGCTTCCTGTGCCGATGGGATGAGAACGGAAACCACCTCAACCTCGGCCACGTGGCCGAACCGACGCTCGACGCCTTTGTCGATGCGATTTCCGCGAATATTCCGTGGGAGAGCCATGATGCGGCGGCGAGCGGTGCTGCGAGGGAATCTGATACGGCGGGACCGGCGGGCAGCCGATGGTTCGGTCGCGGCGAGCTGAATGCCGAGACGCTGCACGCCCTGCTCGACCAGGCAGCCTTCGAGGTGACGGTCGGGGAGTCGAGGAAGCTGCATGTCCAGGATTACGGGGTGAGCTACCATGCCGTCTTTCCCGAGCATTCGGACGAATACTTCACGCTGTACGCCTGGTGGGACCTGGATGAGGGCTGGCCGCGATCGGAGTGGCTCGAAGCCGTGAACAGGATCAATGCCGAATATCTCTATCTGCGCGCGTTCATCGGCAGTGATGGCGGACTTTGCCTGATCCAGAACATTCCGCTCTTGTCCGGGGTGACCGACAAATACGTGATTCAGGTGATGCGCAAGTTTGCCGGCGGTTGCCGCGAAGCGGTCGATGAGGCCAGGCGCAAGCCGAACGGCGAGTAGTACTTGGCGAGGTTTGATGCCTGGCGGTTGCCTCACGTTGGATCGCGGTGGACGACAAGCCCGCGCTGTACGGACCGGGCGCGCTGGTGCTCGCGGTACAACCCGCACACGGATTCGACGAGCGCTGCGCGCGTGCGATATCCGGCCTTCTTGACATCCGGAGGCCATTGAATCATGATAAACTGGTCAGACTGACTAGTTTATCCGCAAGGAGATCATCATGCACACATGGCAACTGCAGGAGGCCAAGAGTCGCTTCAGCGAGTTGGTGGATTGCACGCTCGCCGAAGGGCCGCAACTCGTCACGCGGCGCGGCGCGGAGGCGGTGGTGGT
>JADYZH010000188.1 GCA_020853215.1 Sulfuritalea sp. | reverse complement strand
GGCCGATCACCCGACGCCCGCCGTCCCGCCAGCGCCGACTTTTTACTGGTCTGCTGCCCAATGCGTGTGAGGCTGGCTTCAGCCAGCCGGGCACGTTGGTGGATGACAGTCCCGTCCTGCATTCCGCCGGCGTTACGTCAGCGAACGGAAGCCTGCCCGGCCTGACCGGCAGGCTTCGGGTCGTAGCGTGGAATCAGCAGCCCTTCATCGACCACGGCAAGGGCCGGGGCTCCGGTGCCCTCCGAACGCCAGATTCTCGCCGCATGGCTTCCCGTGGCCGGCGACCATCCCTGGGGGACGAACTCGTAATCCCAATCCGCATGTCCCCGTTCCCGCACCAGCGCATGGTAATGGTTGTCGGAATCCCAGCGCGTTATCGTGATCGTGACTTCACCCAGCGAGGGTGGCCGGGTATCGTAGGCAGCCAGGGCATTGAGCAGATTCGGCGCGGCCCGGCGTTCGGAAATCCCCACGATGGCAAAGAATACCGCGCATACCAGCGGTATCGGACTCCAGGTTGCCAGGCTCAGGATGGCCAGCAGGGCGCCGGTTCCCATCAGCCAGTTGTGCAGATTGCGGCCAACCCTCCATTTCATGGCCGCCCTGAGCGTCGCAAGTTGTGCCTCGACGGAGCGTTTGCCCATTACGGTGTCCTGTCGCCGATTTAATTCGCCGTCGATTGCGCCTGGGAACGGCTGGAAACGAACGGCATCCCAACCGGGTGGTTCAGGCGCCCGTGCGCACACACCGCGGATCGAAGCAAAGGGCGAAGGCGATCGCCCGCGGCAGGGCTATCCGCCCTTTTTGGTGCGCGCTGCTTCGCGTTGCTCGATTTCAGCCCATCGCTGGCGCCATTCCTGCAATTCCTCGTCTTCTATCTGGAGTTGCAGGGCCACCGCTTCCAGGGACGGGATCTTTTCGCTCTCGACCTTGCGCGCCAGCTTTCCGCGCATCCTGGCGAACAGGCGCTCGGCATCTTCCTTGGACAAGGCCGCGGCCTGGTCGAGGTACTCTTGCGAAGACAGCTTTAAATTCATGCTTACACCCCATTGGTTTGACGGCAAACATGCCGATCCGTTGCCCACATGCACGACAGTGAAACACCGGCACATCATCGCAGCGACAACATGGCCGGCGCACCCTCAACAGCGAGCTTTATACCTGATTCCGATGTTCTGATTGTTACAGTCCCCTGTCATCATTGGGGTCGCTTGTACCATTCGCCGGAGGCCGTCGCGGCGATGCGTACGAAAAAGTCGGCGCTGGCGCCACGGCGGATCAGAGGCGACGGATCAGCAGCAGCGTGATGTCGTCCGACTGGGGCCGGGACCCGGCGAAGCCGTCGACCGCATCGACGATGGCCTGCACCGTGCCGGCCGCATTCAGCCGCGGATCGGCCAGCGACCGCTGCATCGCCGCTTCGCCGAACTGGGCGCCACCGACCGCCTCGGCCTCGGTGACGCCATCCGTGTATAGCAACAGGCGGCTGCCGCGCGGAAATTCAAGCTTGCCGGCGCGGAATACCAGATCCGGGACCATCCCCGCGATCGGATTGCGCGGCTGTTCGAGGAATTCCGGCGCGGCGCCCGGCAGTTCGACCAGCGGCGCGTTGTGGCCGATATTCACGTAATGCAGCAGATTGCTGTCGAGATCGAGGATTGCGCAGAAAACCGAGACGAACAGCTGGGCTTCATTGGATAGGGCCAACTGGTCATTGACATGGCGCGCAAGCGACGCCAACTGCTTGCCCGGATCGCGTTCGCGGCGGGCCGCTTCGCTGCGCAGCAGGGTCAGCGCCTGGACCATGAACAGCGCCGCCGGCATGCCCTTGTTGCAGACATCGCCGATGGCGAAGAAATACCGGTCGCCGCCCTGGGGCAGGACATCGTAGAAATCACCGCCTACCTGGCGCGCGGCACGCATGAAGCCGTGGCATTCAACCGCGTCCTGGCCGGGCAGGAGCGGATTGGCGGGCAGCATGCTGGCCTGGATGCGGCGCGCGAAATCGAGCTCGCGCTGCAGCGCCTCGAGTTCCATGGCGCCGCGGATGCGCGCGACGATGCGCTCGTTGCCGCGCCGCATGCGCTCGGCGAGCATGACGATCAGGTTGCGGCCGATGCGCGGAATGGCCAGCAGGCGTTCGAGGAACACCGGCCCTTCGATCACCAGCAGCTGGGTCGCTTCCGCCGTCACCACCCAGGCCGATGCGGTCTTGCCGTCGGCGACCGACAGTTCGCCCACGCACTGCCCGCCGGGAATGTCTACCCCATCCTCCGAGTCCGGGCCGTCGAGGTGCACCCGCAGGCTGCCCTTGACGACGACCAGGACCGAGTTCATCGGTTGATCGGCGCGCAGCACCACGGCGCCCGTCGGATACTCGACCAGGCGGCAATGCCGGACTATCGCCTCGAGGGCCGCATAAGGGACGTCGCGGAACAGGTCGCAGCGCGAAATGAAACCCAGCGAGCGACGGTCGATGTCGCAACGCTGGTCGGCAACGATCAGCGTGCCATCGGCACGCCTGAGCGGGAATCCGGCCGGACCCGCGCGCCGCCGCTCCACGCGGCGCGGTAGCTCCCGCACATCGCCGAAACCCGCGGTAAAGAAATTCTTCCCCAGCCGGCGCTCGTAATGGCAGGCATCCGCGAACTGGCGCACCAGGTGGATGCCGAAGCCGCCGATGCGTGCGTCGTCGAGCGATGTTGCCTGCACCGGGGCCGCAAGCTCGAGGGGATTGAAGGCGGGGCCCGAATCGGCGATGGTGAGTACCAGGGCCTCCGGGGTGAACATCAGTTCCAGTTCGATCTCGCCGGGCCCGCCGCCATAGGCATAGTCGACCACATTGTTGATCAGTTCGATGATGCACAGGTCGAGGTTGCCGGTGCGTTCGTCCGGGACGCCATGCTGGGCGGCCAGGGTGCGCGCCCAGATACTGGCTTCGCCGGCCGCGGCGAGCCCGCTTTCGAGTGTCAGCAGGTGATGCTTTGCCGGCTCCGGCATTTCAGGTGCCGGCGATCGCTGCCCGTGCGGATTCGACGTCGGGGTACACCGGGATCAACTGGTCGATGCCCGCTGTCTGCATCACCTTCAGCACGGGCGGCTGGGCGGCGGCCAGCACCAGATGACCGCCGCGCCCCTTCTGCCCGCGCGCCGCGGTCATCAACAGGCGAATTCCGATCGAGGCGAGGAAACTTACTCCCGTCAGATCGACCACGATATTCGCCTTGCGGCCGGTGGTCAGAAAGGAAAAACGGGCATCGATGGCCTGGCTGCCATCGATATCCAGGCGCCCCTCGAGGGCGATGCGCTGGACATCGCCCTCGAGCGCGTCTGTTTCGAATTTCATGTCTTGTCCTTTGCTGGAGGAGGATACGGTGCTGTCGCGGCGTGACCGCCGCGGCTGGAGGGTTGGAGCAGGCCTGCGGCAAGGAACTCAGCCGAAACGGCCGGTGATGTAGTCCTCGGTGGCCTTCTTCTGCGGCTTGATGAAAATCTGGTCGGTGACGCCGAACTCGACCATCTCGCCGAGGTACATGTAGGCGGTGTAGTCCGAAATGCGCGCCGCCTGCTGCATGTTGTGGGTGACGATCAGGATGGTCACTTTTTCCTTGAGTTCCGTCACCAGTTCCTCGATGCTGGCCGTGGCGATCGGGTCGAGCGCCGAGGTCGGCTCGTCGAAGAGGATGATCTCGGGATCGGATGCCAGGGCGCGGGCGATGCACAGGCGCTGCTGCTGGCCGCCGGAAAGGTTGGCGCCGAGTTCCTGGAGCCGGTTGCTGACCTCGTTCCACAACGCGGCGCCCTTGAGCGCGGACTCGACGCGGTCGTCGAGTTCGTTCTTGTTGTTCATGCCGCGCACGCGCAGGCTGTAGGCGACGTTCTCGTAGATCGTCTTGGGGAAGGGATTGGGCTTCTGGAACACCATGCTGATGCGCATGCGCACTTCGATCGGATCGACGTCGGGCGAGAGCAGATTGGTGTTGTCAGGGTGAAATACGATGCCGCCGCCGTCGTACCGGTTGCCGGGATACAGGTCGTGCATGCGATTGAAGCAGCGCAGCAGCGTCGACTTGCCGCAACCCGAGGGCCCGATCAGCGCCGTCACATGGCGGTCGTAGATCGGCATCGACACGCGCTTCAGGGCGTGGAATGCGCCGTAGTAAAAATCGAGGTCGCGCACCTCGGCCTTGAGCACGGTGCCTTCGACACCTGCCTCCATGACGCTGGGAACTTGCATATCGGTCACCACTTGATGTTTTTACGCAGTTGAAAACGCAGGTAGATGGCCAGGCCGTTCATGGCCAGGGTCATGAACACCAGGACGAAGCCGGCTGCGGCGGCATTGACCTGGAACTCCGCCTCGGGACGCGACGTCCAGTTGAACATCTGGATCGGCATCACCGTGAAGGGGGCGAAGATCCAGTCGAACAACCCCGCCGGCGGGTCGCCGGCGAACGGTGCGGTGGGCAGGAATGCGATGAAGGTCAGCGCGCCGATGGTGATGATCGGCGCCGTTTCGCCGATGGCGCGCGCCATGCCGATGATCACGCCGGTGAGGATGCCGGCCGACGAATACGGCAGGATGTGGTCGCTCACCGTCTGCCATGTGGTTGCGCCGCAGGCATAGGAAGCTTCGTGGATGGCCTGCGGGATGGCGCGGATGGATTCGCGCGTGGCGACGATGATCACCGGCAGGATCAGCAGCGCCAGCGTCAGCCCGGCCGAGAGGATGCTCTGGCCGAAACCGAAGTAATAGACGAAGAGGCCGAGTGCCAGCAGGCCATAGACGATGGACGGGATGCCGGCCAGATTGCTGATGTTGATCTCTATGATGTCGGTCACCCAGTTCTTCGGCGCGTACTCCTCCAGGTAGACGCCTGCGGCAACGCCAAGGGGCACGGCCGAGAGCGCGGTTACCAGCATCACGAGGACGGTACCGACCCAGGCCGAGAGGATGCCGGCATTCTCCGGGCGGCGCGACGGAAACGAGGTGAAGAACTCGCTGGTGAGGCGCGGTACGCCCTGGATCGCCATATCGACGAACAGTACCGTGAAGGTCAGCACACCCACCATCAGCGACAGGATGCCGATAATGGAGAAGAACAGTTCCCAGCGCTTGGCGCGCGTGATGATGGCGCGAATGGCGGCAAGGTCGGTGGCTTGCAGCATCTCAGTACACCTCGCGGTAACGTTTGCGCAGCCAGTAGCCGAGCAGGTTGAAAGCCAGGGTCATCAGCAGCAGGGTAAGACCGGCGGCAAAGATGGTCTGGTAGCCGATCGAGCCATGCGGCAGGTCGCCCAGCGCGACCTGCACGATGTAGGACGTGATGGTTGCGCCCGGCTCTGCAGGATTGAAGGTCAGGTTGGGCTGCATGCCGGCGGCCACGGCGAGAATCATGGTTTCGCCGACCGCGCGCGAGATGCCGAGGATGTAGGCCGAGGCGATGCCCGAGGTCGCCGCCGGGGTCACCACCCACAGCGCCGTCTGCAGCCGCGTCGCACCCATGGCATAGGAGCCCTCGCGCAGCGACATCGGCACCGCGCGCATCGCGTCTTCCGAGAGCGAAGCGACGTAGGGAATGATCATCACGCCCATCACCAGGCCGGCCGAAAGCAAGTTGAAGCCCGGCAGGTCGGGATAGATCTTCTGCAGGATCGGCGTCAGGAAGGTCAGGGCGAAGTAGCCATAGACGATGGTCGGCACGCCGCCCAGCAACTCGAGGAAGGGCTTGGCGATTTCCCGGACCTTGAAGCCGGCGAACTCCGAAAGGTACAGCGCGATGATGGTGCCCAGCGGAATCGCCACCACCAGGGCCACGGCGGAACTGGTCAGGGTGCCCGAGAGCAGCACCATGATGCCGTAATGGGCATCATCGAACAGCGGCGTCCATTGCGTATCGAACAGGAAATCCGTCAGGGGCACATGCTCGAAGAAGCTCCAGGACTCCTTGACCAGCACATAGACGATGGCAAGCGTGACGAAGACGGAAAAGGCCGCCGCGGCGAACAGCGCGGCCTCGATGACGCGCTCCTTGACGTGGCGCGAGGCCTTCTTGCTCAGGCGATCGCTGATGCCCTGGCCGATGGACGCGGGGAGTGTTGGCGCCGATGCGCTTGCGCTCATGGCTGGGATCCGGAGATGTTGAACATGGGATTTTGAATCATTTGCGGGCAATCTGCACCGGAAGGCAATCCTGGACCGGATTGCCTTCCGGCGACGCGGATTACTCCTTCGGATTGCGCTTCAGCAGGTCGGACACCTTGACGCCCACCTCGGCCTCGCCGCCGAACGCCGTGCCGGTCTTCTTCTTCTGGAAGTTTTCAAGTGCATGCTTGTAGTCGGCATCGCCCAGCGGCACGTACTTGACTTCCTTGGCCAGCTTGCCGCCTTCCTTGAGATAGAACTCGACGAATTCCTTGACCTCGGGCTTGTCCATCGACTTGGCGCTGACGTAGATGAAGATCGGACGCGCCAGCGGCTCATATTCGCCGGCCATCACGGCGTCGATCGACGGTGTCACCGGCTTGCCCTTGGGATTGACGATCTGCACGGCCTTCAGCTTGCCCTTGTTCTCGTCGTAATAGGCGAAACCGAAGAAGCCCAGCGCATTGTTGTCGCGCGAGACGCCCTGCACCAGCACGTTGTCGTCTTCCGAGGCGGTGAAATCGCCGCGGCTGGACTTGGATTTGCCGTTGACGGCTTCGGTGAAGTAGTCGAAGGTGCCGGAATCGGCGCCGGGGCCGAAGAGCTTGAGCAGCGCATCGGGCCAGGCCGGATTGACGTCCTTCCACTTCATGACCTTGCCCTGGGCGGCCGGCTCCCACATCTTCTTGAGTTCGGCCACGGTCAGCTGATTGATGAACGTGTTCTTCGGGTTCACCACCACGGTCAGGGCGTCGAAAGCCACCGGCAGCTCGACATACTTGATGCCGGCCTTGGCGCAGTCTTCCATTTCCTTCTTCAGGATGGGGCGCGACGCGTCGGAAATGTCGGTCTCACCGCGGCAGAACTTCTTGAAGCCGCCGCCGGTACCGGAAATCCCCACGGTAACTCGGACGCTACCCTTCTTGGCTTTCTGGAAGTCCTCGGCAACCGCCTCGGTGACGGGAAACACGGTCGAGGAGCCGTCGATCTTGACCAGCGCCTGGGCATGAACAGCGGTGGCGGCAAACACACCGGCGACGACGGCGGCAATTTTCAGGGATTTCATGGACAGACTCCTTTGTGCGTTGCGGTAGGGGATTCAGCAGTCTAGGCAGCGAATGTTACAAAGCCGTTAAATTCCGGCCAACCGTGAAAATTCTCACTGACTCGTTCATGCCGATGTAACAGCCCTCCCCTAAGCTTGCCGCCATGCCGCCGATTACCCCGCGTGTCGCTCTGCGCCTGTTGCTGGTGGGCCTGCACCTGCTCCATGGCGCCGGGCAGGTTGGACTGCTGTTCCCCCTGCTTGGCGAGCCATGGCGCCAGCGACTGAAGCGCGCCTGGTCGCGGCAACTCCTGGAAATTCTCAAAATCCGCATTGAAACAGTGGGTTACCTGGCTGACATCGATCGCGGTTTGCTGGTAGGCAACCATATTTCCTTCCTCGATATCTTCCTCATCAACGCCGTGCTGCCATCGGCCTTTGTCGCCAAGAGCGACGTCGCGCGGTGGCCGCTGATCGGCTGGCTTGCCCGCCGCACCGGCACCGTGTTCATCCAGCGCGGCAGCCGCAAGGCGGCCCATGCAACGCAGCAGCAGATGCTGGCGACGCTCGGGAACGGGCAAAGGCTGGCAATATTTCCCGAGGGCACGACCACTGCCGGCGACCGCTTGCTGCCCTTCCATGCGGCTTTGTTCCAGGGCGCCATCGACGCCGCGGCGCCGGTGCACGCCCTTGCCGTGAGCTACCGTGACCGCTTTGGCGCTCCTTCCGCCGCGCCGGCCTACATCGACGAAATCAGCCTGATCGGCTGCCTGATCAGCGTGCTTGGTGCCGGCGGCCTGGTCGCGCGAATCGAATTGGCGGCAAGCTACGCCCCGCCCCTGGCTGATCGTCGCCACCTCGCACACCAGGCCCGCCAGGCCATCGCCGTGAAACTGTCCCACGCGCCCGATGCCGCCCCGGCAGCACACCCCGATCCGCGGAACAGAGGGGGAAATCCGTTTCCGAGGCTCCCGCAACCTCGCCGTAACGAAGCGGCAATCAGGCAGTAACACCGGCTTCCGAGAATGCTGGCGAACCCCGGCAGCAGACAAGGAGAACGCCATGCAAAAACAACTGATCGAAACCGCCAACACCGCCAGCCAGCACACCGGCTACACGGTCGCCCTGGCGCGCAGCGAAGAGGAAGTTCGCGAAGCGCAGCGGCTGCGCTACAAGGTGTTCGTCGAGGAACTCGGCGCCCGCATCCCCGCCACCGTGCCGAACCACGACATCGACCGCTTCGACGCCCATTGCGAACACCTGGTGGTGCGCGAAAACCATGCCGACCGCATCGTCGGCACCTACCGGATCCTTACACCGGATGTGGCCCGGAACATCGGCGGCTACTACTCGGAAGGCGAGTTTCGCATCAACCGCCTGCATAACCTGCGCGGCCGCATGGTGGAAGTGGGCCGTTCCTGCATCCACCCGGACTATCGCAGCGGCGGCGTGATCACCCTGCTCTGGGCCGGCCTGGCCGATTACATGGTGCGCAACAATTACGACTACCTGATGGGCTGCGCCTCAATCGGCATGGCCGATGGCGGACACAATGCCGCCAACCTGTTCACCCAGCTGAATGCGGCCCAGCTTGCCCCGGCGGAATACCGAACCTTTCCCCGCCACGGGCTACCTTTCGAACGGCTCATGAATGGCCAGCCGGCGCTGATACCGCCCCTGATCAAGGGCTACCTGCGGGTCGGCGCCTGGGTCTGCGGCCAGCCGGCGTGGGACCCCGACTTCAACACCGCCGACCTCCTGCTGCTGCTGCCCATGTCGCGCATGAACTCGCGTTACATGCGGCACTTCGTCAAACCGGCGGCTACGGTCGCGGCATGAGCGTCGCAGGGGCGGCGCAGGGCCCGCCTTTCATCCCGGAATCCCGGGCAGCAAGCCCGCTGCACGTGCTGATGCTGAGCGATGTCTACTTTCCGCGCGTCAATGGCGTATCGACGTCGATCCAGACCTTTCGCAACACCCTCGCCGGACTGGGCGTCCGGGTCACGGTGGTAGCACCCGACTATCCTGGAACCGACAGCGGGGCCGATGCCGAAGCGGACATCCGGCGACTGCCGTCGCGCCCGGTGCCGCTCGATCCGGAAGACCGCCTGATGCGCTGGAGTTCCCTCGCCGACCTGGATCGCCGTCTTGCCGACGCCGACTTCGATCTGGTACACGTCCAGACCCCCTTTGCAGCCCACTACGCGGGGTTGCGCCTGGCAAAGGCGCGCGGCATTCCCTGCATCGCGACCTACCACACGCATTTCGAGGAATATCTGTTCCATTATGTCCGCTTCCTGCCGAGGAGTGCCTTGCGCCTTGCCGCCCGGGCCCTGGCGCGCCGGCAGTGCAACGCGCTCGATGCCGTGGTCGTGCCTTCGCAACCGATGGCCGCCACCCTGCGCGACTATGGCGTCGACAAACCGCTGCACGTGATTCCCACCGGATTGCCGGAGTCCCAGTTCCTGCGCGGCGACGGCCGGCGCTTCCGCGAAACCTGGAACATCGCGCCGGAGAGCAAGGTGGCGCTGTTCGTCGGCCGCGCCGCGTTTGAAAAGAACATCGGCTTCCTGCTCGACATGGCCGCGCTGGCGCGTCGCCAGCGGCCGAACCTGATGCTGGTGATCGCCGGCGAAGGCCCGGCACTGCCGGCACTGCGCCGCCAGGCCGCGGCCCTCGGCATCGAGGACCACGTGCGCTTTGTCGGCTACCTGCCGCGCGACGGCGCCTTGCGCGACTGCTATGCGGCCGCCGACGTATTCACCTTTGCCTCGCACACCGAAACCCAGGGCCTGGTCCTGCTCGAAGCCATGGCCATCGGCCTGCCGGTGCTGGCCATTCCGGCACTGGGTGCGGCCGAGATCATCAAGCCGGAGCGCGGCGCGGTTGCCGCGGCAGAGACGCCGGAGGGCTTCGCCGAGCAGCTGGTCGGGCTGCTGAACCGTCCGACCAGGTTGCTGATCATGGCCGACGAAGCCATCGCCTTCACCCGCGAGTGGAATGCGGCCAGCCAGGGCGCCCGGCTGGCCGCGCTGTATAGCCAATTGCCGCACAGGCCGCGTGCAATCGACTGCTCGCAACCCCTGGCTGCCAGCCAATGAATACGGAAAACCTGGCCCGGGAAAGTCCCTTCAAGGGACAAACGGGCCTGCGCCGCATCTGGAACGCTTTCGGCTATTCCCTTTCGGGGCTGCACGCGGCCTATCGCAACGAAGACGCCTTCCGCCAGGAAAGCCTGCTGGCGGCGGTAATGATTCCCGTCGCCCTGTCGCTGCCGGTGCCCGGCATCGACAAGGCGCTGATGATCGCCAGCGTCCTCTTCGTGCTCGTGGTCGAACTGCTCAACTCGGCGGTCGAAGCGGCCATCGACCGCATTTCGCTGGACGACCATCGGCTCTCCAAGCGCGCCAAGGACATCGGCAGCGCCGCGGTGTTGATCGCCCTGATCAACGTTCCGGCCGTCTGGGCTCTGGTGCTGCTGCCGTGAGCGTGCCGCACGGCCGTCCGAAGGAGCGCCAGTCATCAAACGGAGCCGCACAGCGGCGAACCATGGTCACCCCCTCGCTTGGCGAGGGGGCTGGGGGGAGGGTAGTCCAGTGATGACGCCACTGCATGTCGCGGTCGTCACGGAAACTTTTCCGCCCGAGGTGAATGGCGTCGCCATGACGCTGGGCCGCATGGTGCAGGGCCTGCTCGCGCGCGGCCATCGCGTCAGCCTGGTTCGCCCGCGCCAGCATGCCGCCGACGTCGATGGCATTTCGGACGCCACGTCCCGGCTGACGACGACGCGGGTACGCGGCCTGCAGATTCCCGGCTACGCCGGCCTCAAGTTCGGCCTGCCGGCGCCGCGACTGCTGCGCCGCATGTGGCGCAAGGACCCGCCCGACGTGGTGCAGGTCGCTACCGAAGGACCGCTCGGCGCCTCGGCCATCGCGGCGGCACGCGATCTCGACATCCCCGTGGTGTCGGAATTCCACACCAACTTCCACGCCTACAGCCGGCACTACGGCTTTGCCTGGCTGGAAGGCATCGTCGCCGCGCACTTGCGGCGACTGCACAACCGCAGCCGGATGACCCTGGTGCCATCGCGCCAGCTCGGCGTCGAACTGCAGCGCACTGGCTACCGCAACATCCGCGTGGTGGCCCGCGGCGTCGATACCGCACTGTTCAACCCGGCACGCCGCAGCGCGGCCCTGCGCGCCGCCTGGAAGCTTGGGCAACAGGACCTGGTGGTGGCGCATGTCGGCCGCCTGGCGCCGGAAAAAAACCTGCCGCTGGTTCTGGCCACCTTCGACGCCATCCGGCGTCATGTGCCAGGCACCCGACTGTTGCTGGTCGGCGACGGTCCGGCGCGGACACGGCTGATGCAGGAGCATCCCGAGCACATCTATGCCGGCATGCGTCATGGCGAGGACCTCGCCGCCCACTACGCTTCGGCCGACCTGTTCCTGTTTCCCAGCCTGACCGACACCTGGGGCAACGTCACCCTCGAGGCGCTGGCCAGCGGCCTGCCGGTGGTGGCCTACCGCCTGGCGGCCGCCGCCGAATTCATTCGCCACGGTGAAAACGGCATGCTGGCCGACCCGGGCGTCAGCGACCAGTTCGTGCGCGGCGCCCTCGACCTCGTGACCCGTCCCCGGGCTCGCCGCCGGGCCGCCATGGCCGCGCCACACAGCGTCGCCGCGCTCGACTGGGAACACATCCACGACCAGCTGGTGGCCGCCCTGCGCGACGCCATCGCCCGGCCGGCGCTGCCGCCCACGGATGAAGCGGTTTATGGCTTCCTCGCCGACCCATGAAAGTCCGCTCGATCTTCATATCGGACGTCCATCTCGGCACCCGCGGCTGCCAAGCCGATCGCCTGGTCGATTTCCTGCGCGACTACGAAAGCGAAAACCTGTTCCTGATCGGCGACATCATCGATTTCTGGGCCATGAACCGCGGCATCCACTGGACTCCGGCGCAGAACACCATCGTGCAGAAAATCCTGCGCCGCGCCCGCCACGGCCAGCGCGTGATGTTCATTCCCGGCAACCACGACGAAGCGATGCGCGAATATGACGGCGTGTCCTTCGGCGACATCCTGGTCAGGCGCGAGCACGTCCACCTCGCCGCCGACGGCAAGCGCTACCTGCTGCTGCATGGCGACGAGTTCGACCAGGTGACGCGCTACCACCGCTGGCTGGCAGTACTCGGCGATGTCGGCTACAACCTGCTGGTGCGCGTCAACGCCGTGCTGTCACGCCTGCGCCGGCTATTGCGCCGACCCGGCTACTGGTCGCTGGCGGGTTTCGCCAAGAATCGCGTCAAGCGTGCCGTCTCCTTCATCTTCGACTTCGAGGATGCCCTGATCCGTGCCGTCCGGGAACGCGGACTGGACGGCGTGATCTGCGGCCACATCCACAGCGCGGCGCTGCGCCGGGTCGACGCCGTGACCTATGTCAATTGCGGCGACTGGGTGGATAGCTGCACCGCCATCGTCGAACACCACGACGGCAGCCTGGAACTGATCCACGCGTGGCAACCCGTGGCCGTTCCGCAGCCGGCCGATGCCGCACAGATCGCCGTCCCGCCAGCGCCGACTTCTGAGGGAGAACTGGTCTTTGGCCGCAGTACAAATGGGCTGTAATAATTATTCGGGGGTCCACCGGCTAGACTCCCGGGCTTCATCCCTGCCGGTATCGCGCCCATGGCCCAGCAAGTCACCCTGAAACTGGAAGTCGCCGAAGACCGCCATAGCGCCCTGAAACGCTACCCGGTCCTGGCCGGGGCAACCGTCCGCGAACAGCACCAGATGGTCAGCATCTACTACGACACCGGACGCATGGCCCTGCGCCGCGCCGGCATCCTGCTACGCCTGCGCAAGCAAGGCGCCTCGTGGCAACAGACCATCAAGCGCCAGGATGACTCCGACGGCGGCCTGACCCGACGGCCGGAATGGCAGGCGCCCTATCTCAACCACTTCGACTTTTCCCATGTCGATGACGCCGAACTGCGCGAATGGCTGCAGCGCGACAAGATCGCCGGCCGCATCACGGCGATATTCGAGACCAACGTGCGGCGCACCGTCTGGCAAATCGATCGCGGCCCGGGCAGCCGCATCCTGGCCAAGCTCGACCGCGGCTGGATTGCCTCCAACGGCCGCCGCGAGACGATTTCCGAACTCGAATTGCAACTGCTTTCCGGCAGCATCGGCAGCCTTTACGCCCTCGCCCTCGAACTGGCCCAGCGCCAGCCGCTGCCGCCGCTGCTGCTGTCGAAGGCGGAACGCGGTTACCGCCTGTTCCACGACACGCCGCGGCAACCGGTGAAGGCCGGCAGGGTGCCGATCGATGCGCAGGATTCGCCGCTGGCGGCGTTCCGCCTGATCGCCCTGGACTGCCTGTCGCATCTCCAGCTCAACCACGCCGGCGCGGCGAGCAGCGACGATGCAGAATACGTGCATCAAATGCGCGTCGCCACGCGCCGCCTGCGCGCCGCCATGCGCATGTTCGGCCCGGTGCTGCCTGACGGCTTTGCCGGGCAGCTGGTGCCGCCGATGCGTGAGCTGATGCGCGCCCTGGGCCAGGCCCGCGACCTCGATGTGCTGATGGCCGAGATCGTGGCCCCGGTCGCCGGCGCCCTGCCGGACGAGCCACGCCTGACCGACCTGGCCGGTGCCATCACCAATCGCCTGTACGACGCCCGCAGCGCCATCCGCGACACCCTGCGCCAGCCCGCCTATGGCCAGTTGCTGCTGACCGCCGCCAGCCTGTTGCAGAGCGCGCCCTTCATCGAGGCGCCCGGGACCGGGGACGAAACGCCCTCCCTGCTGCAGTTCGCCGACCGGCGGCTGCGCCGCCTGCTGAGGAACGTCCTCGAGCTGGCCGCCGTCGCCCGCGCGGAAAGCCCGCCCTCACTGCATGAGCTGCGCATCGGCATCAAGCGGCTGCGCTATGCCATCGAATTCTTCGACCCGATGATTCCCGGCAAGTCCGGCGCCAATGTCATCAGGCGCCTCGCCGGCTTGCAGGAGGAACTGGGCCAGCTCAACGACCTGGCCAGCGCCGGCACCCTGCTGATGGTCTGCGCCGGCCGCGAGCCGCACCTGCGCGAAGCCGTGACCCTGATCGGCGGCTGGCACGGACCGCGGCACGCCGCCCTGCTCGGCGACATTCCCGACAAGCTGAAGCGGGTCCGCGACATCGATCTGCCGCGGCTGAGCTCACCTCAGGACTAACCAAAACCGACGCATGGTTTGCCGGACCCCGCAACCGGGTCCCTTGGCTCGGATAATCGTAATCCCTCCGAGACCTGCATGTAACCAGCCTGTAACAAGGAACGGGTTAAATGAAGGGCCTGCAATCCGGCTTTCCCTTGCCACCATGATGTTCCCGTTGCACCCCACGATCCGCCGGATCGTCCACATCTGGTTACGGTTACCGGACAAGTCGGGCACTTCAGGTACGCTGTTCGTCCTGCCGGAGACAATTGCTGGCTGTATGGACCTGCCGAACGCCTGCGCAATATCGCATTGCGCCTGAGTCAATGGAACTCGGAGCAATGGCTAATGAACCAGCCACGCCATGCCGCAAATCCTGCGACGATGCTGACTTCGAAGTAGCGGGGCCGACGGCAATCAGCGTGCTGAACGAATGCCCGGCCGTTGAAGCACTATCCCTGACGCGGACAGTTCTTGAAACCTTTCTGGCGCATCCGGACCTGATCAGCCTGCCCGTCGTCGATAGACGGACCATGAAGCCCATCGGTCTCATTAATCACGCGCTTTTCATGAGCGATCTGGCAAAGCCCTATTACAAAGAGGTCTTTCTCAACCGAAGCTGCAGCACCTTCATGGATACCCATCCGTTGATAGTCGACGAGGAAATGCCGCTGCAGGAGGTTTCCATCGTCATCGCCGAAGCCGGGAAGAGGGTGGTTACCAATGGCTTTCTGATCGTCGCTGACGGCCGCTACCGCGGCATCGGATATACGCAGGATGTGCTGCGCATCATGGCAGACATCCACCGCCAGCACTCTGACCGGCTTGCGGCGAGCGGAGAAAGGCTCGAGAACCTGGTTCTCGAGCGCACCCAGGCGCTGATCGAGGCGCGCGACGCAGCCCAGGCTGCCAACGTGGCCAAGAGTGCCTTCCTTGCCAATATGAGCCACGAGATACGGACCCCGATGAACGGGATCCTCGGCATGGTTCACCTAATGCGACGCGGTGACGTGACGTCCAAACAGGCGGAACGCCTCGATATTATCGACACCTCCGCCCAGCACCTGCTGGCTGTGATCAACGACATTCTCGACATCTCGAAAGTCGAGGCCGGCAAGCTCGTGCTGGAGGAGGCGCCGGTTTCGGTAGACAGCCTGATGGCCAATGTCAAGGCGATCTTGGGTGAGCGCGCCAGAGTCAAGAATATCCGCCTGCTGGTCGAAGTCGAGCCGCTGTCACCCAACCTGGCGGGCGATCCCACGCGCTTGCAGCAAGCCTTGCTCAACTACGCGACCAACGCCATCAAATTCACGGAAAACGGCACGGTCACCATGCGTGCAGCCAAAGTGCATGAAACCAGCGAATCGGTATTGCTGCGCTTCGAGGTCGAGGATACCG
>JADYZH010000187.1 GCA_020853215.1 Sulfuritalea sp. | reverse complement strand
GCGCCGCTGGCCAACCGCCTGGGCATCTGGCATGTGAAGTGGGAGCTCGAGGATCTTTCCTTCCGCTACCTGGAGCCGGAAACCTACAAACGCATCGCGACAATGCTCGATGAAAAGCGCTCGGAACGCGAGGCGTTCATCGCCGCCGCGGTGGCGCGCCTGCAGGCGGAGATGGCCGCCGCCGGGGTTCGCGCCGAAGTCTATGGCCGGCCGAAGCACATCTACAGCATCTGGAACAAGATGCGCGGCAAGGACATCGACTTCGAGAAAGTCTACGACGTGCGTGCGGTGCGCATCATCGTCGATGACATCAAGGACTGCTACACGGCGCTGGGCATCGTGCATCACCTGTGGCAGCCGATCCATGGCGAATTCGACGACTACATTTCCCATCCCAAGGGCAATTTCTACCGCTCGCTGCATACCGCCGTCGAAGACGAGGGCGGCCGCTCTCTGGAGGTACAGATCCGTACCCGCGAGATGCACGAGCATGCCGAACTGGGCGTGGCGGCACATTGGCGCTACAAGGAGGCGGGTAGTTCGGCGAAGGCCGGCGGCGCCTATGAGGACAAGATTTCCTGGTTGCGGCAGCTGCTCTCGTGGCGCGACGAAATCGCCGATTCCGCCGAATGGGTGCAGCAGTTCAAGCGTGCCGCGCTAGATGACACGATTTACGTGCTGACGCCGCAGGGCAAGGTGATCGACCTGCCGCGCGGCGCCACGTCGCTGGATTTCGCCTATCGGCTGCATACCGACCTCGGCCATCGCTGTCGCGGGGCGAAGGTCGACGGCCACATGGTTTCGCTGAATACCCCCCTGCAGAACGGCCAGCGCGTGGAAATCGTCGCCACCAGAAGCGGCGGTCCGTCGCGCGACTGGCTCAATCCGGCACAGGGCTATCTCGTCACGTCGCGCGCGCGATCGAAGGTCAAGCAATGGTTTGCCGCGCAGGACGAAGCGGAACTGCTGGCCCAGGGGCGCGGGCTCGTCACTCGCGAATTGCAGCGCGAGGGGCAGAGCCAGGCCAACCTGGACGAACTGGCCGCCAAGCTCGGGCTGAAGTCCGCCGAGGCGCTGTTCCTTGCCGCCGCGCGTGGCGAAGTCGGCATGCGGGCAATCGACACGGCGCTGCGCGGCGGCACGGCGCCCCTGCCGCCGGAGCCGGAAATCCCCATGCGCAAGAGCCGTGCCGGCGGCAGTCGCATCCTGGTGGTGGGCGTGGACAAGCTGTTGACGCAGATGGGCAAGTGCTGCAAGCCGATGCCGCCCGACGCGATCACCGGCTTCGTCACGCGCGGCAAGGGCATCTCGATCCATCGCGTGGAGTGCGTTAACTACCGCAACATGGCGGCCCGGAATCCAGAGCGGGTAATCGGTGCCGAATGGGGAGAGCAGGCCGGTGCGGTCTATCCGATCGACCTGGTGGTGGATGCCGCCGACCGGCAGGGCTTGCTGCGCGACATTTCCGACATCCTGTCGCGCGAGCGGATCAATGTCACGGCGGTGCGGACACAGTCGCGCGGCGGCATCGCGCGCATGGGTTTCGTCGTCGAATTGCCGGGCACGGGAATTCTGGCAAGGGTGCTATCCTTGTTGCATGAGGTGCCGGGGGTGATCCGCGTCGCGCGGGGTTGATGGGTAGCCAGCGTCGCCGGATCGCGGCAGGGCTTTTTGACGAAGGATCGGATGTGAGTGCCGTAGCGCTGGATTTCGAACGAACACACCATTGGGTTGCTGTGAACAGCTACCGGGTGCGGGTCGCCGCCTTTGCCTTGATAGCGATACCGATTGCCCTGCACGTGCTTCCGCGCAGCCCCGGCGCGCTGTTCTGGATCGCGTTCGTGCTGCAGTTCGCCATCTATCCGCACCTGATGCAGTGGCGTGCGCGGCGTTGCGCACAGCCCGAGAAAGCCGAACTCGACAACCTGATCGTCGATGCCTTGATGTCCGGCGCCTGGGCTGCGGGTCTCGCTTTTCCGCTTTGGATCAGCGTCGCACTGTTCCTTGCGACGCTGCTCAATCACACCATCATGCGCGGACTGCCGGGTGTCCTGATCTGTCCGGCGGCGATCTTGTGCGGTGCCCTGGCGTCCACCACGGTGATCGCCTTCCGGGTATCCACCGATACCGACGGACTGGTGACGCTGGCGTCCATAACCGGCCTGGCCATCTATCTCTCCCTGATGGGGGTCGAGTTCTTTTCCTATATCCGCCGCTTGCAGGAGGTGCAGGGTGCGGTTGCCGCGCAAAAGCAGATCCTCGAAGACGCAAACGGCGCGTTGCACGAGCAGATCAGAACGATCCACGATCTGCAGGAAATGCTGCGCGAGCAGGCCAATCGCGATTCGCTCACCGGCCTGTTCAACCGCCGCTACCTGGACGGTACCCTGGAGCGCGAAATCGCCCGTTGCAAGCGCGAAAACACGCCGCTTTCCATGTTGCTGCTCGATATCGATCATTTCAAGGCGATAAACGACACCTATGGCCACCAGGCCGGCGACGAGGTGTTGCGTGTGTTGGCGCGGCTGCTGCAGGAAAGTGCGCGCGCGGAGGACATCGTCTGTCGCTACGGTGGCGAGGAATTCCTGCTCGTGTTGCCGAAAATGCCGGGGGATATCGCGCGGGAACGCGGCGAACATCTGTTGCGGCAGTTGGGAGGCACGGTGGTCGTGTTTGGCGACCATCGGATCCGGGTCACGACCTCGATCGGCATCGCCGTGACGCCCTTGCATTCAAACACGGCAGAAGGCCTGATCAGACGCGCGGACGAGGCGCTCTATCTGGCCAAACAGAACGGCCGGAACCGCGTGGTGACGTTCGGCGATGCGGTAGGCTGAACTTCATTGTCCGGCGGCTGGCGCGGGCAACGGCTGGTTCCGGCGAGCGCGAAGCGCAGTTACGGCCGCGAGCGCCGGCGTTCAGGCCACGCGAGCGGCGATGTGACCGAGACGCAGGCGGGGCAAAGCGGCGTGCAGGCGCTCGGGATGTGCCGAAGCCTGCAGGAGCAGGCGCCCCGACCCGTGCGCGCGATCCGCCGCCAGGCGCCGTGTCTGCCGCGCGACGGCCTCGGCGACATCGACCAGTTGCGCGCGCGTCCCGATCACCCGTCCCAGCAGCGGCGCAAGAAAGCTGTAATGCGTGCAGCCCAGTACGATGCGGTCTACGCCCCGTTCCAGTAGCGGATCGATGCGGGCGCGGACGTCGGTCGCCAGGGCCGGGTCATCCAGTTGCAGCATTTCGACGTGCGTGGCCCAGCCGGGGCACGGTTCGACAAAGACTTCGACACCGCCCGCGTGGTCGCGGATCAGGTTTTTCAGGCGCCGGCTGCCGGCAGTCGCCTCAGTGGTGAGCACCGCGATCCGGCCGCTCCGGGTTTCCTGCGCCGCCGGCTTGATGCCGGGTTCGACGCCGACCACCGGGATGCCCGGATGCGCGGCGCGCAGGGCCTGCACCGCGGCGGCCGTGGCGGTATTGCAGGCCACCACCAGCAGGCCGCAGCCCTGGCCCGCGAGGTGTTCGCCGATGGCCAGCACGCGGCGCTGGATATGCGCCTCGCTTTTGCTGCCGTAGGGGACGTGGGCCGTGTCGGCATAGTAGATAACGTCCGCCTGTGGCAGAGCTTCGACCAGCGCCGCCAGCACCGACAGGCCGCCGAGGCCGGAATCGAAGACACCGATCATGAAAGTCGGCGCTGGCGAGACGGCGATCGCGGTCCCGGTCCGGCCTCAGGCGACCTTGACCGGGATCTTGCCGATCTTCGCCTGCCATTCCCTGGGCCCGGTGATGTGCACCGAACTGCCCTGCGAATCGACGGCGACGGTGACCGGCATGTCCTTGACCTCGAATTCGTAAATGGCTTCCATGCCGAGGTCGGCAAAACCGACCACTTTTGCCGACTTGATCGCCTTGGCGACGAGGTAGGCGGCGCCGCCCACGGCCATCAGATAGGCCGATTTGTTGTCCTTGATCGCCTCGATCGCCGCCGGGCCGCGCTCGGCCTTGCCAACCATCGATATCAGGCCGGTCTGCTCCAGCATCATGCGGGTGAACTTGTCCATCCGTGTCGCCGTGGTGGGACCGGCGGGGCCGACGACTTCGCTGCCGACCGGATCGACCGGGCCGACGTAGTAGATGATGCGGTTGGTGAAGTCGACCGGCAGCTTTTCGCCTTTCGCCAGCATGTCGGCGATGCGCTTGTGGGCGGCATCGCGGCCGGTCAGCATCTTGCCGTTGAGCAGCAGTTTCTGTCCCGGCGTCCAGGCGGCGACCTGCTGCCGGGTCAGGCTGTCGAGATCGACGCGGGTCGCGGACTTGAGGTCCGGCGTCCAGGTCACCGCCGGCCAGTCCTCGAGGCGCGGCGGCTGCAGTTTCGCCGGGCCCGAGCCGTCGAGGTGGAAATGACAGTGGCGCGTCGCGGCGCAGTTGGGGATCAGCGCCACCGGCAGGTTGGCGGCGTGAGTCGGGTAGTCGAGAACCTTGACGTCGAGCACCGTGGTGAGGCCGCCGAGGCCCTGGGCGCCGATGCCCAGCGCATTGACCTTTTCGTGCAGTTCGAGGCGCAGTTCCTCGGCACGGGTCTTTGCACCACGCGCTTTCAGTTCATGGATGTCCACCGGCGCCATGATGGCTTCCTTGGCCAGCAGCATGGCCTTTTCCGGGGTGCCGCCGATGCCGACGCCGAGGATGCCGGGCGGACACCAGCCGGCGCCCATGGTCGGCACCGTCTTGAGGATCCACTCGACCAGGTCGTCCGAGGGATTCAGCATGGCGAACTTGGCCTTGGCTTCCGAGCCGCCGCCCTTGGCGGCGCAGATCACCTCGACATGGTCGCCGGGAACGATGTCGTAATGCACCACGGCCGGGGTATTGTCCTTCGTGTTCCGGCGCGCGCCCGCCGGATCGGCCAGCACCGAGGCGCGCAGCGGATTGTCGGCATTGCCGTAAGCGCGGCGCACGCCTTCGTTGACCATTTCCTGCAGCGACAGGGTCGCATCGTCCCAGCGCACGTTCATGCCGACCTTGAGGAACACCATGCCGATGCCGGTGTCCTGGCAAATCGGACGGTGGCCTTCGGCCGACATGCGGCTGTTGGTAAGGATCTGCGCGATGGCGTCCTTCGCCGCCGGGGATTCCTCCCGCTCGTAAGCCGCGCCCAGCGCCGTGATGTAGTCGAGCGGGTGGTAGTAGCTGATGTACTGGAAGGCGTCGGCGATCGACTGGATCAGGTCTTCCTGCTTGATGGTGGTCATGGCGGGGCTCCTAGTGCTTGGCGCGCTGCAGGGCGAGGTTCTGGGTCATCATCCGGTCGACTGCGGCCATGGCGACCGCGGAGATCAGGAACACCACATGGATCAGTACCTGCCACTTGATCGTGTGTTCGCTCAGGTTGGCGGCATTGATGAAGGTCTTCAGCAGGTGAATCGAGGAAATGCCGATGATGGCGGTGGCCAGCTTGATCTTGAGCACGCCGGCGTTGACATGCGACAGCCACTCGGGCTGGTCCGGATGTCCTTCGAGGTCAAGGCGTGAAACGAAGGTCTCGTAGCCGCCGACGATGACCATGATCAGCAGGTTGGCGATCATGACCACGTCGATCAGGCCGAGGACGGCCAGCATGACGTCGACCTCGCTGACACGCTCGGCGGCGATGGCGCCGTGCACCAGGTGGCTCAGCTCGACCATGAACAGCCAGCAATAGACGATCTGGGCGACGATCAGTCCGAGGTACAGGGGGGCCTGGATCCAGCGGCTCCAGAAAATGATGTACTCCATCGGTTTGATGATCTGATTCATGGGCTGGTGTCGTCCTTGGTACGGGGCGGCAATCTTACCGCAGGCGGGCGCTTCCTTGCGGCGCGACTGCGTAAGTCATGTGTAAGACTCTTTTACTTTAATGTGCAAGCTCTTAGAATGCGCAATCCCGGCCGGCTGTCAGGCCGCCGGTGACAGTTCCTGCTTCCATCCGCCATTGATCGACCAACCGCCCGGTAGCCGCCGGGGCGGGCGTGATGGAACATATCCTTACCCGGATCATCCGGCCACAATGAGAGAGGAGAGGTTTCAATGTCCGCAATCGAATCAGTATCCAACGAAACTCGCGTATTCCCCCCGGCCGAGGCGGTGGTCAGGAAGGCGACGGTCTCCGGCATGGCCGCCTATGAGGCGCTGTGCAAGGAAGCGGAACAGGACTACGCCGGCTACTGGGCCCGCCTGGCTCGCGAACACGTGACCTGGAAGCAGCCCTTTACCCAGTCGCTGGACGAATCCGGCGCGCCTTTCTTCAAATGGTTCGCCGACGGCAAGCTGAACGTCTCGTACAACTGCCTAGACCGCAACATCGAGGCCGGCCTCGGCGACAAGGTCGCCATCATCTTCGAAGCCGACAGCGGCCAGGTCACCAAGGTCACCTACAAGGAACTCCTCGCCCGCGTCGGCAAGTTCGCAAATGCCTTGCGCGCGCAGGGCATCAAGAAGGGCGACCGCGTGCTGATCTACATGCCGATGTCGATCGAAGGCGTGGTGGCGATGCAGGCCTGTGCCCGCATCGGTGCCATCCACTCGGTGGTGTTCGGCGGCTTCTCCGCCAAGAGCGTGCAGGAGCGTATCCAGGACGCCGGCGCAGTCGCCGTCATCACCGCCGACGAGCAATGTCGCGGCGGCAAGAACATTCCCCTGAAGCCTGCGGTCGATGACGGTATCGCCATGGGCGGCTGCGAGTCGATCAAGACGGTGATCGTCTTCAAGCGCACCGGCGGCCCGTGCCACATGGTGGCTGGCCGCGACGTCTGGTGGGACGATGTCTGCGCCGGCCAGTCCGATGTCTGCGAGCCGGAGTGGGTCGATGCCGAACATCCCCTGTTCCTGCTCTATACCTCGGGCTCCACCGGCAAGCCGAAGGGTGTCCAGCACAGTTCCGGGGGCTTCCTGCTGCATGCGATCCTGACCATGAAGTGGACCTTCGACATCAAGCCCGAGGATGTCTTCTGGTGCACCGCCGACATCGGTTGGGTTACCGGCCATACCTACATTACCTACGGCCCGCTGGCCTGTGGCGCCACCGAGATCGTGTTCGAAGGCGTGCCGACCTACCCGGATGCCGGTCGCTTCTGGAAGACGATCCGCGACCACAAGGTCAACATTTTCTACACCGCGCCGACGGCGATCCGCTCGCTGATCAAGGCCAACGAGGGCACGCCGGCGACGCATCCGAAGAACTACGACTTGTCCTCGCTGCGCATCCTCGGCTCCGTGGGCGAGCCGATCAACCCCGAAGCCTGGATGTGGTACTACACCAACGTCGGAGGCTCCCGCTGCCCGATTGTCGACACCTGGTGGCAGACCGAGACCGGCGGCCACATGATCACGCCGCTGCCCGGAGTCACGCCGCTGGTTCCCGGTTCCTGCACGCTGCCCTTCCCGGGCATCATGGCCGCCATCGTCGACGAGACCGGCAACGATGTCGAATGGGGCAAGGGCGGCTTCCTCGTCGTCAAGAAGCCCTGGCCGGCAATGATCCGCACCATCTGGGGCGATCCCGAACGCTACCGGAAGTCCTATTTCCCGGATGACTTCCAGGGCCGGCTGTACCTCGCCGGCGACGGCGCGATGCGCGATGCGAAGACCGGCTACTTCACCATCATGGGCCGCATCGACGACGTGCTCAACGTCTCCGGCCATCGCATGGGCACCATGGAAATCGAGTCCGCGCTGGTCGCCAATCCGATCGTGGCCGAAGCCGCCGTGGTCGGTCGCCCCGACGACATGACCGGCGAAGCCATCTGCGCCTTTGTCGTGCTCAAGCAGGCTCGCCCGAGCGGTGACGAGGCGGCGCGGATCGCCAAGGAACTGCGCGACTGGGTCGGCAAGGAGATCGGCCCGATCGCCAAGCCCAAGGACATCCGCTTCGGCGAGAACCTGCCCAAGACCCGTTCCGGCAAGATCATGCGTCGCCTGCTGCGCAGCCTGGCGAAGAACGAGGAGGTCACGCAGGACGTGTCCACTCTTGAGAACCCGCAGATTCTGGACCAGCTCAAGCAAAACGCCTGATAGCTGTCGCGGTCGCGATCAACGCCTGTCCCCGGACGGGCGTTTTTTTTGCCACGAGCACGGGTGCCTTCGGTACCATGCGATGAAGATAAGGGGGAGATGACACGATGATCCGCACCCGCCTCGTTGCCCAGCGCCTGGCCTTCCTGTTCCTGCTCGGCTGTTTCTTCTTCAATTACCCGCTGCTGTCGATCTTCAACCAGGGTGGCAGCCTGTTCGGCATGCCGTCGTTGTATGCATGGCTGATGGGTTCCTGGCTGGCCCTGATTGGCTTGCTGGCGCTGGTGATCGAAGGGATGCGCGACTGATGCTGCAAGTCTGGGTCATCGTCCTCGCCTCCTTCCTCTACCTGGGGGTGCTGTTCGGCATCGCTTGGTACGCCGACCATCGCGCCGACCATGGCCGCTCGCTGATCGCCAACCCGGTGGTGTATGCGCTCTCGCTGGGTGTGTATTGCACGACCTGGACCTTCTACGGCAGCGTCGGCCGCGCCGCGGCCAACGGCATCGGCTTCCTGCCTATCTACCTCGGGCCGACCCTGCTGTTCGCGCTCGCCGGCTTCATCCTTTACCGCATGATCCGGGTGGCCAAGGCCAACCGCATCACTTCGATCGCCGACTTCGTCGCCTCGCGCTACGGCAAGAGCCAGTTGCTCGGCGGCCTGGTCACGGTGATCGCGGTGGTCGGCGTGATCCCCTACATCGCGCTGCAGTTGAAGGCGGTGTCGAACAGCTTCACCATCCTCAGCAGCTACCCCGAAATCGTGATGCCGGCCAGCGCCGGCGCGGTGCCGCTGTTCCAGGACAGTGCGCTCTACGTGGCGATGATCCTCGCCGCCTTCACCATCCTGTTCGGCACGAGGCACCTGGATGCCACCGAGCGCCACGAGGGCATGGTGGCGGCGATCGCCGTCGAGTCCATCGTCAAGCTGGTCGCCTTCCTTGCCGTCGGTACCTTCGTAGTCTGGGGCCTGCACGGCGGCGTCGCCGACGTTTTCGCGCGCGCCGCCGAAGTGCCCGAGGTGGCGCGCCGCCTGACCCGCGCCGACACGTCGGCCGCCTACGGCAGTTGGGGCACGCTGATCTTCCTTTCGCTGTTCGCGTCGCTGCTGCTGCCGCGCCAGTTCCAGATCGCGGTGGTGGAAAACGTCGACGTCAAGCACCTCGATCGCGCGGTGTGGTTGTTCCCGCTCTACCTGTTCCTGATCAACCTGTTCGTGCTGCCGGTGGCGCTGGCCGGACTGCTGCACTTCCCGGCCGGTACCGTCGACGCCGATACCTTCGTGCTGACCCTGCCGATGGCCCACCAGCAGGAGGGCCTGGCGCTGTTCGTCTTCATCGGCGGACTCTCGGCCGCTACCGGCATGGTCATCGTCGAAACCATCGCACTGTCGACCATGGTCTGCAACGATCTGGTGATGCCGCTGCTGCTGCGCATGCGCTGGCTCGGCCTGGCCGAGAAGGCCGACCTCTCCGGCCTGCTGCTGGAAATCCGGCGTTGGGCGATCGCCATCATCCTCGGCTTGGGCTACCTCTACTTCCGCGTTGCCGGCGAGGCTTACGCGCTGGTTTCGATCGGCCTGATTTCCTTCGCCGCCGTGGCCCAGTTCGCGCCGGTGGTAATCGGCGGCCTGTTCTGGAAGGGCGGCACGCGCGACGGCGCGCTTGCGGGTCTGGCCATCGGCTTCGTGCTTTGGGCCTACACGCTGCTGTTGCCTTCCTTCGCCAAGTCGGGCTGGCTGCCCGAAGGCTTCATCGCCCACGGCCTGTTCGGCATCGAACTGCTGCGGCCCCAGCACCTGTTGGGCCTGGCCGGGCTCGACGAGATTACCCATTGCCTGGTCTGGAGCCTGTTGGCCAACGTGGGCGCTTATATCGGCGTTTCGCTGCTGCGCGTGCCGAACGCGCGCGAGGCCCGCCAGGCCTCGCTGTTCATCGGCGGTACCGACCTTTCCGGCCACCTGGCCTGGAGCGGCAGTGCCGGCGTCGCCGACCTCCTGCCGCTGGCCAGCCGTTTTCTGGGCCGCGAACGCGCCGAAGATGCCTTCATGCGCCATGCCCGCAGTCGCGGCCTGCATTCGGTCGAGGAATTGCCGGGAGATGCGCGCCTGGTGAATTTTGCCGAGAACCTGCTGGCCGGGGCCATCGGCTCGGCTTCGGCGCGTGCCATGGTGTCCTCGGTGGTCAGCGAGGAGCCGCTGGGCCTCGACGAGGTGATGAACATCCTCGACGAAGCCTCCCAGGTGCGCGCGTATTCGCGCGAGCTGGAGCAAAAATCGCTGGAACTGACGCGCGCCACGGCCGAACTGCGCCAGGCCAACGAACGCCTGCGCGAACTCGACCGCATGAAGGATGACTTCATCTCCACGGTGACCCACGAGTTGCGTACGCCGCTGACCTCGATCCGCGCCTTCTCCGAAATGCTGCAAGAGGACCCGAAGACGGACCTTGAGCAGAGGAGCAAGTTTCTCGGCATCATCGTCAGCGAAACCGTTCGGCTTTCGCGCCTCATCAACCAGATCCTCGACCTGGCGAAACTCGAATCCGGCCGCGCCGAGTGGACCGTGGCCGCCGTCGATGTCGGCGAGGTGATTCGCGAAGCGGCGGATTCGCTGACGGTGCTGTTCGCCGAAAAATCCGTGACGCTCGACCTCGGTGGATGCGCTACCGGGCTCAGTGTCATGGCCGACCGCGACCGTTTGATGCAGGTGATGGTCAATCTGCTGTCGAATGCCTTGAAGTTCGTGCCGGCGGAAAGCGGTCTGGTGAAAGTGGCCGCCAGGGGCACGATCAGCGAAGTGAGGGTCAGCGTTACCGACAACGGCCCGGGCATCCATGTCGCCGACCACGAGGTGATTTTCGACAAGTTCCGCCAGGGCTCCGGCAATACCGACGTGCTCACCGACAAACCCCAGGGCACCGGCCTCGGCTTGCCCATCAGCCGGCAGATAGTGGAGTATTTCAACGGGCGCCTGTGGGTGGAAAGTACCCCGGGCAACGGCGCCTGCTTCATCTTCACGCTGCCGCGCCACTCGGGCGATAATGGCCCTGCTCCGCTTCAGGCGGGGAATGACAATCAGCCGGGGGGAGCGCAGTGAGCCATCGTATCCTGATCGCGGATGACGAGCCGAACATCGTCATTTCGCTGGAATACCTGCTGAAAAAGGAGGGTTTCGAGGTTGCCGTGGCCAAAAACGGCGAGGCGGTACTGGCCCTTGCCGGGGAATTCCGCCCGGACCTGGTCCTGCTCGACGTCATGATGCCGATAAAGTCCGGTTTCGAGGTCTGCGAAGGCCTGCGCGCGGATGCCGCGCAGGCGCACCTGAAAATCATCATGCTGACCGCCAAGGGGCGTGAAACAGAGGTTGCCAAGGGCCTTGCGCTCGGCGCCGATGCCTACATCACCAAGCCATTCTCGACCAAGGACCTGATCGTCCGGATCAAATCGCTGCTGGCATGAAGGCGAAGCCCAGATTCATCCTCGCGGCCGGCGTGCTGGGCTTGCTCATGACGGGCCCGTTCCTGCTGACGGCATTGTTGCTGTTTGCCGACGCCAAAGAGGCCGAGCGCGCCGCGTTCGCCGAGTTCCTGATCCCGCGGCTGCCGCTGGGGGGGCTCATGACCTTCATGGGTTTTGTCGGAGGCCTGATTCTGTTGCGCAGCCTGTTCCGGCAGTATGTCCATGGCCTGCTGCGGATGGCGGAAACCATGCGCCTGATGCTGGGCGCCAACCGGAACTTTCGCGTCACTCCGGAGGGGCCGCCCGAAGTGCGCGAACTGGCGCGGGCGGTCAACGCCCTGGCACAACAGCGCGACAAATTGCTGGACGATGTCGAAGGGCAGATCGACCGGGCCAAGGCGACGGTGGAAGAGGAAAAGAACCGGCTTGCCGCGCTGATGTCCGAGCTTGCGCTGGGCGTCATCGTCTGCAATCTCGATGGCCGCGTCCTGCTCTACAACAGTCGCGCCCGCCTGCAGTTCAAGGCGCTGGCACAGGGGCCGACCTCGATGAGCGGGGGCGCCCTGATCGGGCTTGGCCGCTCGATCTTCTCCATCCTCGAGCGCGGTCAGATCACGCACTCGCTGGACAACATCCAGCAACGCCTGCGCAAGGGCAGCGCCGAGCCGACGGCGAACTTCATCACGACCACGCGCGGCGGGCAGTTGCTCAGGGCGCAGATGGCTCCTGTGCTGCGCACAGGAGCCTCTGGCCCGGCAACTGCCACTGTTGACGGCCTCCCCCCCACCCCCCCTCCCGGGGAGGGGGGCGATGAAGTTGGTGGCCAGGCTGCGCCTGCCCAGGAGAAGGTCCTGGATAACCCGTTCGGTGCGGAGTTGCAGGTCACCGGCTATGTCCTGACCATCGAGAACATCACGCGCAATTTCGAGCGCGAAGCGGAACGCGATCAGGCCTTGCAGACCTTGACCGACGGCAATCGCGCGGCGCTGGGCAACATCCGCGCCGCGGTCGAGACCCTGCTCGATTCGCCGGAGATGGGGACGGACATCCGCGGCCGCTTCATGCGCGTGATCGCCGACGAGGTCGCGGCGATGAGCGGCAAGCTCGAAGCCACCATGAACCGCTTCGCCGATTCGCTGAAGACGCGCTGGCCGCTGGAGGATGTGCTGGCGATCGACATCCTCGCCGCGGCGGCGCGGCGGATCGAGGAAAAGCTCAAGCTGCCGATCAAGCACGAGGAGCAGGATGCCAGCCTGTGGATGCGGGTGGACAGCTTTTCCCTGATCCAGGCCATCACCTTCCTCGCCGCGCGCCTGCAGGACCACTACGAAATCCGCGAACTGCGGTTGCGCCTTGCGACGGAGGGCAGCATGGTATTCGTGGACCTGATCTGGTCGGGCACCACGGTATCGTCGGAGACCCTCTACACCTGGGAGCTGGAACCGATGAACGTCGGCGCCGAAACCAGTCCGCTGACGCTGCGCGACGTCATCGACAGGCATGGTGCGGAGATCTGGTACCAACGCGACAAGGCAGCGCACAACGCGTTTTTCCGCATCGTGCTGCCGGCTGCTGCCACACCCGATGCGCCGGTGGTCGACCTGGCGCAGCACCTGCACAGCGACAGCCGTCCCGAGTACTACGACTTCGACCTGTTCGCCGCGCGCGACGCCGCGGGTGCGGGCATCGACCCGGAGCGCAAGCTGACCGAATTGAGTTACTCGGTGTTCGACACCGAGACTACCGGCCTGCTGCCCGCCGAGGGCGACGAGATCATCCAGATGGGTGCCGTGCGGGTGGTGAACAATCGCCTGCTGCGCCAGGAAATCTTCGACCAGCTGGTCGATCCGGGGATTCCGCTGAAACCCGAGGGGATCCCGATCCATGGCATCACCGAGGCGATGGTGAATGGCCAGCCGCGGCTCGACGCGGTGCTGCCGGCCTTCCACGAGTTCTGTGCCGAGACGGTGCTGGTGGCGCACAACGCCGCATTCGACCTGCGTTTCTTCCAGTTGAAGGAAGACAGCCTCGGCGTCCGCTTCACCCAGCCGGTACTCGACACCCTGCTGCTGTCGGCGGTGATCCATCCGAACCAGGACTCGCACCGGCTGGAAAGCATCGCCGAGCGCCTCGGCATAAACGTCATCGGCCGCCATACGGCGCTGGGCGACGCCTTCGTCACCGGCGAAGTCTTCCTCAAGATGATTCCGCTGCTGGCCGACATGGGCATCGTCACCCTGCGCCAGGCGCTGGAGGCCTCGCAGAAGACCTATTTCGCCCGGGTCAACTACTGATCATGAGCATGCCCGAGATCCTGCCTCAGGCCACGGCGATCGCCGGCTGCGCTGCCCGCATCGCCGCTGCCGCGGATGTCGTAGCGCTGGCCGCTTGCGCCGCCGACGCGCGCCGGCTGGCGGTCGCCCTGCAGCGCGATCAGGCCGGCGCAGCCCTAGTCACGGGTGTCTTTTCCCGCCTCAACGATGCGATCGTGGCGCGCGTCCTGGACCTGCTGCAACGGCGTTTTCGCCTGCCACCAGCCGCCTGGTGCTGGCTCGGCCTCGGTTCGGAAGGACGCATGGAACAGACCCTGGCCACCGACCAGGATAACGGCCTGGTGTTTTCGGCCAGCGGCGACGGCGAAGCGCAGCAGTTGCGCGAACTGTTCCTGCCCTTCGCCCGCGCGGCGAACCAGGTGCTGGCCGAATGCGGGTTTCCACTGTGCGACGGCGAGATCATGGCCGGCAATCCGCGCTGGTGCCTGTCGCAGTCCGAGTGGCTGGAAAGTTTTTCCGCCTGGGTGCGTACCCCTGAACCCGAGGCCCTGCTGAATGCCGCCATCTTCTTCGATTTCCGGCCCCTGGCCGGCGCCGCCGGACTGGCGACCGGGCTGCGCGATTCCCTATCGGTACTGACGCGCGGCAATGACATCTTCCTGCGCATGATGACCGCCAATGCCCTGGCGGCGTCGCCGCCCCTGGGTCGCCTGCGCGATTTCGTCACCGAGGAGCGCAGCGGCGGCACGATCGACCTGAAGAAGTTCGGTTCGCGGATATTCGTCGATGCCGCGCGCATCATGGCGCTCGGTACCGGTGCTGACGCGACATCCACCGCGGCGCGCCTGCAGTGGATGGCCGCCGATGGAATAATGACGGTCGCCGATGCCGAGGCGGCGGTGCATGCCTTCCAGGCCTTGCAGGGAATCCGCTGCGCGGTGCAGGCTGCCGCCGGCGACGGCGCGGCGGGCAACCAGGTTGCGCCGCAGGACCTGAACGAGTTCGACCGCCGCGTTCTGCTGGAAGCGCTGCGGCAGGCACGGTCATTGCAGCAGAGGCTGAAAACCCGATTCCACATGGACATTTGAGATCAAGGACACACCATGGCTTCCGAATCCCGCGAAGAACTCCTCGCTTTCCTGCGCCAGCATGCACCGTTCAGGGACATGGGTGCCTTCGCCCTCAAGGCGCTGGTTGCCGGGCTGACGCCGCTCGACGTCGCCGGCGGCAGCTTCATCGTGACGCCGACCGAGATGCCGCCCGACCTGTTCATCATCGAGTTGGGGAAGGTGCAGGCGCGCCTGGCAGGAGACGTGAATCTGACCGACCAGCCGCTGTACGACCTTGAGCCGGGACAGAGCTTTCCGCTTGCCGCAGTGGCGGCGAAGCGTCCCGCGATCAACGTCTATAGCGCGGTGGGGGAGGTGCGGGTCTGGCGTCTCGCCAGCGCCGACTTTTCGTCGTTGCTGCTTTCCAGCTGCGAATTCAACCGCTTCGTCCTCGACCACGTCGCCGGCCTGCTCGATGAAGCGCGGCGCCAGATCGAGATCCAGTTCGGCCAGCGCAATTCCGACCAGCAGAGCATGAACTCGTCGCTGGCGGCATTCCTGCGGCCCAATGTGGTGCGCGTCGGCCTTGACACACCGATCGCCGAGGCGATGCAGACCATGGTCACATCCAGGGTCGGCTCCGTCGTCGTCGCCGACGGCGAGGGCCGTCCGTTAGGCATTTTCACCCAGAGCGACGCGCTGCGCCGCGTGGTGGTGCCGGGCCACGATACGACGGCGCCCGTCGCCGAGGTGATGACGGCACCGCCGGCGATCATCACCGCCACCGCCACCGCCTACGACGCGATGCTGGCCATGGCGATGCGCCGGATCCGGCACCTGGTGATCGTCGACGCCGACGAAAAACTGGCAGGCGTGGTTTCCGAGCGCGACCTGTTCGCCATGCAGCGCATCGGCCTGCGCAACGTGCGCAAGGTGATCGAGGCTGCCGCCGACATCGATGCCCTTTGCCGTGCCGCCGGCGACGTGCGTCGGCTCTGCCTCAACATGCTGGCGCAGGGCGTCAATGCCGAGAAGCTGACCCAGTTTATCTCCGGCCTGAATGACAGCCTGACGCGCCGCGTGATCGAGATCGTCGGCGCCGGCCACGCGCTGGACGGACTCGACTGGGCCTGGCTGGCCTTCGGTTCGGAGGGTCGCGACGAGCAGACCTTCAGTACCGATCAGGACAACGGCATCATCTTTTCCTGCCCCGGGGGCAGCGATCCCGAGGCCCTGCGCCGCCGCTTCCTGGCCTTTGCCAGGGAGGTCAACGAAGGCCTTGCGCGCTGCGGCTTCCCGCTGTGCAAGGGCAACATCATGGCCAGCAATCCGCTCTGGTGCCTGTCCCGCGACGAGTGGCAGGAGCGCTTCACGCAGTGGATCCGCAAGCCGGAGCCAGAGGCATTGCTGAATGCCACGATCTTCTTCGACTTTCGCGCGCTGTACGGCAACGAGACGCTGGCAAGGAACCTGAGCGCCTGGCTGCTGGAGATGACGGCGCATGCCGCGCTGTTCCTGCGCTTCATGGCGGAAAATGCCCTGAAGGCGCCGCCGCCACTGGGCCTGATCCGCGATTTCTCCTTCGACAACAATGCCGATTTTCCGCACACGCTCGACCTCAAGGCCTTCGGTGCCCGCCTCTTCGTCGATGCGGCGCGCATCATCGCGCTGGCCCACGGCATCCCGCACAGCAACACCGTGGAACGGCTGCGTGCCGCCGCAGCGAAGGCGCTGCTGGGCAGCGACGACATCAACGCGATGATCGAGGGATTTTTCTTCATCCAGCAGCTGCGCCTGCGTAACCAGCGCGCGGGAACCCCGCCCGGCGGCGAGAACCGCGTCGACCCGGACAAGCTCAACGAACTCGACCGGCAGGTGCTCAAGGAGGCCTTCAAGCAGGCCAAGCGCCTTCAGTCGCGGCTGCAACTCGAATACAGGCTGTGACCGAAGCCAGGGTTCCCCTGCATACGCCGCTGTTCCGCGGCGATCGACGCTTGCGTATCGCTTTGGCCGGACTGCCCGGCGGCGGCAAGACGACGCTGTTCGAGGCCGTGTCGAGCACGGCACCGCGGCGCGGCGAGTTGGCCGGTGCGCACGGCGTCTACCGTGAATGCTTGGTGCAGATCGGCTTCGACGAAGCCAGCGTGGTCGACCTGCCGGGCATCCGTTCCCTGCACCATCTGGAAGGCGATGACCTCCTGGCGCTGAAATATCTGCTTTGGGGCGACGAGCGCCCCGTGGTCTCGATGCACGAACGCTCCGGCCCGCCGGTGCCTTTTGCAGCACCGGACGTGATCATCCAGGTTGTCGATGCCGGCAACCTGCAAAGCCACCTCGAACTGACGCTGGAGCTCGCCCAACTCGACCGCCCCATCGTGCTGGCGCTGAATCGCATGGATGAAGCGGCGAAGAAGGGCCTTTACGTCAATGTCAGGGCGCTTGAGCAACTGCTCGGCATCCCGGTGTTGCCAACCGTGGCGCTGATGGGGCAGGGCCTTACGGCGTTGTTCGATACCGCGGTCAAAGCCGCGCGCGAGGCAGCCTGCCCGCTGCCGCAACCGCCCAGCCGGCATATCTTGCAGAGCCTTGCGCCGCTTTCGGCGGCACTCAACCGGCCGGAGGTCCATGCTGCCTTCCGCCTGCCGCATCCCATGCTGCTGTGCCAGTTCGCGGTGGCCGACGGCTTCATCGAGGACGAGCTCGCGCAACACTTTCCGCAACTGCTGCCGGAATTGCGCGATTTGCGGGCGGCGGCCGGGGCCAGTCTGCCGCGCCCCCTGGCTGAAGAGCTTCACGCCGACCGCCACCACTGCGCCGCCAGCCTGGTCGAGGCGGCGCAGCACTGGGGAGCGCCCGGGCAGAGGCGCGACTTGCGCTTCTGGCTCGACGAATTGTTCCTGCATCCGCAATGGGGTCTGATCGGCAGCCTCGCCGTGTTCGCCGCGGTATTGTTCGTGGTGTTCGAGATCAGCGGCTGGATCGATTCGATGACCACGGTTCGCCTGGCCGAAGCCCTCGGCGGCTGGCAGCCGCAAGCCACCGGCGGCGTGGTCGGGCGCGCGGTCGTGGATGGCCTGCTCGGCCTGACTGGCATCGTGGTGCCCTACATGATCCCGCTGGTGGTATTGCTGGTGAGCCTGGAACAGGCCGGACTGATGCAGCGCATCGCTTTCGTCGTCGATCGCGGCTTTCACCAGATCGGCCTGCATGGCGGCGTCGCCGTGCCCTTTCTGCTCGGCCTGGGCTGCAATGTGCCGGCGATATCGGGGGTAGCCAGGATCACCCGTGGCCGCGAACGGCTCATCGCCTCGGTGCTGATCACTTTCGTTCCCTGTTCTGCCCGTTCCGCCATCATCCTCGCGATTGCCGGCAAGTACCTCGGCGCCGCCGGCGTGTTCGGCATGTTCGCGCTGACCATCATCCTGATTGCCGTCATGGGCCGCCTGCTTTCGCGTGGCAGGCGCGAACCGGGGCCGGGCCAGGTGCAGGAGATTCCTGCCTATGCGCTTCCCGCCTTGCGCCCCTTGCTGGCGGAAACCTGGGCGCGTACCAGCGACATCCTGACCATCGTCACACCGTTGCTGGTGGGTGGCAGCGTGGTGCTGGCATTGCTCGCCCATGTCGGCGCCGATGCGGCGATCAATACCCTGCTGACTCCCGTCACGGTCTGGTGGCTCGGCCTGCCGCTGGCGCTGGGCGTGCCGCTGCTGTTCGGCGTGCTGCGCAAGGAACTCTCGCTGCTGATGATCTATCAGGCACTGGGTACCCAGGATATCGACCGCCTGCTCGACCCGATGCAATTGGTGACGCTGCTGGTATTCCTCAGCTTTTACATTCCCTGCATTTCCACCTTCGCCGTCATGCTGCGTACCGTCGGCCGGCGCGACGCCTGGCTTTCCGTGGCCCTGTCGGTCGGCGTCGCACTATTGCTTGCGGGCGTGGTGCGCCTGGGCTTTGGCGGACTGTCGGTGCTGGCCGCATGATGCGCAGCCGATCCGCGCCGCCGCGGTCGAACGGGTTATTTCGGACCGCAAGGGGGTAGAATTTCCCGACTTGATGACAGCGAGAGAGCCGCAATGCAGTCCTTCGATTTCGACAATGCACTGGACAGGCACCGAGCCTGGAAAATGAGATTCCAGATCGCGCTGGGCAGCGTCCAGGGCGAGGATTACGACACCGCGCCGATCGGCGATGCCGCGAGTTGCAGCCTGGGTAAGTGGCTGGCGGCCAATGCCGACGAACTGGCAGGGCATGCCGCAGCCGCAAGGTTGCTTCCGGTCCACGAGGAGTTCCATCGCCAGTCGAAGGCGATCGCGGACGAACTCAGGTCGGGATCCGTCCTTGTCCTGACCGACCCGGCCATCGTCGCCTACCTCTCGCTGTCGGCACAGATCGAGGAATTGCTGCGGCAACTGAGGGCCGCAGTGAACGCTGGCAATACGGCCTGATACGGGCCGGCACATCCAACCCACCGAAAGGACGGCAATGAACCCGCGCAATGGTTATGACATCGAAGACATGAAGGTCGGCATGAGCGCCGAAACCACCAAGACCATCACCGATGCGGACATCGTCCTCTTCGCCGGCGTGTCCACCGACTTCAACGCCGTGCACATGGACGAGGAATATGCACGGACGACGCCGTTTGGTGGCCGTATTGCCCACGGCATGCTGAGCGCCAGCCTGCTGTCCGCGGTGCTCGGCAACCAGCTGCCGGGCCCCGGCGTGGTCTACCTCAGCCAGTCCCTGCGCTTTCGCGCTCCGGTGCGCATCGGCGACACCGTGCATGCGCGGGTCACGGTCAGGGAGGTCCTTGCCGAAAAATCCCGTGTCGTACTGGACACCGTGTGCACCGTACTGGACAAGGTGGTGATCGACGGCGAGGCAATGGTGATGACCACCTCGCGCCGAAAGCGCGAAGAGGCCGCGGTTTAGTCGGCAGCCTCGCGCGCGCCGGGCCGAGCGCCTGATGGCCGACGCCGGTGAGTCGCGCCAGCGCCTCGACAAGTGGCTCTGGGCTGCACGTTTCTTCAAGACGCGCAGCCTCGCGGCCGATGCCATTGACGGCGGCCGGGTGCGCTGGAACGGACAGATCGTGAAACCTGCGCGCGAGATCAGGGCCGGTGACGAACTCGAAATAGCCGCCGGCGAACTGCGCTGGACGGTGCTCGTGCGCGCGCTCAACAATCAGCGCCGACCGGCGCCCGAGGCGCGCCTGCTCTATGAAGAGACGGCGAAAAGCGTGGCGCGCCGCCGGCGGGCGGAGGAACTGCGCCGGCTCGCCCCGGTGCCCGGCGCCGGACTCAAGGGAAGGCCGACCAAGAAGGCGGGGCGTCTGATACGCGGGTTCAACGAATGACGCCAACGCCGGAAATATCACCCAAAAGGGCTCACCCGGCAAGCTTGCCGCCGGTGATACTCTTCTCCCTATGGAACTAGCCTTCTCACTCGTCATCGGCCTGCTGCTCGGCGGCGGCCTGGTCGCCGTGGTTTTCGCGGCGCGGGTCAGGGAGGTGCGCGCCGCGCTGGCGCAGCGCGAAACCGAACTCGCCGCCCTGCGCGATGAAAAGTCGGCGCTGGCGGTACGGTGCGCCACGCTGCAAGGCGAACTCGAAGGCGAACGCGCGCTGTTCGCCGAACGCCAGGCCACGCTCGAGGCCGCCCGGGGCGGGTTTGCCGACGCCTTCAAGGCGATCTCGGCCGATGCCCTGGCGCAGAACAACCAAAGCTTCCTCGAACTCGCCCGTGCCGCGCTCGAAGCACAGCAGTCGGTGGCGAAAGGCGAACTGGAAAAGCGCCAGCAGGCCATCGGCGAGCTGGTCGCCCCGGTGAAGGCCTCGCTGGAGAAATTCGAGCAGCAGATCACCGGCCTGGAAAAGGCCCGCGGCGATGCCTACGCGACGCTCTCCGAGCAGGTGCGGGCGCTGGCGACCGGCCAGGAGCAGTTGCGCGGCGAGACCGGCAACCTGGTCAAGGCCCTGCGTGCACCGCAGACGCGCGGTCGTTGGGGTGAGCTGCAGTTGAAGCGCGTGGTCGAGATGGCCGGCATGCTCGACCACTGCGATTTCTTCGAGCAGGAAAACGTCAACACCGAGGAGGGCCGCCTGCGTCCCGACCTGGTCGTCAGGCTGCCCGGCGGCAAGCACATCGTGGTCGACGCCAAGGCGCCGCTCGCCGCCTACCTCGACGCGCTCGAAGCGGCGGACGAGGAGGGCAAGAAGCGCAAGCTCGCCGACCACGCGCGCCAGGTGCGCGACCACTTGCGCAAGCTGGGGCAGAAGTCTTACTGGGAGCAGTTCCAGCCCTCGCCGGACTTCGTCGTGCTGTTCCTGCCCGGCGAGATGTTCTACTCGGCCGCGCTGGAAGCCGACCCCTCGCTGATCGAGGCCGGCGTCGATTCGCGCGTCATCCTGGCGACGCCGACCACGCTGATCGCGCTCCTGCGCGCCGTGGCCTACGGCTGGACCCAGCAGGCCCTGACCGAGAACGCCGAGCGCATCAGCCAGCTCGGGCGCGAACTCTACGAGCGCCTCGGCACCCTGGCCGAGCACTGGGGCCGGGTCGGCAAGAACCTCGGCGAGGCGGTCGGCGCCTACAACAAGTCGGTGGCTTCGCTGGAAACCCGCGTCCTGGTCTCGGCGCGCAAGTTCCGCGAGCTCAAGGTCGCCGGCGAGGACCGCGAGATCGCCGACCTCGCCCCGGTGGAAAGCCTGCCGCGCGAGGTGCAGGCGCCGGAACTGCAGGCGCCCGATCCGGCAACATCATCCGACAGGCTCATGCCATGAGCCTCGCCTCCGGCAGACTCCTCCCCATGGTCAAGGAGGAAGCCCCATGTCTGCCAAACCGTCTGCCGAAAAGCCCGCCGCACAAACCCATCCCGCCGATCTCATCGTGTTCGTCGTCACCACCACGCTCTGCGCCCTGGGCGCGCTGATGCTGCCGCTGGCGGGGTGACCACCGCATGATCCGTCCCGACCTGCCCGTCATCGCGCTCGCCGACCTGCCCGGCGGGCCCGAGCCGGTGGTGCTCTGCGCCACGGCGCGGCTGGCCACCGATCTGCGCCGTGCCCACGGCGAGGCGCAGGCCGCGCGCGGCGCGACGACCTGGCGCGCGCTGCAAAGCGCGACGCCGGCGCTGTGGCTGGACCACCTGGTGTCGCGCGCCCTGCTTGCCGGCGAGCTTCCGCCGGATGCCGCCGCCGGCAGCTTCCTCGGCCAGGTGCAGGAGCGCAATCTCTGGGAATTGGCGATCGCGCGCGACACCGGCGCGGCGGCCGGGCTGTTCGACGGCGAAGGCCTGGCACTGGCGGCGCTGGAGGCGGCGAGCCTGCAGCGCTGCTGGCGCATCGAGGTCCCCTCAGCTTGGCACAGCGCCGAATACGCCGCCTTCCTTCGCTGGCGCGAGGATGTCGAGGCCGCCTGCCGCGCCGGCGGCTGGCGCGGTATGGACGACATCCTGGCCTGGCGCATCGCCTGCGTCGAACGCGGGCTGGGCGGCCTGCCGGCGCGTATCGGACTGGCCGGCTTCGTCCTGCCCGACCCGCTGGTCTCGCGCTTGTTGCTGGTGCTGGAAGAGCGCGGGGTCGATCTGTTCCGCGTCGACTTCGGTGCCGGCGGCAAAGCGAACTTGCGCGGTATCGAATGCGCCGAGGCGGAAGCCGAATGCCGTGCCGCCGCGGGCTGGGCCCGGCAACGCCTGCAGACGGCGGGTGACGCGCGGCTGCGCTTGCGCATCGCCGTGGCGGAACTGCCGGCGCGGCGGCGTCAGCTCGACGCCGCCTTCGCCGATACCCTGCATGGGGAGGCCGTCGGCGCCGGCTGGGCGGCACAGGAACGCGACTACGAATTTGTCGGCGGCGAACCGCTGGCGGCGCAGCCCCTGGTCGCCACGGCGCTGTCGCTCTTGCAGATCTACGCCGTGCCGCGCCGCATCGCGCAGGCGGAGTTCGGCGCCTTGCTCTGCGCTCCGGGATGGTCGGCCGACATCGACGAGGCCGATGCGCGCGCCCGCATCGAAGCCGGCCTGCGCGAGAAGTTGCCGCCCGAGGCTACACTGGAACAACTACGCGCGGCGGTCGGCCGCCTCACCGCTCGGGTTCCCGCACCGCGGCTGGAGCAAAGCCTCGATGCACTGCTGGTGGCCGTGCGCGCGGCCTCGCGCCGCCAGGCGCCATCGGCCTGGGGCCTGACCTTCGGCCAACTGCTCGCCGCCCTGGGCTGGCCAGGGCAGCGCCCGTTGCTGGCGGCGGAGGCCGCCGCCGCCGACGCGCTGGACGAATTGATCGCCGGCCTGACTGCGCTTGATGCCATCCTCGGCCGCATCGACCGCAACGAGGCGCTGCGCCAACTGCGCCGCCAGTGCGGCGATCGCGCCTTGCGCGCGCGGCGTCGCGGCGCGCCGCGCGTCGAGGTCTGCAGCCTCGACGAGGCGCTGGCCGGAGCGGTCGATGGCCTCTGGGTGATCGGCCTCAACGAAGGCGCCTGGCCGCCGGCACCGCGCCCCAATCCGCTGCTGCCGGCGGAGTTGCAGCGCCGCGCCGGAGTTCCCGCCGCGCGCGCCGACAGCCTGGCCGATGCCGCGCGCGAAACCCAGGCGCTGTGGTGCGCCAGCGCCGCCGAGGTGGTCTTTTCGTGGTCGCTGCAGGAGGGCGAAAAGGCCTTGCGCCGCAGCCCGCTGCTCGACGAACTGGCTCTGGTCATGACGCCGGTGCCGGATGCGACGGACGAAGCCATCGTTGAATCTGCGCTGGACCTCGTCGACGATGCCGCCCTGGAGCTCATCGATGATTCGCGGGCGCCGCCACTTGGCGCCGACGAGGAGATCCACGGCGGCACGGGCCTGCTGGCGGCGCAGGCGGCTTGTCCGGCCTGGGCTTTCTACCGATACCGCCTCGGTGCCACCGTATTGCCGGCGCTGACTTTCGGCCTCGACGCGCTGGCGCGCGGCTCGCTGCTGCATGCCGCGCTCGAGGCTTTCTGGGTCGGGCGCGGGCTGGCCGAACTGCTGGCCATGGATGACGGGCTGCGTGCCACCGAGATAGCCCGCGTCGTGGCGCTGGCGCTGGCCGACCACGACCGCGTCGCCGTCCTGCCGCTGCCGCCGCGCCTGCGCGCGCTGGAGGCGAAGCGCCTGGGCGAACTGCTGGCCACGTGGCTCGAGGTCGAGGCGACGCGCAGCCCCTTCCGCGTGCTGGCGCGCGAGGAACGCCACCGCCTGGACATCGAAGGCCTGCCGGTGACGGTGGTGGTCGACAGAGTCGATGAACTCGGCGACGAACCCGGCGACGGGCGGCTGGCCATCATCGATTACAAGAGCGGGCGCGCCGACCGGACCAGAACCTGGGCCGACCCGCGCATCACCGAGCCGCAGCTGCCGATTTATGCCGCGCTGGCCTTCCCCGACCGCGCCGTCGCCGCCGTCGCGCTGGCGCGCGTGACGCGCGAGGCCCCTGCCTTCCTCGGCGTCGCCGCGGATGCGGGCCTGCTGCCCGGCGTCGCCACGCTCGACCAGCAGCGCCGCCGTTTCCCCGGCGCCGACTTTCCCGACTGGGCGGCGCTGCGAGCGCTGTGGGCCGAGCGCATCCGCGAAGTCGCGCGCGAGGTGAAGGAGGGTACCGCCGCCGTGGTGTTCCAGAAGGAAAGCGATCTCCAGTATTGCGATGTGAAGCCTTTGCTGCGGCTGGCCGAGCGCCAACAGCAGTTCGAGGCAGAGGGCGAATGACTACCGATCTCCTCGCCGAAGACGACGCCAGCCGCCGCCGCGCGCTCGAACTGGAATCCTTCATCGTCGAGGCGCCGGCCGGCGCCGGCAAGACCGAGCTGCTGACGCAGCGCTACCTGCGCCTCCTGGCGGTTGCCGACGAGCCAGAGGAAATCGTCGCCATCACCTTCACCAACAAGGCCGCCGGCGAGATGCGCAGCCGCATCGCCGAAAGCCTGGAGCGCGCGCGCGGCGGCGTGCCGCCCGAGGCCGCGCACAAGCGCGTCACCTTCGATCTGGCGCGGGCGGCGCTGGCGCGTTCGGCGGCGCGCGACTGGCGCATCGAGACGCAGCCGGGGCGGCTGCGCCTGACCACCATCGATGCGCTCTGCGCCGGGCTGGCGCGGCAGATGCCCCTGCTGTCGCGCTTCGGCGTACAGCCGGCGACGGTCGAGGACGCCGGCCGGCATTACCGCGAAGCCGCGCGCCGCGCCCTGGACCACCTCGAAGACGGCGACGAAGCCGAGGGCTACGCAAGTGCCGTGGCCGCCGCCCTGGCCTGGATGGACAACGACGCCGAGCGCTTGATCGGCCTGCTGGTGGCGATGCTGGCGCGGCGCGACCAATGGTGTCCGCTGCTGCAATCAGGCGCCGCGCTTGATCATCCGGAATCGGCGATCGCCGCGGCGCTGGAAGAGATGCTTGCTGAGGAACTCGCCAGCGCGGTGCAGACGCTGGGCCCGGCCTGGCAGGCGCCATGGATGCCGCTGGCGCGTTTTGCCGCGGCCAACCTGGGGGAAGGCGCGCTCGCCGACTGGGACCGTGCCTTGTCCGCGCAAAGTGAGGATTTGCCGCGCTGGCGCGCGCTGGCCGCCTTCCTGCTGACGCTCGACGATACCCCGCGCAAGGCGGTCAACGTCAAGAACGGCTTCCCCGCCGGCAGGGAGGTCAAAGCGCAGAAGGACGCCATGCTTGCCGCGCTGGCGGGCCTCGACGCGGATGCCGTCGCCGCCCTGGTGCGCCTGCGCCGCCTGCCGGCGGCCCAACACGAGGACGACGCCATCGTGCGCGCCCTGGTGCGACTGATGAAGCTCGCCGCGGCCGAGCTGTGGCTGGTGTTCCGCGAGGCCGGCGAAGTGGATTTCGGCGAGCTCGCCGCGCGCGCCATCGCCGCCCTGGGCGACGACATGGACCCGACGGAACTGGGCCTGCGCCTCGACTGGCGCATCCGCCACCTGCTGGTCGACGAGTTCCAGGACACCAGCCCGACCCAGGTCGAGCTGCTGCAGCGCCTCACCGCCGGCTGGCAGCCAGGCGACGGCCGCACGCTGTTCTGCGTCGGCGATCCGATGCAGTCGATCTACCGCTTCCGCAAGGCTGAGGTGGGGCTGTTCCTGCGCGCCAAGGCACAGGGCATCGGCGGCTTGCCGCTGACGCCGCTGCGTCTGTCGCGCAACAACCGCGCCTGTGCGCCGGTGGTGGACTGGATCAACGCCGGCTTTCCGCCGCTCTTCCCGGCGCATGACGAACCTTTGCGCGGCGAGATCGGCTACCGGCCCTTCGTCGCCACGCGCGAAGACCTGCCCGATGCCGGCGTTGCGGTGCATGCGCTGATTACCGAGGCCGGCGAGGGCGAGGACGGCGAGCAGCTCGAAGCCGAACGCGTGGTGGCCGTGATCGAGGCCGAGTGGCGCGCCGATCCGGCACGACAGATCGCCGTGCTGGTGCGCGCGCGCAGCCACCTCGTCGCGCTGGCGGCGGCGATCCGCCGCCATCCGGCGGGCTGGCGCTACCGCGCGGTCGAAATCGAGCCGCTGGCCGAACGCCAGGCGGTGCAGGACCTGATCTCGCTGACGCGCGCCCTGCATCATCGCGGCGACCGCCTGCACTGGCTGGCGATCCTGCGCGCGCCCTGGTGCGGGCTGCGGCTTGCCGACCTGCACACGCTGGCCGCCGATGATCACGACTCGACGCTCTGGTCGCTGATGGCTGACCACGCGCGCGTGGCGCGCCTGTCGGCCGACGGCCGGTGCCGTCTGGCCCACCTGCGCGAAGTCATGGCCGAAGCCCTGGCCGGGCAAGGGCTGGTATCGCGCCGGCGCTGGGTGGAAGATGCCTGGAAGAAGCTGGGCGGCCCGGCCTGCCTCGGCGAAGGATCGCAAGCGTCCGATGCACGGGCCTTCTTCGCACGCCTGGACGAGCTCGACGCGGCGGGGCATTTCGCACTGGACAGCCTCGAAGAGGACATGGCGCGGCTGTTCGCCGCGGCCGATGCGCGGGCCGACGGCCGCCTGCAACTGATGACCATCCACAAGGCCAAGGGCCTCGAGTTCGACACCGTGATCCTGCTCGGCCTGCAGCGTGCCACGCGGCCGCCGGATGCGCCGCTCCTGGCCTGGGACAGCCTGCCGCTGCAAGCCGGCGAGCGCCTGCTGGCGGCGCCGGTAAATCGCCGGCGGCGGCGCGGCGCGGGCGAGCCGACCCTATACGATTTCCTGAAGGGACTGGAAGATGAGCGCTCCGCCAACGAGGCGGCGCGCGTGCTGTATGTCGCCGTCACGCGCGCGGTGCGCCGCCTGCACCTGGTGGCGGTGGCCAGCCGCAGGGAGGACGGCACGCTGGCCACGCCGGCGGCGAATTCGCTGCTGGCCCGCCTGTGGCCGGCCGTCGAGGCCGAATTCTCCGCTGCCGCCGTGGCGCCAGCGCCGACTTTTTTTAGCGGCGGCGAGAACGCCTCGTACTTCGTGCCGCGCCTGTGCCGTCTTGCAGCCCCCGCGATCCCCGTTGCCTGGCGCGCGCCACCGCTGCCCGCCGCAGCGGCCGTGCGCGAGGAAGTCGTGGATTCCCTGGCGGCCGATGTCGGCACGCTGGTACATGCGCTGCTGGAAATGGCGGCGACCAATCCCGCCTCCTGGCCGCTCGGGGCCGTCGCTGCGCGCCGGCCCGGTTTCGAGCGCTGGCTGGCCGGGCGCGGCTGGCCGCAGGCCAAGGCGCGCGACGGGGCGGAGCGGGCGGCGCGCCTGCTGGCGACCACGCTTTCCAGCGCGGATGGGCGGTGGCTGTTGCGGCCGCGCGCCGATGCCGGCGCCGAGCTGGCCATCGCGCGGCGCGGGGAGGGCGGCCGGGCGGAAACCCGCGTTATCGACCGCAGCTTCGTCGAGGACGGCGTACGCTGGATCATCGACTACAAGACCAGCGACCTCGGCGCGTCAGCCGACGCGGCGCGCCTCGCAGCCCATGTTGAAGGCTACCGGCCGCAGCTCGAAGCCTATGCCGCGCTGTTCGCCGGCGAGGGTCGGCCGCTGCGCCTGGCGGTGTTTTATGTCGCGCATGGCATCCTGGCGAGACTGGAATACAATCCTCCCGACGAATGAATTTTCCGGCTTCGGCCGCAACGCGGACGGCACTGAAACCATCGTCCGCGCCGTCTGGGAGAAACGACATGTCCGACAAGAAATATCGCCTGGTCACACGCAGCGATTTCGACGGCCTGGTCTGTGCCGTGCTGCTCAACGAGATGGACCTGATCGACGAAATCAAGTTCGTCCATCCCAAGGACATGCAGGATGGCAAGGTCGAAATTTCCGAGCGCGACATCACCACCAACCTGCCCTTCGTTCCGGGCGTGCACCTGGCCTTCGACCACCATCTCTCGGAGACCTTCCGCAATCCGGGCGACCGCCCCAACCACATCATCTACCCCGATGCGCCTTCCGCGGCGCGCGTGGTGTACGAACATTTTGGCGGCAAGAGCCGTTTCCCGGCGCCCTTCAACGCAATGATGCTCGCCGTTGACAAGAGCGATTCGGCCAACTTCACGCGCCAGGAAATCCTCGACCCCAAGGACTGGGTGCTGCTCAACTACATCATGGATTCGCGCACCGGGCTTGGCCGCTTCCGCGAGTTCCGCGTCAGCAACTACCAGCTGATGATGGACCTGATCGCCTACTGCCGGAATCACGGCATCGATGACATTCTGGCCCTGCCCGATGTCAAGGAGCGCGTCGACCTCTACTTCGACCACGTGGACAAGGCCAAGGAGCAGATCAGGCGCTGCACGAAGATCCACAAGAACCTCGCGGTGCTCGACCTGCGCCGCGAACCCATCATCTTCGCCGTCAATCGCTTCATGGTCTACGCCCTGTTTCCCGAGGTGAACATCTCGATCCACGTCCTGTGGGGCGTGCAGAAGCAGAACACCGTGCTCGCCTGCGGCAAGTCGATCGTCAATCGCAGCTCGAACACCAACATCGGCGAGCTGATGCTGTTCTACGGCGGCGGCGGCCACGAAAACGCCGGCACCTGCCAGATCGTCAACGATCGGGCGGATACGGTGCTGCAGGAACTGATCACCAACATCAACGACGACGGCTGAGCCTTTCCGCGGCCCATGTCCGGACCTGTCTCCGGGTCGTTTCCCCGGCGCCCCGGCTGCCGGAGCCTCCACCTTGGGCCTGCGTGAAATCGGCAATGTCACCCGCCGCTCGCCGTGTCGCCGATGCGGCGCTCATTCCGGCGGTGGCTGGAAATTTGCCAGGGGACAGCAGCGGGAGTCATGACGTATAACCCGGTGAAGGCTTCCGGCAAGTAATCCTCAGACCTGCAGCACCGCGAGCAGGTCCTGCTCCAGCTTCACCAGCGTAGCGGTATGCGCCAGTTCCTTGCCGCTGATGAGGAAGCTGTCCTCGACGCGTTCGCCGAGGGTGGAAATCTTGGCCGTGTACAGCGCGATGCCGTGCTCGCCGAGCACCCGGGCAACGCCGTAGAGCAGGCCCGGCCGGTCGGCGGCGGTGAGCGAAAGCAGATACTGGCTGCCGCGCTCGTCGGCGCGGATGTCCACTTCGGGCGTCACCGGGAAGTGCTTGACCTGGCGCGACAGGCGCCCGCCGAAGGAGGTGGGCAGCGGCGGCAGCCGGGTCAGCTGTTCGGTGATGTCGTGCTCGATGAGGCCGATCATGTCGCGGTAGGGCATGCTGTCGTCGATGGGGAAGACGACGAAGCTGTCCAGCGCATAGCCGTGGCGCGTGGTGTGGATCTTGGCGTCGACGATGCTGAATCCCAGTCGGGCGAAGAAGCCGCAGAGGCGGGCGAACAGCAGCGTCTGGTCGGGCACGTAGACCATCACCTGCAGGCCTTCGCCCATCGGGTTGAGGCGCGCCCGCACCACGGGCTCCGCGCCGGACGGGCGGTGGTAAAGGGTGCGCGTGTGCCAGGCGATCTCGTCGGCGGCGTGGCGCATGAAATAGCCGGTGTCGAGCTGGCTCCACAGGGCGACTTCGGTGTCCGGGCGCAGGCCGTGGTAGCGCAGGATGCTGCGCGCTTCTTCCTGGCGTTCGGCGACGCCGGTGAGTTGCAGCACCGCGTTGCCCTTGAGCACGCCGGCGGTCATTCGGAACAGGTCTTCCAGCAGCTTGCCCTTCCAGGCGTTCCAGACCTTCGGGCTGGTGCCGCGGATGTCGGCCACCGTCAGCAGGTAGAGGGCCGTGAGCTGGCGCAGGTTGCCGACCCGCGCGGCGAAGGCGAGGATGACGTCGGGATCGGCCAGGTCCTGCTTCTGTGCCACCTGCGACATGGTCAGGTGCTGTTCGACGAGGAATACCACCAGCTGGGCATCCTCCCCCGTGATGCCGTGGTCGCGGCAGAAGTTTGCCGCATCGCGCTTGCCCAGCTGCGAATGGTCGCCGCCGCGGCCCTTGGCGATGTCGTGGAACAGCGCGCCGATGTACAGCAGCCAGCGCTTCTCGAAGCCGGTGATGAGCCGCGAGCAGAACGGGTATTCGTGGGCGAATTCGGGCATGACGAAGCGGCGCAGGTTGCCCATCACCTGCAGGATGTGCTGGTCGACGGTGTACACGTGGAACAGGTCGTGCTGCATCTGGCCGACGATGCGGCCGAAGGCGGGCAGGTAGCGGCCGAGGATGTCGTACTGGTTCATGCGCCGCATCGGATGCGTCAGGTGCTTCTGCTGGAACAGCTTGAGGAACAGCACGCGGTTTTGCGGATCGCGGCGGAAGGCGGCGTCGATGCGGGCCTGCGAGCGCCACAGGGCGCGTTGCGTGCGCGGCGTCATGCCCTTGATTTCCGAGCGTTGCATTTGCAGCAGGAAGCACTCGAGGATCGCCCGCGGATCGCGCTGGAACACCTCCTCGTCACGCACGTCGAGCAGGTCGCGCACCATCTGGAAGTGCGCGTCGATGACGATCGGCGGTCCCGGCTTGACTGACAGCAGGCGGTCAGCCAGTACCTGCATTACCAGTGAATTGATCTGCGTCACCAGCTTGGCGTTCTGGTAGTAGCGCTGCATCAGTACTTCGGAGGCGCGCTTGGTCTCGGTCGGCCCGATGCCCATTGCCACGGCCAGCCTTTCCTGGTGGTCGAACAGCAGGCGGTCTTCGCGCCGGCCGGCGAGCAGGTGCAGTTCGATACGCAGTTCGGCGAGGAAGCGCTCGGCGCGTTCGAACTGGCGTACCTCGGATGCCGTGATCAGTCCGGCGCGGGCCAGTGATTTCCAGTCGTCGCCGATGCCGGCGGCGCGGGCTACCCACTGGATCGCCTGCAGGTCGCGGCCGCCGCCGGGGCTTTCCTTGCAATTGGGCTCCAGGCTGTAGGGAGTGTCGTGGAACTTGGCATAACGCTCGGCCTGTTCCAGTTGCTTGGCGGTGAGGAAGGCCGCCGGCTCCAGCGCCACGGCGCAGCTTTGTTCGAAGGCATCGTAGAGCTCGCGGGAGCCGGCCAGCCGGCGCGCCTCGAGCAGCGCGGTCTTGACGGTAATGTCGCGTTCGGCTTCGTCGAGGCACTGGTCGATGCTGCGCACGCTGTGGCCGATGTCGAGGCCGATGTCCCAGAGCAGGCCGATCAGCTGCTCGATGCGCGCCGCGGTAGCTGAATCCTGCGTCGCGTGCTGTTCGTCGACGACCAGGATCAGCAGATCGACGTCGGAGCCGGGATAGAGCCGGCCCCGGCCATAGCCGCCCACGGCTGCCAGGGCGCACCCGACCGGCATCGCCAGGGCCTGCCAGATATCGCGCAGCACGCCATCGACCAGCGCGGCACGTCCGCCAAGCAGGGCGGCGCTGTCCCGTTTCTCGCGCCAGGCGGCGGCCAGTTGCTGCTGGCCGTCGACCAGGCGCTGGCGGGCGCTCGCGGCCAGTTGGCGCAGGTCGGCCATGCTTAGGGTCTGTTCTCAATCAGCCGGCGGATGGCGTTGAGGCCCGACGCGGATGGATGCAAGGCGGAGGACGCAGGCAAGGGTAATCCCTTGCCAAGTTCGACAACGCCGCAGACGCCGCGTCCGGCCTCAACCCGGAGGGCCGGGTCAAATCTGGCGCGCTGCGGCGTTGCGGCTCCTGGCGAGATATGAATCGCGCGGCGTCGCCGCGCCTTGCATCGCATCCAGATTTGATCCCGGCGCCACCGTCGCATGATTGAGAACAGACCCTATGGGGTGATGCGTATGTGCGGCGGGCAGGGTGGCGCGCCGGCGGACATCGTCATCACCTCGACGCCGGTTTCGGTGACGCAGACCGTGTGTTCCCATTGCGCGGAAAGGCTGCGGTCCTTGGTGACGATGGTCCAACCGTCGGGCAATTCGGAGATCGCGGCCTTGCCGGCATTGATCATCGGTTCGATGGTGAACACCATGCCGGGCACCAGCAGCGGTCCGGCGTCCGGTTTGCCGTAGTGCAGGACCTGGGGTTCCTCGTGGAAATTGCGGCCGATGCCGTGGCCGCAGAATTCCCGTACCACGGAAAAGCCGGCGCCTTCGGCATGTTTCTGGATCGTGGCGCCGACTGCGCCGAGATGCACGCCGGGCTTGACCTGGGCGATGCCGACCCACATGCACTCGTGGGTCATGGCGACCAGCCGTCGCGCCAGGATGGATGTGTCACCGACGCAGAAGGTGCGGCTGGTATCGCCGTGCCAGCCGTCCTTGATGGTGGTGATGTCGAGGTTGACGATGTCACCCTTCTTCAGCGCGCGTTCGTTCGGCACACCGTGGCAGACCTGATGGTTGACCGAGGCGCAAATCGACTTGGGGTAGGGGGCGTAGCCCGGCGGCGCATAGTTGAGCGGGGCCGGAATGCAGCCCTGGACGTCGACCATGTAGTCGTGGCAGAGCTTGTCCAGTTCGACGGTGGTGATGCCGGGCTTGACGAAGGGCTCGATATAGTCGAGGACTTCGCCGGCCAGGTGGCAGGCAACGCGCATTTCGGCAATCTCTTCGGCGGTTTTTATGGAAATGGCCATGGATGCTGGGAAATATCGGGGAAGCGTATTTTAACCGGTGCCACGGCTTGTGCCTGCCTGACGGAGCCGCTATAATCGCGCGCTTGCCCGGGATGGTCCCGGACAAAATCCACACGCCCGGCGCCGATAGGGTGGCTTCGCGCAGCAGCGCGAAGCAGCACGGCCGGGCGGAGGTTCAACCCAATCGGAGATAGTCACATGAGCACAACCATGCGCCAGATGCTGGAGGCCGGCGTTCATTTCGGCCACCAGACCCGTTTCTGGAACCCCAAGATGGCCCCCTACATTTTCGGCCATCGCAACAAGATCCACATCATCAACCTCGAAAAGACCCTGGGCAAGTACCAGGAGGCGATCGCTTTCATCCGCAAGATGGCGGCCAAGAAGGGCACCATCCTGTTCGTCAGCACCAAGCGCCAGGCGCGCGAGATCATCGCCGAGGAAGCCCAGCGTTGCGGTATGCCCTATGTCGATGACCGCTGGCTGGGCGGCATGATGACCAACTTCAAGACGCTGAAGCTGTCGGTCAAGCGCCTCAAGGACCTGGAAACCGCCATGTCCGAGGGCAACTTCGAGAAACTGTCGAAGAAGGAAACCCTGACCCTGCAGCGCGAGATGGACAAGCTGCGCAAGTCCATCGGCGGCATCAAGGACATGGGTGGCCTGCCGGATGCGATCTTCGTCATCGACGTCGGCTACCACAAGATCGCCATCACGGAAGCCGGCAAGCTCGGTATCCCGGTGATCGGCGTGGTCGATACCAACCACTCCCCGGAAGGCGTGAGCTACGTGATCCCCGGCAACGACGACTCCTCCGGCGCGATCCGCCTGTACGCCCGTGGCGTGGCCGACGCCATCCTCGAAGGCAAGAGCCAGGGCGTAAACGAGGTGGTGCAACAGCTGGCCGGCGACGACGAATTCGTCGAAGTCTCGGAAGCGGCCGAATAAAGGCAAGGCATCTGGCCACAGAGATTACAGAGGACACAGAGAAGAGCAGAGGGTTTCCTCTGTGACCTCTGTGGCCTCTGTGACTAACAGATTCTAAGGTTTTGATTCTGGAGTAGAGCAATGGCGGAAATTACCGCAAGCATGGTCAAGGAACTGCGCGAGAAGACCGACGCGCCGATGATGGAATGCAAGAAGGCGCTGACCGAAGCGGCCGGCGACATGGCGAAGGCCGAGGAAATCCTGCGCGTCAAGCTGGGCAACAAGGCCAGCAAGGCCGCCACCCGCGTCGCGGCGGAGGGCGTGGTGGCAATCCACATCGCCGCCGACGGCAAGCTGGGCAGCATTTTCGAGATCAACAGCGAGACCGACTTCGTCGCCAAGAACGACGAGTTCCTCAAGCTGGCTGCCGACTGCGCGCACCTGGTGGCGGAAAAGAGTCCGGCCGACGTCGCCGCGCTGTCGGCCCTGCCGATGGGCGAGGGCACGGTCGAATCCACCCGCTCCGCGCTGGTGGGCAAGATCGGCGAGAACATGAGCATCCGCCGCTTCGTGCGCGTTGCGGCCAAGGGCAAATTGACTTCCTACATCCACGGCGGCTCGAAGATCGGCGTACTGGTCGATGTGGTCGGCGGCGACGAGCAGCTGGCGAAGGACTTGGCGATGCACATCGCCGCTTCCAAGCCGAAGTCGCTGGATTCGTCCGGCGTGCCGGCGGAGCTGCTGGACATGGAACGCCGTATCGCGATCGAGAAGGCGCGCGAGGCCGGCAAGCCGGAAGCCATGCTGGAAAAGATCGCCGAGGGCACGGTGCAGAAGTACCTGAAGGACGTCACCCTGCTCGGCCAGGTGTTCGTCAAGGCCGAAGACGGCAAGCAGACCATCGAGCAGCTGCTGAAGGCCAAGGGTGCATCGGTGGCGGGTTTCACGCTGTTCATCGTCGGCGAGGGCATCGAGAAGAAGGTCAATGACTTCGCTGCCGAGGTGGCGGCGCAGGCAGCGGCTGCCGCCGGCAACAAGCAATAATCGACACGCCATGACCGTGCCGAAGTTTCGCCGCATCCTGCTCAAGCTGTCGGGCGAGGCGCTGATGGGCGATGATGCCTACGGCATCAACACGGCGATGCTGGGCAGCATCGTGGCGGAAATCAAGGCGGTCACCGATCTCGGCGTCGAAGTCGGCGTGGTGATCGGCGGCGGCAACATCTTTCGCGGCATCGCCGGTACGGCGACCGGCATGGATCGCGCCACGGCCGACTACATGGGCATGCTGGCGACGGTGATGAACGCCATGGCACTGTCCGATGCCATGCGTCAGGCCGGCATCAACGCCCGCGTGCAGTCGGCGCTGAATATCGAGCAGGTAGTCGAGCCCTACATCCGCGGCAAGGCCATCCGCTATCTGGAAGAAGGCAAGGTGGTGATTTTCGGCGCCGGTACCGGCAATCCTTTTTTTACGACGGATACCGCGGCGGCGCTGCGCGGCTCCGAGATCGGTGCCGAAATCGTACTGAAGGCGACCAAGGTCGACGGCATCTATACGGCCGACCCGAAAAAGGATCCGGCGGCGACGCGCTTCGCCCGCATCAGCTTCGACGAGGTAATCAGCCGCAACCTGGCGGTAATGGATGCCACGGCTTTTGCCCTTTGCCGCGACCAGAAGCTGCCGATCAACGTGTTTTCGATCTTCAAGGCCGGCGCATTGAAGTGCGTGGTGATGGGCGAGGACGAGGGCACACTGGTTCACGTTTAGGAGCAGGCATGATTCCCGAACTGAAAAAGACTTCCGAACAGAAAATGCAAAAAAGCCTGGAGGCCTTGAAGGCCGACCTCGGCAAGGTGCGCACCGGTCGGGCGCATACCGGCATCCTCGACCATGTGCAGGTCGATTACTACGGGTCGCCGGTGCCCATTCCACAGGTGGCCAATGTAACTCTGATCGACGCCCGCACCATCGGCGTACAGCCCTGGGAAAAGCCGATGGTGGCCAAGGTGGAAAAGGCGATTCGCGATTCCGACCTGGGGCTGAATCCTTCATCCCAGGGCGAACTGATCCGTGTGCCGATGCCGGCGCTGACGGAAGAGCGCCGGCGCGACCTGATCAAGGTGATCAAGCACGAGGGCGAGAACGCCAAGGTGGCAATCCGCAACCTCCGACGCGACGCGATTTCGCACCTGAAGGACGCACTGAAGAAGAAGGAAATCGCCGAAGACGAGGAGCGCAAGGCGCTCGACGACATGCAGCGCCTGACCGACCGCTACGTGGCGGAAGTCGACCGCGCGCTGGCGGAAAAAGAGAAGGATCTGATGGCGATCTGAAGTTTGCGGATCGCCACCCGACCACAGCGGAGGGAATGGCATGGCAGGGAAATTCACCAGCTCGACGCAGGCCATTCCCGCGGTAGTCGATGTGCCGCAGCACATCGCCATCATCATGGACGGTAACGGCCGCTGGGCCAGGAAGCGCATGATGCCGCGCGTCGCCGGCCACAAACGCGGGGTCGAAACGGTGCGGGCCATGGTCAAGGCCTGCATTGCCCGGGGAGTGGACTACCTGACCCTGTTCGCCTTTTCCTCTGAAAACTGGCGGCGGCCGGCGGAGGAGGTGTCCTTCCTCATGAATCTGTTCATTGGCGCCCTGCAGGCCGAAATCGGCAAGCTGCATGTCAATGGCGTCCGGCTCAAGGTGGTGGGCGACCTGGGGGCCTTCGAGCCGCGACTGGTGGCGCTGATTCGCGAAGGCGAAGCGAAGACCGCCAATAACTCCAAGCTGACGCTGACCATTGCCGCGAATTATGGCGGTCGCTGGGACATGCTGCAGGCCATCAACCAGCTGGCGCTGGCGCATCCGGAAAAAGCTGGCTGTTTCGGCGAGGGTGATCTGGCGCCGCATCTGACAATGGCCTATGCGCCCGAGCCGGACCTGTTCATTCGTACCGGCGGCGAACAGCGCATCAGCAATTTCCTGCTCTGGCAGCTGGCCTACAGCGAGTTGTATTTCACCAAGACACTCTGGCCGGATTTCGACGATGCGGCCCTGGATGCGGCGATAGAGTCCTATCGCCGCCGCGAGCGCCGCTTCGGCCGTACCAGCGAACAGCTGGATCAGGTCGCCGCCGTTGCGCCGGCGCCGACTATTGCATCCCCCTTCACGGACGGTAATGCTTAGGACGCGGGTCATCACCGCGCTGCTGCTGGTAGCGGGGTTTGCCTTGATTCTTTTTGCCTTGCCGCCGCTGGCGGCGACGCTGGCATTTGCCCTCGTCGCTGCGCTCGCCGCATGGGAGTGGGGTGGCCTGATGCGGCAGGACCCTCCGGCGCGGGTGATGTATGCCTTTGTGCAGCTGCTGTTCTGCTGGCAGCTTGCGGTGGCGGCACCACAACTTGTTCCGGTCCTGCTGGCGGTGTCTGCGGTATTCTGGATCGCCGTGGTGCCCTTGTGGTTCCGCTTCAAATGGACGCTGTCAGGCAACGATTTCGTCGGCTACCTGCTCGGTGCGCTGGTAATCCTGCCGACCTGGGCCGCGATGACGGCCCTGCACGCCGTGAGCGTATGGCTTTTGCTGGCCGCCATGGCGTTGGTCTGGGTTGCCGACATTGCCGCCTATTTCGTCGGGCGGGCCTTCGGCAAACACAAGCTGGCGCCGGCGATCAGTCCCGGCAAGACCTGGGAAGGCGTCGCGGGTGCAGTAGCCGGTGTCATGGTCTATGGCACGATCGTGCTCAACTTTTCGCCACTTGCCGGGAAGGTACCGCTGGCGACGCCCCTCGTAGTGTTGCTGTTGCTGTTGCTGACTGCTGTCAGCGTCATGGGCGACCTGTTCGAGTCGCTCCTGAAGCGCCAGGCCGGCATCAAGGACAGCAGCAATTTGCTGCCCGGTCACGGCGGCGTGCTCGATCGCATCGACGCGCTTACCTCGGCCCTGCCGCTGGCGGCGCTGATCCTGTATTTCGTGCGCGCATGAAACTGACCATACTCGGCGCCACCGGTTCGATCGGCGTGAGCACGCTCGACGTGGTGGCGCGTCACCCGGATCGCTTTGAGGTGGTGGCCCTGACGGGGCATGGGCAAGTGGAACTGCTCGCCGCACAATGTCGGCAGTTTCGTCCGGCGTATGCGGTGGTGGGAACTGCCACGGCCGCGCGGGAACTGGTTGCCCTGCTCCGCGATGCCAGCGTGCGCACCGAGGTGCTGCACGGTCCCGACGCCCTGACCGGGGTTGCCAGCCTGCCAGGGGTCGATGCGGTGATGGCCGCGATCGTCGGTGCCGCCGGACTGCCGCCGACCCTGGCTGCGGTACGCGCCGGCAAGCGCGTCCTGCTGGCCAACAAGGAAGCACTGGTCATGGCCGGGGCGGTATTCATGGGCGAGGCTCGCCGCGCCGGCACCCTGCTGCTGCCGATCGACAGCGAGCACAATGCGGTATTCCAGTCCATGCCCGGCGACTATTCCGGCGACATGGCGCGGTGCGGGGTCAGACGGATACTGCTGACCGCCTCGGGCGGTCCATTTCGCACCACGCCGCTCGATGCTTTGACCCGGATCACGCCCGAGCAGGCGGTGGCGCATCCGAACTGGGTGATGGGGCGCAAGATCTCCGTCGATTCGGCGACCATGATGAACAAGGGTCTCGAAGTCATCGAGGCACACTGGCTGTTCAACGCGCCGGCCGAACGAATCGAGGTGGTGATCCATCCGCAGAGCGTGATCCATTCCCTGGTCGATTACGAGGATGGTTCGGTGCTGGCCCAGCTAGGCAATCCCGACATGCGGACGCCGATCGCCCATGCCCTGGCCTGGCCGCAACGCATCGATTCCGGCGTGGCGCCGCTCGATCTGTTCACTGTCGGCCGGCTCGATTTCGAGCGGCCGGATCCGGTGCGCTTTCCCTGCCTGGATCTGGCGTACCGGGCCCTGCGCGCCGAAGGCAATGCGGCCGCGGTGCTGAATGCGGCCAACGAGGTCGCGGTGTCCGCGTTTCTTGAGCTGCGATTGCCATTCCTGGGTATTGCCGGGCTGATCGCGGCGACCCTGGATGCGGTGCCGCAGGCGGCGCTGCCTGATCTGGCGGCAGTACTCGAAGCCGATCGACAGGGACGCGCGATGGCGACGGAAATCCTCTTGCGACAGGGCGGCTCCTCTTCATGAATCCACAAATGCTGGCCTGGTATGTCGCCGCCTTCCTGGTCGCCCTCGCGGTACTGGTGGTGGTGCACGAAATGGGCCACTACCTCGCGGCGCGTTACTGCGGCGTCAAGGTACTGCGCTTTGCCTTCGGTTTCGGCAAGGTACTCTGGATGCGCCGCCACGGCCGCGACGGCGCCGAGTGGGCGATCTCGGCATTTCCCCTCGGCGGCTACGTCAAGATGCTGGACGAACGCGAAGGCGAAGTTGCCGCAACCGACTTGCCGCGTGCCTTCAACCGGCAATCGGTGGGCCGGCGCGCCTTCATCGTGGCGGCAGGTCCGGCCGCCAACTTCCTGCTGGCCATCGTGCTCTACTGGTTCCTCTTCATGCATGGCGTTACCGAGCTCAAGCCGCGCCTCGGTTCGCCGCCGGCGGGGACGCCGGCGGCGGTGGCGGGCATCGTCGAAGGCGGTACGGTGCGCGCGGTCAACGGCAGGGCGATCGCGACCTGGCAGGAGTTGCGCTGGGAGGTGATACGTCTGGCCCTGGACAAGGAGGACGTGCGACTGGAAGTGATCAGTCAGCAACGAGAGATCGCCACCTACCGTTTCGCCAGCGATCGTTTCGATGTCGAAGAACTGGAGAACGATCCGCTGCGCCTGCTGGGCCTGGTCCTCTACCGTCCGCCGCTACCCGCCGTGGTGGGAATGGTGCAATCGGGTTCTGCCGCCGCCCAGGCCGGGTTCCGTGATGGCGACCGGGTGCTCGCGATCGACGGCACGGGGATTGCCACATGGGCGGAGCTGGCTGCGGCAGCAAGGGCAGCGCCAGATCGGCAGTTGCGCTTCACCATCGAGCGGGACGGCGGCCGGCTCGAACTGCTGGCGACCCCGCGACCGGTGGAGGAAGGTGGGCAAAAATCGGGGCGGCTTGGCCTGATGGTAAGGGAAGGGCAGGGTGAACTCTTCGCGATGACCATAGTCGTGAGCTACGGCCCCCTCGAATCGGTCACTCGCGCACTGCGGCAGACCTGGGACACGTCGATCCTCAGTTTGCGCATGATGGGCCGAATGCTGACCGGCGAACTGTCATGGAAAAACCTCTCGGGCCCGGTGACGATCGCCGATTACGCCGGCCAGTCGGCCAAACTCGGACCCAGCTATTACCTGCGCTTCCTGGCCCTGATCAGCATCAGTCTCGGCGTGCTCAATCTGCTGCCTGTACCCGTTCTGGACGGAGGGCATTTGATGTATTATCTCGTCGAATTTCTGAAGGGCGGCCCGGTCTCGGAACGGGCTCTGGAAATAGGCCAGCAGATCGGTTTTGCCTTGCTGGCGCTGCTCATGGCTTTTGCCTTTTATAACGACATCAACCGCCTTGTTTCCGGCTAATTACCGTCCAATTACATGAACAAGAAACTGCTTGCCGGGCTGGTTCTCGCGCTGCTGGCGCGCACCGCATTGGCATTTGACGCATTCCAGATCAAGGATATCCGGGTCGAAGGCATCCAGCGCACCGAAGCAGGAACCGTTTTCTCCTACCTGCCGGTGAAGGTGGGCGATACCATGACCGACGAAAAGGCGGCCGCCGCAATCAAGGCATTGTTTGCCACCGGCTTTTTCAAGGACGTTCGCCTCGAGATTGAAGGGCAGGTTCTGGTGGTGGTACTGGAAGAGCGCCCGGCCATCGCCTCGCTGGAATTCGCCGGGCTCAAGGCCTTCAAGCCCGAAGACCTGAAGAAGGGTTTGCGCGACGTCGGTCTTGCCGAGTCGCGCATCTTCGACCGTGCCATGGTCGAACGTGCCGAGCAGGAGCTCAAGCGCCAGTACCTCGCGCAGGGCTACTATGCGGTTCAGGTGACGACCACCATCACGCCGCTGGAGCGCAATCGCGTCGGCATCAACTTCGCGGTGGTCGAGGGTGACATCGCCAAGATCAAGCAGATCAACATCGTCGGTGCCGGCGCCTTCAAGGAGTCGGACCTGCTCGATCTGATGGTCTTGCGGTCGCCGAACTGGCTGACCTGGTATACGAAAAACGACCAGTACTCAAAGCAGAAACTCTCGGGGGACATCGAGACCCTGCGCTCGTATTACCTCAATCGCGGCTATCTCGAATTCAATGTCGAGTCGACCCAGGTTTCGATTTCGCCCGAAAAGCAGGACATCTACATCACCATCAATATCAGCGAGGGCGAAAAATACGCCATCTCCTCGGTCAAGCTGGCCGGCCAGTTGCTGGTGCCGGAGGACGAGTTGACGAAGCTGGTGAGAATCAAGCCGGGTGAGGTGTTTTCGCGCGAGAACATGACCGAGACCACCAAGGCCATCAGCGAGCGCCTGGGCAACGACGGTTATGCCTTTGCCAACGTGAATGCCGCGCCCGAGCTCGACAAGGAAAAGCGCCAGGTGGCATTCACCATTTTCATCGACCCCGGACGCCGGGTCTATGTCCGCCGCATCAACGTGACGGGCAATACGAAGACGCGCGACGAGGTGATCCGCCGCGAAATGCGCCAGTCGGAAGCCGGCTGGTACGACGGCGCGAAAATCAACAAGTCGCGTACGCGGGTCGACCGCCTCGGCTATTTCGAGGAGGTGACGGTGGAAACACCGCCCGTCCCGGGGACGACGGACCAGGTCGACATGGATCTCAAGGTCAAGGAGAAGCCCACCGGAAACCTCTCGCTGGGCGCGGGCTTTTCGAGCGCGGAGAATTTCACCCTTTCGAGCTCGATTTCACAGCAAAACCTTTTCGGCAGCGGCAAGCACCTCAGCTTGCAGATCAGCACCAGCAAGTCGAACCAGGTCTATTCGATCTCGCATACCGACCCCTATTTCACGGTCGATGGGGTCAGCCAGGGTTTCGACCTCTACGTGCGCAACATCGATACCGAATCTCTGGACGTCGCCGACTACAGCTCGGAATCGTTCGGCGGCGGCCTGCGCTGGGGGGTGCCGATCGGCGAGGATGATTACATCAATTTCGGCCTGTCCTACGATCATACGAAAATCAACGATATCACGCGCAATTGCACCACTATCGATCCCAACACATCGTTGCAGTATCAGCGATACGTTTGTGAATACGGCAACACCACGGATACCTTTCTGACCACTTTCGGCTGGCAAAAGGACGAGAGGGACAGCGTGATCTTCCCCACCTCGGGCAGGTTGCGCAAGGCTATAGCGGAGGTTTCGCTTCCCGGCAGTACGGTGAGCTATTACCGCGCCAGCTATCAGCATCTGCAGTTCTTTCCGCTCATCGAACGTGGCAAGCTGACGCTGGCCCTGAACGGCGAAGTCGGCATCGGCAGAACCTATGGCGGTGACGAAGTGCTGCCCTTCTTCAAGAACTACTACGCCGGCGGCATAGGTTCGGTGCGCGGCTTCGAGTCGGGTTCACTGGGACCGCGTGACCCGATAAGCAACGACGCGGTGGGAGGCGACACGCGATTGGTCGCCAATGCCGAACTGATGTTCCCGGTTCCCGGCATGGGACTGGACAAGTCCTTGCGCATGAGCATTTTCGTCGATGCCGGCAACGTCTGGGGTCCAGCCAAGGGCATAGCCTCCGCCAGAGTCAAAGACAACAGTACCAGTTTCAGCCTCAGCGACCTCAGATACAGTGCTGGCCTGGCCGTGTCCTGGAATTCGCCGTTCGGACCATTGAAGTTCTCCTACGGCAATCCCTTCGACACGAATAAAAACGACGATATCCAGCGTCTGCAGTTCCAGATGGGCTCGTCGTTCTGAGTCCTTACCAAGAGTGAGACAGTCATGCTGAAGAAAACGGTTCTTGCCGGTATTGCCCTGCTTTCGTTCTCCGCCGTCACCCTGGCGGACAGCAAGATCGGCGCAATCAATATCCAGAAAATACTGGCCGAAGCGCCCCAGGCGGCACGCGCCAAGAAAAAAATCGAGAAGGATTTCGAGGTTCGCGACCAGGAACTGCAGCGCATCGCCAAGCAGCTCAAATCGATGCAGGAAAATCTTGACAAGAATGCGGTGACCATGGCCGAGACCGAGCGCCGCGCCAAGGAGCGCGAGTTCGGCGACCTCAGCCGGGAGTTCGAGCGCAAGCGGCGCGAATTCCGCGAGGACCTGAGCCAGAGGCAGAACGAGGAAATGGCGGCAATCTTCGAGCGGGTGAACAAGATCGTCAAGCAGCTCGCGGAAACCGAGAAGTACGACATCATTTTCCAGGAGGCGGCCTACGTGAGCCCGCGCATCGACATTACCGACAAGGTGCTCAAGGCGCTGGGTGACGGCGGCAAGTAAGACTCCCGTCGTGGTGGTCCGGCTTGACGAGATCGTCGCCCGCTTCGGCGGGGAGATAGTCGGTGCCGGCGATACGGCGGTTTCGCGTATCGCGACGCTGGAAAATGCCGGCCCCGGCGAACTGGCCTTCCTCGCCAATCCGAAGTATCGACATCAACTGGCGACCACCCGCGCCGCCGCCGTGATCATGGCGCCACCGGCGGTGGAGGGGGTGGCGGCGATCCTGACGGCGCAACCTTATCTCTATTACGCGCGCGTGGCGCAATGGCTGAATCTGCCGCGGGCGCCGGAACCCGGCATCCATCCGAGCGCAGTGGTGGAAGGCGAGGTCGCCGCCTGTGCCAGCATCGGACCGAATGTCTGGATCGGACCGGGCGCCGCGGTTGACGAGGGCGTCGTCATCGGCGCGAACTGCAGCATCGGGGCCGGGGTGGTGATCGGTATCGACAGCCGCTTGGCGGCCAACGTGGCAATTTATCCGGGAAGTCGCCTGGGGGCCCGCTGCCTGGTGCATTCGGGGGCCGTGATCGGTGCCGACGGCTTCGGCTTTGCCCGCGAGGTAGAAGGTCGCTGGGTCAAGATTCCCCAGATGGGGCGTGTATTGATCGGTGACGATGTCGAGATCGGCGCCGGCACTACGATCGATCGCGGTGCGCTGGGTGACACGGTGATCGCCGACGGTGTCAAGCTCGACAACCAGATCCAGATCGGCCACAACGTCCGCATCGGCGCCCATACCGCCATGGCAGGCTGCGTCGGCATCGCCGGTAGCACCCTTATCGGGGCCCGCTGCACGGTAGGTGGCGCCGCAATAATCCTCGGCCACTTGCACATTGCTGATGACGTCAATGTGGCGGCCGGCACGCTGGTGATGAAGTCGATTCCGGCCGCGGGTACCTACAGCGGAGCCATCCCTCTGCTCGAGCATGGCGACTGGCTGAGAAATTTTTCGCGGCTGCGTCACCTTGACGCGATGGCCGATAAAATCCGCGCCCTGGAACAGCGGCTCGCCGCATTGGAGAAGAAATCATGAGCGACACAGTGGCAAGCGTAGCCGTCGATTCCAGCATGGACATCCACCGGATTCTCGAATACCTGCCGCACCGCTATCCGATCCTGCTGGTAGACCGGGTGCTGGAGGTGATTCCCGGCGAGCGGATCACGGCGCTCAAGAACGTCAGCATGAACGAGCCCTTCTTTCCCGGTCACTACCCGCATCATCCGGTGATGCCCGGCGTGCTGGTGGTCGAGGCGATGGCGCAGACGGCAGCGATACTCTCCTTCAAGACCATGGGCGTCAAGCCGGACGGCGTGTCGGTCTACTACTTCGTCGGCATCGACAACGCCCGCTTCAAGAGGCCGGTCGGACCCGGCGACCAGCTAATGCTCGATGTCAGACTGACGACCACCAAGCGCGGCATCTGGAAATTCTCGGCGACGGCCAAAGTCGACGGCCAGGTGGCGGCGGAGGCCGACCTGATGTGCGCCATGCGCTCTACCTCGACATGAGCATCCACCCGACCGCCATCGTCCATCCCGCCGCGCGGCTGGGTCGCGGCATCGTGGTCGGTCCGTATTCGCTGGTCGGCGAGCATGTCGAGATCGGCGACCATACCGTCATCGGGCCGCATGTCGTCATCACGGGCCATACCCGGATCGGCTGCGACAACCGCATCTTCCAGTTCTGCTCCATCGGCGAACAGCCGCAGGACAAGAAGTACGCCGGCGAGCCGACCCGCCTCGAAATCGGCGATCGCAACACCATCCGCGAGTTTTGCACCTTCAACTGCGGCACGGCCCAGGATGCCGGAGTGACGCGCCTGGGCGATGACAACTGGATCATGGCCTACGTCCATCTGGCACACGACTGCCAGGTCGGCAACAAGACGATCTTCGCCAACAACACCCAGCTTGCCGGCCACGTCCACGTCGGCGACTGGGCCATCCTCGGCGGTTTCACCGGCGTGCACCAGTTCGTCCGTATCGGAGCGCACAGCTTCACGGCGGTGGGATGCGTGCTCCTGCAGGACCTGCCGCCGTTCGTCATGGCCGCCGGCAACCCCGCCGTGCCGCGCAGCATCAACGCGGAAGGCCTCAAGCGGCGCGGCTATTCGAGCGCTGCCGTGGCGGCGGTGAAACGTGCTTTCAAGACCCTGTACAGGCGCGGCTTGAAGCTCGACGAGGCACGTGCCGAGATTGAATCCGAGCGTGCCGCAACACCCGAACTCGCCTTGCTCAGCGATTTTCTCGCCGCGCCCGGGCGCGGCATCATCCGCTGATGACGCGAATTGCCATGGTCGCGGGGGAAGCCTCCAGCGACCAGCTTGCTGCACATCTGATCAGCGCGCTGCGCAAGCATCTGCCCGATGCGGAGTTCTGCGGCATCGGCGGCCCGAAGATGCAGCGCGAGGGCTTCGAGTCGCTCTGGCCGGCGGAGATGCTTGCCGTGCACGGGTATGCCGAAGCTCTGCGGAATTACCGGGCCATTGCCAGGATGCGGCGGCAGTTGCTGCGGCGCCTGCTGGCTGACCGGCCGGATGTCTTCATCGGCGTCGACGGCTACGACTTCAATCTCTGGCTGGAACATCGCCTCAAGCGCGCCGGAATTGCCACCATCCATTACGTCAGCCCGTCGATCTGGGCCTGGCGCCGGTACCGGCTGCGGAAAATCATCGGTTCGGTGAGCCACATTCTTGCTTTGTATCCCTTCGAGCCGGAGCTTTACAAGGGCACCGGGGTCAAGTGCAGTTATGTAGGTCATCCCATGGCCGACGTGATTCCTCTCGGCATCGACCAGGACCATGCACGCGAAAAGCTCGGTGTTGCCCCCGGCCGGCCGGTGGTTGCGTTGCTGCCGGGCAGCCGGCAGTCCGAACTGCATTACATGGCCGAGACCTTCATCGCAGCGGCGAAACTGCTGCTGGAGCGCCAGCCGCAGTTGCAGTTCCTGGTACCGCTGGTGTCGCGCGAAACGCGGCTGCAGTTCGAAACGGCGCTGTGGAAACTCAAGGCCGACGAACTTCCCTTTACCCTGATGTTCGGGCACGCGACGGACGCCGTTGCCGCCAGCGATGCGGTGCTGGTCGCCAGCGGTACCGCCACGCTGGAAACCGCCCTGGTCGGCCGGCCGATGGTGATCGCTTACAAGATGTCGCCATGGTCCTGGAGGCTGATGCGCCACATGGGTTACCTGCCATGGATCGGCTTGCCCAACATTCTGGCCCGCCGCTTCGTCGTACCCGAGTTTCTGCAGGATGAAGCGACGCCGGATAATCTCGCCCAGGCGCTGGGCAACCTGCTGGTGGACCGTCAGGCACGCACCGCCATCGGCCGCGTTTTCGACAGCATCCATCGCCTGTTGCGGCAGGACAATGCGCAGAGGGCGGCGGATGCGGTGTTGCCGTATTTGCGAAAAGCATGAATGTGCCGGTTTGCGGCGTTGACGAGGCCGGGCGCGGGCCGCTTGCCGGACCGGTGTTTGCCGCTGCCGTGATTCTTGATCCGGCGCGGCCCATCGTCGGCCTGGCCGACTCCAAAAAAATTTCCGAGCGCAAGCGGGAGAGGCTGGCCGTGGAGATCCGCGAGAAGGCGCTGGCCTTCGGCATTGCCTTCGCAACGGTCGAGGAAATCGACCGTCTCAACATCCTGCAGGCGACGCTGCTGGCCATGCGCCGTGCGGTCGAGGCGCTCGCCGTGCAGCCGGGTGAGGCGCTGATCGACGGCAATCGCTGTCCGCAGTTGGCGATGCCGGCCCGCGCCATCGTGGGCGGCGATGCCACGGTGCCGGCCATTTCGGCCGCCTCGATCCTGGCCAAGACCGCGCGCGACGCCGAAATGCGGCTTATCCACGAAGCATTTCCGCAGTACGCGCTGGATCGCCACAAGGGTTATGACACGGCGGCCCATCGCGAGGCGCTGAAATTGCACGGACCGGCCAGTTTCCATCGCCGGAGTTTCGGCCCGGTCAGAGCCTTGTTCGAAGACGGAGGATGAGCGGCATGCGCCAGATTGCCTCACGTGATAACGCCCGGTTCAAGGCGCTGCGTGCCCTGGCTGCAGACCCGCGAGGCCACGGTCGCGCCATGGCCGATGGCATCCATCTGGTGGCAACCTGCCTTGCCCGCGGTGTCGCTATCAGGCAGTTGCTGGTCAGCGAGAGCGGACAACATCATCCCGAGGTTGCCGCGCTGCTGCGCGGCGCGACCGGATTGGACTGCCTCTGTCTGCGCGACAGCCTGTTTCGCGAACTGTCGGGTGTTACCTCGCCGATCGGCATCGCCGCCGTGATCGACATTCCTCCGGCGCCGGCGGAATTGTCGCCGGGCGATGCCGTGCTGCTGGAAGCGGTGCAGGATGCCGGCAATGTCGGCGCGATACTCCGTACCGCCGCGGCCGCAGGAGTACGCAACGTCCTGCTCGGGCCGGGCTGTGCCGGGGCGTGGACTGCGCGCGTGTTGCGCGGCGGGCAGGGAGCGCATTTCTCGCTGGATATCCGCGAGCAGGTCGATCTGCCTGCGGCGCTGGCAGGCGGCGCCGCAACCGCGGTGGCGACGGTCGCTCATGGCGGAAAGAGTCTCTACGAACTCGATCTGGGCGGACCGGTCTATTGGCTGGTGGGCAACGAGGGCGCGGGTCTATCGGCGGAGCTCGTCGCCGCGGCAAAAATTCGCGCCACGATTCCGCTTGCCGCCGGAACGGAATCCCTGAACGTGGCGGCGGCGACGGCGATCTGCCTGTTCGAAGCGCGCCGCCAGCGCGCAGCGGGGGCAGGGGGGATTGCGGCGCGGCCATGAAAAAGGCCCGCTCATGGCGGGCCCGGATCCGGCAGCAGCGCCCGGATTTATTTTTTCTTGGCGGCCTTCTTGCCGGCAACGGCGGCCTTGAACGTGGCGCCTGCGGTGAAGCGCGGCACGGTGGTGGCGGCGATCTTGAGTTCCTTGCCGGTCTGCGGATTACGACCGACGCGCGCGGCGCGCTTGGAGGACTTGAAACTGCCGAAGCCGACGAGGGTGACGGTGTCGCCCTTGGATACGGCCTTGACGATGGCGCCCATCGCGGCAGACAGTGCCTTCTCGGCGGCAGCCTTGCTGATGTCGGCTTCTTTGGCGGTGATTTCGATCAGTTCAGACTTGTTCATGTGTGACCTCGTGGAAGTGATGATGGTGGTAGCGGGCTAAATCTGGGTGCATGGTAACGCAGTGTGTCAATGATTTTCATGTCCGCGTCGTTTTTTTTTGATTAACGGGCAATTTGACACGGGGAGAAACACGGCCGGGAATCCATCCCGCAGCGGCCATGACCGGACGCGGTGCCGCTTGAATTATCCTCCCGACAAATGGCAAGCAAACCGGCAAAGGCGATAAAATGAATTCCGGCCGCGAGACGGTATCGGGCTGGGTTACCGTCGTGAATTGCGCGTGCCGGCCGGGGCGGCCGCGGTGAAAGGGCTTGCAGGATATGTATCTTGAATGGTGGCACTGGATGGTTCTCGGCCTCGGCTTGGGCATGCTGGAACTCGTCGTCGCCTCTTTCTTCGTCATCTGGTTCGGCCTTGGCGCACTGCTGGTAGGGTTTGCCATGCTGGCGTTTCCGGCCATGGCCTTCAGCTCCCAGATATTGCTGTGGACGGCGGCATCGGTGGCCATGACCGTGTTCTGGTTCAAGTTCCTGCGCAAGGACGGCGGCAAGATGCGCTCCGGCCAGCCCGACGAGGCACTCGGCGAAATCGGCGTCCTGGTCCGCGCGGTGGAACCGCCGGGCATCGAGCTGGCGCGCGGTGAAGTACGTTTCCAGAAGCCGGTGATGGGGTCCGATGTCTGGCCCTGCCTGGCCGACGAGGCGATCCCGGCCGGGGCGCGGGTGAGGGTGCTGGCGGTAGACGGACAGTTGCTTAAAGTCGGTAAATTCTGAAGGGAAAGGTCATGGGTGAATTCGGGATCGTCGTCGTCGTACTGTTCGTTTTTGTCGCTGTCACCATCGCCAAGGGCGTGCGCATCGTGCCGCAGGGCGAGGAATGGATCGTCGAGCGGCTGGGAAAATTCCACGCCACGCTGCGCCCCGGCCTCAACATCATCGTCCCCTATTTCGACCAGGTGCGCTACAAGCTGACCACCAAGGACATCATCCTCGACGTGCAGGAACAGGAAGTCATCACCAAGGACAATGCGGTGATCCTGACCAACGCCATCGCCTTCATCAAGATAACCGACCCGATCAAGGCGGTCTACGGCGTGACGGATTTCTCCGAGGCAATCCGCAACATGATCATGACCACCCTGCGCTCGATCATCGGCGACATGACCCTGGACGAGGCGTTGTCCAATCGCGACAAGATCAAGGCGCGCCTGCGCGAGGGCGTCGCCGACGAAGCCATCGACTGGGGGCTTACCGTCAAATCAGTCGAGATCCAGGACATCAATCCTTCCGAATCGATGCAGAAGGCCATGGAAGCCCAGGCTTCCGCCGAGCGCGAGCGCAAGGCCATGGTGACCAAGGCCGAAGGCACCAAGCAGGCCACCATCCTGAATGCCGAGGCGCAATTGCAGGCGGCGCGGCTTTCTGCCGAAGCGCAGGTGACGCTGGCCGAGGCCTCGGCCGAGGCGATCCGCCGCGTCGCCGTGGCGATCGGCGCCGAGGATGCGCCGATGCGCTACATGCTCGGCGAGAAATACATCCATGCCATCGGCAATTTGGCCAAGTCGGACAATGCCAAGACGGTATTGATTCCGGCCGACATTCAGGACACTCTGCGCGGCATTCTCGGCAGCCGCAAGTAGGCGGCGGCGGTTTCATGCGCTTGCTTGCGTTCGAGACCGCGACGCGGCGGTTGTCAGTCGCGCTCTGGCAGGATGGGGAGCTGATCGAGCGCAGTGGGGAAATCGCCAACGGCGGCTCGGAGCGCGTCCTGCCATGGGCCCGCGAGCTGCTTGCGGAAGCCGGCATCACCCAGGCGCAGCTCGACGGCATCGCCTTCGGCGCCGGCCCCGGCGGTTTTACAGGCTTGCGCCTGGCCTGCGGCGTGGCGCAGGGCCTGGCCTGGGGTCTCGATCTTCCGGTTCTGCCGGTGTCCAGCCTGGAAGCCCTGGCGCTGGCGTGCGGCGAACGCGAAGTCTGGACCTGCCTCGACGCGCGGATGAACGAGGTGTATGTCGCCGCCTATCGGGTCGACGGAGACGTTGTCGGGCAGCTCATGGCGCCGACCTGCCTGCCGCCCGCCGTGGCGCCCGCGCCGACTTTCTCCGGCGGCTGGGGAGTGGGCGACGGCTTCGCCGCCTACGGTTCGCTGCTGTCTGCCCGCAAGCCAGACCTCGCCGGGCTTCGCCCCGAGGCATATCCCACCGCCGCCGCCGTGCTGCGCCTTGCGGCACCGGCGTTTGCCAGGGGCGAGGGAGCGCCGGCGGCACAGGCGCAACCCATCTACGTGCGCGACAAGGTGGCCCTGACCACTGCCGAACGCCTGGCGCGTGGCGGAGCGAAATAGTGATCCGTTACCAGGATATGACAGTTGCGGACCTCGATGCGGTTACAGCGGCGGAAGCCGGCATTTATGCCTTTCCCTGGACGCGGGGCAATTTCGCCGATTCGCTGGCGGCCGGACACGGCGCATGGCTGGCGCGCGAGGGCGGGCGCATGACCGGCTATGCGGTCGTGGTGCAGGTCCTCGACGAAGTCCACCTGCTCAACATCAGCGTACTTCCGGAATTGCAGCGCGGCGGTCACGGCTCGGCACTGCTCGACCACATTGTCGCATGGGCCCGGACGCATGGGGCGACGCGCATGCTGCTCGAGGTCCGGCCGGGCAACCTGGCCGGCCAGGGGTTTTACCTGCGCCATGGCTTTGAGGAAATCGGGCGCCGCCGCGATTATTATCCGGCGCGTGCGGGACGTGAGGATGCCGTCGTGATGGCGCGCAAACTATGAATTCCGAGCGCGAACGGATACTGCGCGAAATGGGTCTGGGACCCGTTTGGAAGCTGCGCCTGCCACAGACAACTGTGCCCTGCGAACAGGTAGCCACGGCGCCCGGGCCGACGGTCGCCCCCGATCCGCCTGCTGCCGGCGCGTCAGCGGTTGCCGCGCCGGCTTGGGATGAACTGGCCAGGACGGTTGCCACATGCCGCCAGTGCGGGCTTTGCGAGGCACGCAACCAGGCGGTGCTCGGTGTCGGCGACCGCAATGCCGACTGGCTGTTCGTCGGCGAGGGTCCCGGTGCGGAGGAGGATGCGCGCGGCGAACCCTTCGTCGGTCAGGCCGGGAAACTGCTCGACAGCATGCTGGCGGCGATCGGTCTGCGGCGCGGCGAGAACGTGTATATCGCCAATGCGGTCAAATGCCGGCCGCCGGAGAACCGCACCCCCACGCCGGAAGAAACTGCGACCTGCAGGCCCCATCTCGAACGCCAGATCGAATTGATCCGGCCCCGGCTGATCGTCGCGCTCGGCCGTCCGGCCGCCCAGACCCTGCTGCAAACCGAGGTCAAGATCGGCGCGGCGCGCGGCCGGTTGCATCGCTACCACGACATTCCGGTGGTCGTTACCTACCATCCGGCCTACCTGCTGCGCAACCTGCCCGACAAGGCTAGGGCGTGGGAAGACCTGTGCTTCATGCGCCGGACGATGCGGCTGGGCGACAAGGGCTGAACCCATCGGCGTCCCGCCGGCGCCGACTTTTCCTTGTCGGCGATCCTGCCGGCGTGATCGCGCCTACCGCCCCGGGCGTCGCAACTGCGCGCGTTCGAAGGCGACGACGAGCGGGAGCGAGATCGCCAGCGGGATCAGCAGGTACATCAGGCGCCAGATCAGCAGCGCGGCGATGACGTCGGACGGGGCAACGCCGGGCAATACGGCGAGGAACACCGCTTCCATGACGCCGAGGCCGCCCGGAGTTTGCGACAGCAGGCCCGCGGAGAACGAGAGCAGGAAGGCGCCAAGCACGGTGATGAAGCCGGGATTTCCCGCCTCGGGCAGGACGAAGTAGATGATCCCTGCGGCAGCGATCAACTCCAGTGGGGCCGCCATCAACTGACGCGCGACCACCGGTAGTCGCGGGTAGACGATATGCAGGGACCGGAAATGCACCGGCTTGAAATGCAACCAGGAGCCCAGCACGTAAAGCGCACAGAGTCCGAGCATGGCGGCGCCGATGATTTGTACCAGCGACACCGGCAAGTCGAGCCGGGGGATCATCGCCGCCAGTGGTTGCACGATCTCCGGCTGGAGGACAAACACCAACCCGGTCAGCAGTACGGTGCCATAGCCGAAGGTGAACGAACAGAGCGCGACCAGGATCGCCACTTCGCCGGCGCTGAGTCCGCAGGCCCCGTAGGCGCGCAGGCGCACCAGGCCGCCAGACAGCACCGACGCCCCCAGATTGTGGCCCAGGGCGTAGGTGACGAAGGAGCAGGAAGCAATGAAGGGCCAGGAAATTTCTTTCTGGCGGTTCAGGTGCAGCAAGGCGATGCGGTCGTACCAGGCCAGCGCGAAATAGGCCAGCAGCGCCGAGACCGCCGCCAGGGTGTAGGCGCTTGCCGAAACATTGCCGATACTGCGGCCGATCGATTCGACAATGATCTTGAGGCTGAACCAGAACCCGCCGGAGGCCAGCAATTCCCTGGCGACAGGGTCGGCTGCGACTTCGCCGCGCAACTTGGCATAGAGCAGCCACAGGGACCAGCCGATGACGAGACCGACGGCGGTCAGCCAGAGGGTCTTCTTGGCGAGCTGTATCCAGGGGCGTCGGGCAAGGGCGGGCATGGGCTGCGGGTTTATAGCACGAAAGCCGAAGCGGCTCCTTGATGGCGGGGCGCGGAACTATCGGATGGCATGCGGCATTGCATCAATCGTGCCGCGAAAAATCCATCCTGGCACCGGGGATCAGCCGACCTTATGCGTCGCTTTTGTGATTGAATACAAGTAGTCATTGATAAACGTGGTTGGGGGAGTGCCTTTATGGCTGATCGTCGTCTGCAGGTCTTTCATGCCGTAGCCAAGCAGTTGTCGTTCACCAAGGCGGCAGACGTCCTTTTCATGACGCAGCCGGCGGTGACTTTCCAGATCAAGCAGCTCGAAGAGCACTTCAATACCCGGCTATTCGATCGGGGCCACGGTCGCATCACGCTGACGCCGGCCGGCGAGGTGG
>JADYZH010000186.1 GCA_020853215.1 Sulfuritalea sp. | reverse complement strand
CTGGCGATGCCGTCTTCACCGCGACGCCGATCTATCCGCCCTTCCTCACGGCGCCGGAAAATTTCGGCCGGCGTACCGTCAGTGCGCCGCTGGTGCGCGACTCGGCCGGCTGGTTGTGGGATTTCCCCACCGTGGACGCGGTGCTGGGTTCGAGCAAGGCGAAACTCTTCCTGTTGTGCCATCCGCACAATCCGACCGGGCGCGTGTGGAACGAGGACGAGCTGTGGCAGCTCGCGCTGCTGGCGGAAAAGCACGACCTGGTCATGTGTTCGGACGAGATCCACAACGGGCTGGTTCTGTCGCCGCACAGCAGGCACCGACTTTTTGCCACGCTCGGCCCCGAACAGGCGGCGCGCACCATCACCCTGATGGCGCCGTCCAAGACCTATAACATTCCCGGGCTGGGCTGCGCCTTCGCGCTCATTCCCGACAGCCGGCTGCGGCGGAACGTTCTCCACGCCATGCACGGCATCGTGCCGCACGCCAATGCGCTGGGCATGGTGGCGACCGAAGCCGCGCTGAGCCGCTGCGATGACTGGCAGGCGGCCCTGCTCGACTACCTGCGCGGCAATGCGCGCGCCGTCGAGCGTGCCGTGGCCGACCTGCCCGGTCTCGACATGCGGCCGGTGGAGGCGACCTGCCTGGCCTGGATCGACGCGCGCGAGTTTGCCGCCGACAAGGGCATCGCCAACCCGGCGCATTGGTTCGAGCAGCACGGACTGGGACTGTCCGACGGGGCCGACTTCGGCACGCCGGGCTTCGTCCGCCTGAATTTCGGCACGCGCCGCGCGTTGCTCGACGAGGCGCTGGAACGGTTGCGTCGGGCAACCTGCAGCTAGCCGGGCAGAGCGCGTTGTTTTTCGTGGGGCCGGCTTCAGCCGGCCGGGAGTGATGGCGGAATGAATTCCGCCCTACGCCCGGCCCTGCAATTCTCCTCAGGCCAAACGCAAGAGCCCGGCTTCGGTGACGATGGCATCGAGGCGCACATCGTGTGCCTGCGGCCGGATGTCGGCCACCCGGCCGAGCTCGAAGCCGACGCCAATCGCTTGCGGGCGCGGAGCCATCGCCGCCAGCGTGCGGTCGAAGTAGCCACCACCGTAGCCCAGACGAAAGCCTTGCGCGTCGAAGGCCAGCAGCGGCAGCAGCACGATGTCGGGTATGACCGCAGCGCCGTCCGCCGGGATCGGAATGCCGTAACGATCGGTTCCCATCACCGAAGCGGGCGTCCAGGCATGGAAATGCATGGGCGCATCGACCGCCGTGACCACCGGCATCGCGGCATGCCAGCCGAGGCCGATCAGGCGGGAAGCCAGCGGTCGTGCGTCGAATTCGCCGCGCACGGGCGCGCAGAAGGCCAGGGTTTGCGGTGCCAGCGGTCGCAGCAGCGCGCTCAGGTGCCGTTCGAGCGCGGCCGACAGTGCGGCATGGGCGGCCGGGTCGAGCGCCACGCGCGCCGCGAGTTTTTCGCGACGCAGCGCGGCACGAAAAACCCCGTGATCGGGAGTGTGTTCGACGGACGGCGGCGTGGAGCTCATGTGCTAATGTTAGATGGAGCAGACCGAGACATACAGACATGCGCATGAATGGACTATAAGCGTAAACCTTCCCCCTTCCTGCCGTGCATCCTTCAGGCGGTTGCCTTATTGGCGATCGCGCCGGCTGCGCCTGCGTCGGCCGCCCCTGCGGCGGGTTCCGTCGAGCGCGGCGACGCGGCCTTTCTCCTGGCGCGCGATGCCTACCGTAACGGCGAGCGGGTGCGCCTCGGGCGCCAACTGGCCTTGCTGCAGGGGCATGCCCTGCAGCCCTGGGCCGAGTACTGGTCGCTGCGCCTGCGCCTCGACGACGGCGACGCGGGCGGCGTGCCGGACTACCTGAGCCGCCATGCCGGTACCTATCTCGCCGAGAAATTGCGCGGCGACTGGCTGCGCGTGTTGGGCGAGGTCGGCGACCGCGATGGTTTCCAACGCGAATTGCCGGGCCTGGTCCAGCCCGATGCCGAAATTCGCTGCTACGCCGGGCAGTTTGCCGACACGGACGACATGGTGCGCCCCTTGTGGACCAGCGGCCAGGACCTGCCGCGCGCCTGCGAGCGACTGGTCGACCAACTGGTGGCGGCCGGCGGCCTGACGGTGGAAGAGGTCTGGCAGCGCGTGCGGCGGCTGTTCGAGGCCAAGCGGGTCGGTGCGGCGCGCAACGCGGCCGCCTATCTGCCGGCGACCGAAGGTTTCGACGGACGCGGCCTCGAATCGATCGCGCAGATGCCGGCGCGGCATCTGGACAGGCTCCCGGCGGGTTTTGCCGCAAAGCGCGGCGGGCGCGAGGCGGCGCTGTTCGCCGTGCAGCGCCTGGCACGGACCGACCCGCAGGATGCGGCGAAGCGCTTCAGCCGCATCGAATCCCGTTTTACCGAGGAAGAGAGCGCCTATGCCTGGGGCCAGATCGCCTGGCAGGCGGCGCAGCGCCACCTGCCGGAAGCCGTTGCCTGGTACGAGAAAGCCGCTGCCACCGCCCTGTCCGAAGAGCAAATGGCTTGGCATGTCCGCGCCGCGCTACGCGAACACGACTGGAACGCGGTCCAGCGGGCAATCGCGGCGATGCCGCCGACGCTGGCCGCGCAACCGGACTGGACCTACTGGCAGGCGCGCGCCCTGGCCGCCGCCGGACGGACGGATGAGGCAGGTGCCCTGTACCAGACGATTGGCCGCCAGCCGCATTTCTACGGCAACCTTGCCGACGAGGAACTCGGTCGCAGCGTCGAAGTGCCGCCGCGGGCACCCTCCCCGACGGCCGAGGAACTGGCTGCCGCCGCGACCAATCCCGGTTTTCAGCGGGCGCTGGCGCTGATCCGCGTCGACCTGCGCATCGAGGGCGTGCGCGAATGGGTCTGGTCGCTGCGCGGCATGGACGACCGCGCCCTGCTCGCGGCCGCCTGGTTCGCGCAGAACAACGAAATATGGGATCGCGCCATCAATACCGCGGACCGCACACTGGCGCAGCACAACTACAGCCTGCGCTACATCGCGCCCTTCAGCGACCGGGTGCGGCCCAAGGCCGATCAACTGGCGCTGGACAACGGCTGGGTCTACGGCCTGATGCGCCAGGAATCGCGTTTCATCATGAACGCCAGGTCTTCGGTCGGCGCCAAGGGCCTGATGCAATTGATGCCGGCCACCGCGAAGTGGGTGGCGCAAAAAATCAAGCTGGCCGGCTACCATCCGTCGCGCGTCACCGAGATGGATACCAATGTCACGCTCGGCACGAACTACATGAAGATGGTGCTCGAATCGCTCGACAACCACCCGGTGCTGGCCTCGGCCGCCTACAATGCCGGCCCCGGCCGCGCCCGCAAGTGGCGCGCCGAGCGGCCGCTGGAAGGCGCGATCTACGCCGAGACCATCCCCTTCGCCGAGACCCGCGACTACGTGAAAAAAGTCATGAGCAACGCGGTCTATTACAACACCCTGTTCGAAGGCCGGCCGCAGTCGCTCAAGGGCCGGCTGGGCACCATTCGCGCGCGCGGGCAGGGCGAAACCGAAGTGGAGAAACTGCCTTGAAGAATCTGCTTGTCATCGGCGGCACGGGTTTCTTGGGTTCCGCCATCGTCCGCGAACTGGCGCGCCGTCCCGCCAGCGCCGACTTTTCCTTCACGCTGCCGACTCGGCGCGAGGCGGGCGCCAAGCACCTCACCGTGCTGCCCACCGCCCGTGTCGTGCAATGCGACGTGCATGATCCGGCAACGCTGGCGCAGCTGATGGCCGGCCAGGATGCGGTGATCAGCCTGGTTGGCATCCTCAAGGGCGGTGAGGGCGATCCGTATGGCAAGGGCTTCGCCCGCGCCCATGTCGAATTGCCGCGCAAGATTGCGGCGGCGGCAAAGGCGGCCAATGTTTCCCGCGTGCTGCATGTCTCGGCGCTGAAGACGTCGGCCGATGCGCCGTCGGGCTACCTGCGCTCCAAGGCGGACGGCGAAGCGGCGCTGTGCGATGCCGGTCTCGACCTGACGATCTTTCGCCCCTCGGTGATCTTCGGCCGCGGCGACTCCTTCCTCACCCTGTTCGCCAGAATGGCGGCGATCGCCCCCTTCTTTCCGCTGGCCGGCGCCAACGCCCGCTTCCAGCCGGTGTGGGTCGAAGATGTCGCGGCCACGGTGGCCGACAGCCTGCTGTGCGCCGACAGCATCGGCGCCGCCTACGACCTGTGCGGCCCGACGCAGTACACCCTGCGCGAGCTGGTAAGTTATGCGGCGGCGGTTGCCGGCCATCCGCGCGCCATCATCGGCCTGCCGGAAGCCATTGCCTGGTTGCAGGCCTGGGCCATGGAGTTCATTCCCAACGGCCCGATGACGCGCGACAACGTCCGCTCCATGCGCGTGCCCAGCGTCTGCGATGAAGGTTGCGCGCTGCCCTTCGGCCGTGTAGCGACGGCGCTGGAAGTCGTGGCGCCGACCTACCTGCGCGACTGACACCGGCGGCCGATGAAAACCTACGTCGTCGGCGGCGCGGTGCGCGACGAGCTGCTCGGCCTGCCGGTGAAGGACCGCGACTGGGTGGTGGTCGGCGCCACACCCGGGGAGATGCTGGCGCAGGGCTATCTCCAGGTCGGCCGCGATTTCCCGGTCTTTCTCCATCCGCAAAGCCACGAGGAATACGCCCTGGCGCGCACCGAGCGCAAGACCGCGCCGGGCTATACCGGCTTCGTGGTGCACGCGTCGCCCGAGGTGACGCTGGAAGACGACCTGCTGCGCCGCGACCTGACCATCAACGCCATCGCCAAAGACGCAGCGGGCCAACTCATCGATCCCCACGGCGGGCGCGCCGACATCGCGGCGCGCGTGATGCGCCACGTCTCGCCGGCCTTTGCCGAAGACCCGGTGCGCATCCTGCGCGTGGCGCGTTTCGCGGCGCGCTTCGCCGAGTTTTCGGTGGCGCCGGAAACCCTGGCGCTGATGCGCGACATGGTCGCCGCCGGCGAAGCCGATGCGCTGGTGCCGGAGCGGGTCTGGCAGGAACTGGCGCGCGGCCTCATGGAAGACAAACCCTCGCGCATGTTCGAAGTGCTGCGCGAATGCGGCGCGCTGGCGCGCCTGCTGCCCGAACTGGCTGCGCTTTGGGGCGTGCCGCAGCGCGCCGACTACCATCCCGAGGTCGACACCGGCGTGCACGTCATGATGGTGATCGACATGGCCGCGCGCCTCGGCGCGGCGCTGCCGGCGCGCTTTGCCGCCCTGATGCACGACCTGGGCAAGGGCCGCACGCCGGCCGACATTTTGCCGCGCCACCACGGCCATGAAGCGAAAAGCGTGACCCTGCTCGAAGCGGTCTGCGAACGCCTGAAAGTGCCGGTCGACTGCCGCGACGTCGGCCGCCTGGCGGCGCGCTTCCACGGCGACATGCATCGCGTCGCCGAACTGCGGCCGGAAACGCAATTGACCCTGCTCGAACGCTGCGACGCGCTGCGCCGGCCGGAGCGCTTCGAACTGATCCTGCTCGCCTGCGAGGCGGATTACCGCGGCCGGCTGGGTTGGGAAGAGCGCGACTACGCGCAGGCCGCGACCTGGCGCGCGGCGCTGGCGGCGATACGCGCGGTCGATGCCGGGGCGATCGCGCGCCAGCTGGCGGAACAGGGCAGGGACGGCGCGCAGCGCATCGCCCAGGCCGTGGCCGCGGCGCGCGTCGATGCCCTGCGCGCGCTCAAGAGTGTTGCCGGATAGGTTCTAGAGCAGCCAGCCGATCAGCGCCGCCACCAGCGAAAACACGATCACCGAGCCAAAGGGGAAGGCGTACTCCCTGCCGCGAAAGCGGAAGCGCAGGCCGCCCGGCGCCAGCAGGCGGCCCAGCCGCGGTTGCAGCAGGCCGACGACGACCACGGTGGCCACCAGGACAATCAACCACTTCAGCATCGATGGCGCACGGTAGAATTCATGAGACGTCAATCTTATCCCAGCCGATGAACCCGCCCCGTTTCGAGCACCACGAAGTGCTGGTCCGCGTCCCCGCGGGCACGGCGCAGCCGACACCCCTGCTGTTCGTCCATGGCGCCTACACTGCGGCCTGGTGCTGGGAGGAGCATTTCCTGCAGTACTTCGCCGATGCGGGTTACGCGGCCTATGCCGTCAGCCTTTCCGGCCATGGCGGTTCGCCGGGCCGCAAGCAGCTCGACAGCTTTTCCATTCTCGACTATGCGCGCGATGTGACGAGCATTGTCACCGCGCTGCCGGCGCCACCGGTCCTGATTGGACATTCGATGGGCGGTTTCGTGGTGCAGAAGTACCTCGAAAAGTATCAGGCGCCGGGCGCGGTGCTGATGTGCGCCGTGCCGCCGCAGGGCCTGTTGGCGGCTGCAGTGGGCATGATGTTTTCCAAGCCGGGCATGATGTCCGACCTCAACAGCCTGATGAGCGGCGGCAGGGCCTCGCTGGAAACCCTGCGCGAGGCACTGTTCGCCCAGCCGGTGTCGGCGGACGACCTGAAGCGCTACTACAAGCACACGCAATCCGAATCGCATCGCGCCATCTGGGACATGTCCCTGTTTGCGATGCCGCGCACCGGCAGCGTGAAGCGCACGCCGCTGCTGGTGCAGGGGGCGGAACACGATCACCTGATTCCGGCATCGCTGGTACAGATGACCGCCCGTACTTACGGCGTAAAAGCCAACATCTTCCCCGGCATGGGGCATGGCCTGATGCTGGAACGCGACTGGGAAAAGCCCGCTCGGCAAATCCTCGACTGGCTGCAGGAGCTCGGATTGTGATCGTGATCTTCCAGTCCCCCGCATCGGGCGACGTCATCATGTTCGGCGACGTCGCCAAGCGCATGATGAAGCTGATGGGCAAGGAGCCGACCGACAAGGGCATCGTCACCGTCGAGCAGCTGCCGGACGCGATCGCGCGCATCAAGGCGGCGATCGAGGAAGACAAGCGGCAGCGCGCCGGGCGCGATCCGGAAGACCAGCCGCAAAGCGAAAAGGCCGAAGGCGGCGGTAGCCGCCCCTATGTCAGCCTGACCCAGCGCGCCGTGCCGCTGCTGGAACTGCTGGAGTGGTCGCTGAAGAAAAGGAAGCCCGTGGTCTGGGGTGTCTGATCGTGGCGGTCGCGCCGATTCCAGGCGCTCCGATATACCCTAAAATCTCGACTCCTCAATTCCCAGGGAGATTTTCGTGCGCGGTGTTTGTGTTTGCCTGGCTGTCCTGTATTCGTGTTTTACCTTCGCCCAGGCGCCTGCTTCGATCGAGCGGGTCAAAATCTCCGACAACGACCTTACCTGCCAGGCGATGTTCGACGAATTGCAAGGCATGGACAAGGTCATTGCCGAAGCCAAGTCAACCCAGTCTTCTGGCCAGACCACCGCAACCGCCGGCCAGGCCGCGGGCGTGGCCGCCGAGGTGGCAAGCCGAACCGGCATGTTCGGCGCACTGGGCGGCCTGACCGGCCATCTCTTCGGTACCGTGGCCAGCAAAACTGCCGCCGGTGTTGCCGAGCAGCAGGGCCAGGCCACCGCGGCGCAGGCGATGGAGCGCGAGAAGCAGGCCCTTGGCCGCAAGGAGCATCTGGCGCAGATCTTCCTCGCCAAAGGCTGCTCCGCGAGCGATCCCTCGGCGCCCGCGAAAACGCCGAACGCCGCAATCACCGTTGCGACAGCGACCCCATCGGCAGCCGCGATGCCGTCGGCCGCGGCACGCGAGGTCGATGCCGAAACATTGGCCGGGAAGCGCGTGATTCCTCTGCCGGTGACTGTCGAAGCGATCAACCCCGAGGACCTGCTGAGCTCCGGCAAGACCCTGGTGATACCAACCGCCTATGTCACCGTGGTTACCGATGGCCGCGTCTCGGCCAGCAAGCAGGCCGGCGCGTTCCAGCAGGGAAATGCCACCGCGCGGGCTGCGGCGAATTTCACGGTGCAGGGTATCGACAAGGCGTATGCCCAGAGCCTCGCCAAGGCGGCGCTGGATAACCTGGTCGGGCAGTTGCGCGCCGCCGGATACACCGTGCTGACCTACGCCGACGTCAAGGACAGGGACGTGTTCCGCAATGCCGCCCGCGAAGCCGGCCCGAAGGCGAACTCTGACGGCGGCTTGAATACCCTGACCTTTGCGCCAAGCGACGAACAGCTGTTCCAGAGCGGCTTCAACGGCGGCTTGTTCAGCGAATTCATCTCCGGTGGCAAAACGCGAATCGGTGACGCGACCCTGATCATCCCGCAGTACAGCTTTCATGCTCCACAGGCCTGGGCCGAGGGTAGCCGCGGCTACAACTCCGTTTCGGCCACCACCAATGTGGTGCATGGCATGAACATGGCCAGCGCACGCGTGACCTGGCTGGGTCAGCCTGTTTCAAGAATGATGCGCGGCATCCCCGGAGTCGCGACGACCAAGCCCGTCATCAATGTCAGCGAAAAAGTCGGCAATCTTTCGCAAGGTACCGATGCATCGCCGACGGCCGCGAACAGCCTGAGCAGCGTATTGAGCAATTTCGGCTCCGGCAACATCCAGCGCACGATCACCAACTACGAAATGACCATCGACAGGGAAGCCTTCGCTGCCGGCGTCATGAACGGGGTGCAGAATTTCAATGCCGAGGTCGCCAAGGTCGCGGCGGCCGCGCGATCCTAGTTCGATGCTTCGATAAACGGCGGTTTCCGGGGCTTGGCCCCGTGGGTTCTCAATGCGGCTTCTTCAGGCCGCCGATGAACGAGACCGGAAACACCGCCTCCGGTCCCGCGCCCCTGGCCGCCTGCGATCCGTAATCCGGCATCTGCTCGCCGATGCCGGCGGCCTGGGTCAGTTTGCCCAGCAGCACCTGCAACTGGTCGGTCAGCCAGGACTCATCGCAGCGCGTCGGCATGAACAGCAACTCGCGCACGCGGTCGGGAATTTCTTCGGCGGGGATGATGTCGTTGGCGGCATAGGCGGCGGAAAAGAACGGCCCGGCGATGAAGCGCAGGGTCCAGCCTTCGCCATCGTGAGTCGGGTCCGGCAGCAGCAGGAAGACGCGCGCGCCTTCGGCCGTCGCGCTCTCGTCGCCTTCGTCGTCGCCGAACACCGGCATCGCGGCAAACGCGGCCTTGCCGGTTTGCTCGACGTAGGCGACGGCTTCATTGAAGCTCAGGCGATTCGGGCTGGTCTCTGACATGGGAATTCCTCACAACAGGGGGGCGAGCCATTTTTCGGCTTCGGGAACCGGATAGTGCGCACGTTTCGCCCAATCTTCAAGCTGGTCGCGATCGATTTTGGTGATGGCGAAATAACGCGCCTCGGG
>JADYZH010000185.1 GCA_020853215.1 Sulfuritalea sp. | reverse complement strand
GCCCACCGCATGCTGCTGGAAACGCCGGTCACGGCGCGCCAGTACAACCTGGACGGCTATGTCTTCGACGGCGAGCTGCGCGAACTGGGCATCGTCGAGTCAGTGATGTATCCCGGCACGCAAGCCTTCATGCGCTTCATCCATCCCTGCGCGCTGCCCGCCGACGGACGCAGCAAGGCGCTCGACGTGGCGCGGCGCTTTCTCGCCGCGGCCGGCTTCACGCACGGCCTGTTCAACATGGAATTTTTTTACGATGCCGCGACGGACAAGCTCACCGTCATCGAATTCAACCCGCGCATGGCCGCGCAGTTTTCCGATCTTTACCTGCGCGTCGATGGCATCGACCTGCATCGCGTCGCGCTGGAACTCGCCCACGGCCGCGATCCGGCGCTGCTGCCGCGCGCCGGGGCGACGGCCGGCGTGGCGGCGAGTTTCGTCTATCGCAGCTTCGATCCCGCCGCGCGCCCGCCGGTGCCCACCGCCGCGCAGCAGAGGGCGCTGGCGCGCGAGTTCCCCGATGCCATGCTGTTCTGCTTTCCCAAGGGCGCCGGCCAGATCGCCCGCGATTTCAAGTGGCTGGGCAGTTATCGCTACGGCATCCTGCATCTGGGCGGGCGTGATGCGGCCGACCTCGCGCTGCGCTGTGCGGCGGCCAGCACGCTGCTCGGCTGGCCCTCGCCCTGCTCGCAGCACGATGCGGACAGCCCCGCCGGATCGCTGCAGGCCATACCGGCATTTTCCCTGGAAAGCCCCCGCTGAAAAGTGCTCCGACCAAGGCCCGGCCGCTCGTCCGGGCCTCGCTGCATGCGCTGGGTGGCTGCGATGCGAAGTGAGCGCGCTGCGTCCGGTCCGGTTCGCCGTCCCGCCGGCGCCGACTTTTCGGGCGCCGGCAACCCCACGCCGCCGGCAGTCACGAAATCATTGCAATGACTTGACCGGAGGCAATGCGGGCGCAGATACTTCAGGCAAAGCGGACATGACCGCGTAATTCACCATTCGCAGGACACCATGGAACACCCACCCGCAAGCAATACCCTGCGCCTCGACCTGGTCGCCGGCCTCACGGCGGCAGCCGTCGTGCTGCCCAAGGCCATGGCCTATGCCACGGTCGCCGGCCTGCCGGTCGCCGTCGGCCTGTACACCGCCCTGGTGCCGATGGCGATCTATGCCCTGCTCGGCTCCTCGCGCGTGCTCAACGTCAGCTCCACCACCACGCTGGCGATCCTGGCCGGCACGCAGCTCGGCCTCGCGGTGCCCGACGGTGACCCGACGAAGCTGCTGACCGCCGCCGCGACCCTGACCGCGCTGGTGGGCGTGATGCTGTTGCTGGCCTCGGTGCTGCGCCTGGGTTTCGTCGCCAACTTCATCTCCACGCCGGTGCTGACCGGTTTCAAGGCCGGAATCGGCCTGGTGATCGTGCTCGACCAGGTGCCGAAACTCCTCGGCCTGCACATCACCAAGCAGGGCTTCTTCCACGACGTGCTCAGCCTGGTGCAGCACCTGCCCGACACCGCCCTGCTGACGCTGGCCGTTGCCGCCGCAACGCTGATCGTGCTGCTCGGCATGGAAAAGCTCTGGCCGCATTCCCCGGCACCGCTGGTCGCGGTGGGCGGCGGCATCGCCGCCTCGTGGTTCTTCGGCCTCCATGCCGCCGGCGTGTCCACCGTCGGCCTGATTCCGCAGGGCCTGCCCTCGATCACCCTGCCGGACCTTGCCCTGGTCGAGCCACTGGTGCCGGGGGCACTGGGCATCGCGCTGATGAGCTTCACCGAATCGATCGCCGCCGGGCGCGCCTTCATGGCCGGCGGCGATCCCCCCGTCAATGCCAACCGGGAACTGGTCGCCACGGGGGTGGCCAACCTCGGCGGCGCGCTGCTGGGCGCCATGCCGGCCGGCGGCGGTACCTCGCAGACGGCGGTGGTGCGCGCGGCCGGCGGCTGTTCGCAGAAGGCCTCCCTCGTCACCGCCGGCACCGCCGCGGCGACCATGCTGCTGCTGGCGCCGCTGCTGGGACTGTTGCCGAATGCCACGCTGGCGGCGGTGGTCATCGTCTATTCGGTGGGGCTGATCCAGCCGGCCGAATTCGCCGCAATCCGCAAGGTACGCACCATGGAATTCCGCTGGGCGGCGATCGCCTGCCTCGGCGTGCTGGTCTTCGGCACGCTGCAGGGCATCGTGGTGGCCATCATCGTGTCGCTGATCGGACTGTCGAGCCAGGTCGCCAACCCGCGCGTCTACGTCATCGGCCGCAAGCGCGGCACCGACGACGTGCTGCGCCCCCTCACCCCAGAGCATGCCGACGACGAGACCTTCCCCGGACTGCTGATCGTGCGGCCGGAAGGCCGGCTCTTCTTCGTCAATGCACAGAACGTGGCCGACCGCATGAAGGCCCTGATCGCGCAGCACCAGCCGCGCGTGCTGGTCCTCGACATGAGCGGCGTGCCGGACATCGAATACTCGGCGCTGCAGATGATGGTCGAGGGGGAGCAGCGTTTTGCGGGACGTGGCGTCACCCTATGGCTGGCCGGGCTGAATCCCGGCGTGCTGGAAATCGTGCGGCATTCCGGGCTGGCGGAGCGGCTCGGCCCGCAGCGCATGTTCTTCAATGCCCACGCGGCGCTCGAACAGTTCCGGGCGATGCAGGCGACATCAGGCGGCGCGACCCCCTCCGCGGCAGGCTGAGCGACGGGGAATATTCATGGATGCGCGCAAACTGCGACGGCAGTTCATGGCCGGCATGGGCAAGGGCCTGGGCGTGGTCTGGCCGATCCTTTCCATCCTGCTCTCGTTGATGGTCGCTTTGGGGATCGCAATCAGCATCCTTGAAGACTGGCCCCTGGTCGACGGAATTTATTTCGCCTTCGTTTCCGGGCTCACCATCGGCTACGGTGACCTCGTGCCGAAGTCCCATCTCGCCCGTGCCCTGGCAATCTGCATCGGCTTCACCGGCATCCTGCTGACCGGCCTCGTCGCCGCGGTTGGTGTCAATGCGCTCACTGCCGCGCTGCAGGATACGCGCAAGACGCCTGGCTAACAGACGGAATCGGGATCGGCAGGATTGCTTGTCGCGGCTTGGGGCAAGCCCGAAAAGTCGGCGCCGGCGACACGGCGGTCCGGCTGGCAGCGACATCAACCTCAAGCTGATACCGAGCAAAATGCGTCAGGAATTGCGAGTAGACTTATTTGCGGCAAGTGGCGATATCTGCGGCAGGATCGCCGATTTTTCCTTCAATCGATACAAATACGGAGTCAGTCATGGCGGGCAAAAAAATCAGCCGGGAAATTCAGGCAAGCGAATCCCCGGCAGAAGCGCTGGGCAAAAAGGCCTACGAAAAGGAGCTGAAGCGACTTCACGTGGAACTCGTCAAGTTGCAGCAGTGGGTGGTGCACAAGGGGCTCAAGGTCTGCATCGTCTTCGAAGGGCGCGACGGCGCCGGCAAGGGCGGCACCATCAAGGCGATCACCGAGCGGGTGAGTCCGCGGATATTTCGTGTCGTCGCCCTGCCGGCACCGACCGAGCGCGAGAAAAGCCAGATGTACCTGCAACGCTATATCGGCCACTTTCCGGCGGCAGGCGAGGTCGTCATCTTCGATCGCAGCTGGTACAACCGCGCCGGGGTCGAACGGGTGATGGACTTCTGCACGCCCGAGCAGGCGAAGAGATTCCTCGGCGGCGTGCCCCTGGTGGAGCGCGCGATGGTCGAGTCCGGCATCATCCTGCTCAAATACTGGCTCGAAGTCAGCCCGGAGGAACAGGAGCGCCGCCTGCGCGACCGCATCGACGACGGCCGCAAGATCTGGAAACTGACGCCGATGGACGTCAAATCCTTCACCCGCTGGGATGACTACACCAAGGCGCGCGACGAAATGTTTGCCGCCACCGATTCATCCTGGGCGCCGTGGTTTGTCGCGCGCTCAGAGGACAAGAAGCGCGTGCGCCTGAACGTGATCAGCCACCTGCTGGAACATGTACCCTACAAGAAGGTTCCTGCCAACAAGGTCACGCTGCCCAAGCGCAAGATCGGCCGCAGCAAGGGCGCCGCCTATCCCTTCAAGTATGTTCCCGACTATGTGCCGGCAGAAAGCGGTCCGGCGAAAAGCGGGAAGGCCAAATAAGGCCGGACCGGCGACGATGCGGCGCGGGGCCTGACGATCTCAGGCCTTGTCGCCGTATATGAGTTTCGGGTCCTTCAGCACCGGCTCGACGTCCTGCCAGCCGGCGTTTTCCAGCCGGTTGAAGAAGCAGCTGCGGCGGCCGGTGTGGCAGGCGATGCCGCCAATCTGTTCGATCTTCAGCAGCACCACGTCCTTGTCGCAATCGACACGCAGTTCCAGCACCTTCTGCGTGTGACCCGATTCTTCGCCCTTGTGCCAGAGGCGGCCGCGCGACCGCGACCAGTACACGGCATGGCCCGTCTCGGCGGTCAGCGCCAGCGCTTCGCGGTTCATCCAGGCGAACATCAGCACCTCACCGGTCGCCGCGTCCTGCGCGATTGCCGGGACCAGTCCCTGCGCGTCCCACGCCACCTCGTCCAGCCACTGGTTGCCCTGCGGCGCACTCACAAGCGCACCTCGATACCGCGACTGCGCATGTATTCCTTGGCCTGGCGGACGGTGAATTCCCCATAGTGGAAGATGCTCGCCGCCAGCACGGCATCCGCGCGACCTTGCGTGACGCCGTCGGCCAGATGCTGCAGGGTGCCGACACCGCCGCTGGCGATCACCGGAATGCCAACCGCATCGGCGACGGCTCGCGTCAGCGCCAGGTCGAAACCGGCCTTGGTGCCGTCCCGATCCATGCTGGTCAGCAGAATTTCACCGGCGCCGAGGCTTTCCACCTTGCGCACCCATTCGATGGCATCGAGCCCGGTGTTCTTGCGCCCGCCATGGGTGAATACCTCCCAGCGGCCGGGCGAGGTCTGTTTGGCATCGACCGCGACCACGATGCACTGTGCACCGACTTTGGCCGAGGCGTCCGCTACCAGTTGCGGATTGTTCACCGCCGCCGTGTTCATGCTGACCTTGTCGGCGCCGGCATTCAGCAACCTGCGCACATCCTCCACCTGGCGCACGCCACCGCCCACGGTGAGCGGGATGAACACCTGCGAAGCCACCGCTTCGACGATATGCAGGATGATGTCGCGGTCGTCGGAACTGGCGGTGATGTCGAGGAAAGTGATTTCGTCGGCGCCCTGTTCGTCGTAGCGGCGCGCGACCTCGACCGGATCGCCGGCGTCGCGCAGTTCGACGAAATTGATGCCCTTGACCACGCGGCCGGCGTTGACGTCAAGACAGGGAATGATGCGTTTGGCGAGCATGGCCGACGTCAAAGCTTCGAGAGCTTGTCCGCCTCCGCCTGGGCCTTCTTGAAATCCAGGGTGCCTTCGTAGATCGCACGGCCGGTGATGGCACCCGAGATGCCCTCGCCCTGCACGGCACACAGCGCCTTGACATCCTTGATGCTGGCGATGCCGCCGCTGGCGATCACCGGGATGCGCAAGGCCTGCGCCAGCTTCACCGTCGCCTCGATGTTCACGCCGGAAAGCATGCCATCGCGCCCGATGTCGGTATAGATCACGGCTTCGACGCCGTAATCCTCGAATTTCTTCGCCAGGTCGACGACATCGTGCCCGGTCATCTTGGACCAGCCATCCACCGCCACCTTGCCGTCTTTGGCATCGAGGCCGACGATGATGTGGCCGGGAAAGGCGCCGCAGGCATCGTGCAGGAAGCCCGGGTTCTTGACCGCGGCGGTGCCGATGATGACGTAGGTAACGCCGTCATCGAGGCAGCGTTCGATGGTGTCCAGGTCGCGGATGCCGCCGCCCAGTTGTACCGGAATTTCGTCGCCGACTTCCTTGAGAATCGCCTTGATGGCGCTTTCGTTTTTCGGCTTGCCGGCGAAGGCGCCATTGAGGTCGACCAGATGCAGGCGACGCGCGCCCTTGCCGATCCAGTGCCGGGCCATCGCCGCCGGATCTTCGGAGAATACCGTGGCGTCTTCCATTGCGCCCTGCTTCAAGCGTACGCAGTGGCCATCCTTGAGATCAATCGCGGGTATCAGCAGCATAGGGAGATGTCGGGATAAAGAAATGCCTGGGAGGCGGTCGGATCAGGGAGTCCAGCGCATGAAATTGCCAAGCAGTCGCAATCCGGCCTGGGCGCTTTTTTCCGGGTGAAATTGCACGGCGAAGATGTTAGCGCGGGCCACCGCACTGGTAAAGGGAATGCCGTAGTGGGTCGAGCCGGCGATCACTTCCGGGCTTGCGGGCTCGACGTAGTAGCTGTGCACGAAATAAAAGCGCGCGCCATCGTCGATACCATCCCACAGCGGGTGGCGCTCGGCCTGCTGTACCTGGTTCCAGCCCATGTGCGGCACCTTGAGGCGCGTGCCGTCGGGTGCCACCATGGCCGCATGCGGAAAACGCGGGACGCGGCCGGGCAGGATTTCCAGGCCCGTGACGTCGCCTTCCTCGGCGTGGCCGAAAAGCATCTGCAAGCCGACGCAGATGCCGAGAAAGGGCTTTTCGGCGGCGGCGCGGATCACCGCATCGCGCAAGCCGCGCACCGACAGCTCGCGCATGCAATCCGGCATCGCGCCCTGGCCAGGGACCACGACACGGTCGGCCGCGCCGATCTCGGCCGCATCCGAACTGACGCGGACATCGGCTTGCGGGGCGACGTGCTCGATGGCCTTGGCCACCGAGCGCAGATTGCCCATGCCGTAATCGACCACCACGACCGTGCTCATGCAGGATTTATAGCGAGCCTTTGGTCGAAGGAATGGCGCCGGCGGCACGCGGATCGACTTCCACTGCCATGCGCAGCGCACGGGCAAAGGCCTTGAACACCGTCTCGGCCTGATGGTGCGAATTGTCACCGCGCAGGGCGTCGATGTGCACCGTGATATTCGCGTGATTGACCAGCCCCTGGAAGAACTCGCGCACCAGGTCGACATCGAACTCGCCGATGGTGGCCCGCGTGAAGGGCACGTTGAAGACCAGCCCCGGCCGGCCGGACAGATCCACCACGACGCGCGACAGCGCCTCGTCGAGCGGCACGTAGGCGTGGCCGTAGCGGCGCAGGCCCTTCTTGTCGCCCCACGCTTTCGCCAAGGCCTGGCCGATGGTGATCCCGACGTCTTCGATGGTGTGATGCGCGTCGATGTGCAGGTCGCCCTTCGCCTCGATGTTCAGATCGATCATGCCGTGGCGCGCGATCTGGTCCAGCATGTGGTCGAAGAAGCCGATGCCGGTGGCGAGCTTGGCCGCGCCCGTGCCGTCGAGGTCAAGGACGACGCGGATCTGCGTTTCCAGGGTGTTGCGTGTGATGTCGGCTTGCCGCATGGCAGTCTTGATCAGGCAAAGGGTCGAGGCCTGCATGATACCATCGGCCTAGTTTGCTGCACGCCCGTCACCCACCACCCAACCTGCCATTCCACCAGTCATGAGCCGCTTCTGGAGCGATGTCGTCAAGGGCCTTACGCCCTACGTGCCGGGCGAGCAACCCAAGCTCGCCAATCTGGTGAAACTCAACACCAACGAGAATCCCTACGGGCCGTCGCCCCGCGCGCTGGAGGCGATTCGCGCCGCCACCGGGGAATCGCTCAAGCTTTATCCGGATCCGAACGCCGAGCAGCTCAAGGCTGCCATTGGCAAGTACCACGGTATCGACGCACGCAATGTCGTCGTCGGCAACGGCTCGGACGAAGTCCTGGCGCACATCTTCCTCGGCTTGCTGAAGCAGGCGCGGCCGATCCTGTTTCCCGACATCAGCTACAGCTTCTATCCGGTGTATTGCGGCTTGTACCAGGTGGGCTTCGAAACGATACCGCTGGCCGACGATTTTTCGATTCAGGTGGACGGCTACATCAAACCCAACGGCGGAATCATTTTCCCCAACCCGAACGCGCCAACCGGCTGCCTGGTGCCACTGGCCGACATCGAACGCCTGTTGCAAGCCAACACGGAATCGGTGGTGGTGATCGACGAAGCCTATGTCGATTTCGGCGGCGAGAGCGCGATTCCGCTGACCGCCCGCTACCCCAACCTGCTGGTGGTTCAGACCCTGTCCAAGTCGCGCTCGCTGGCCGGCCTGCGGGTCGGCTTCGCGGTCGGCCACGCTGACCTGATAGAAGCGCTGGAGCGGGTCAAGAACAGTTTCAATTCCTACCCGCTGGACCGGCTGGCGATTGCAGGCGCGGTCGCCGCCTTCGAGGACCGCGAGTATTTCGAGCAGACCTGCAATGCCGTCATCGCCACCCGCAAGAGGCTGGTCGGCGAATTGCAGGCGCTCGGCTTCGAGGTGCTGCCATCAAAGGCCAACTTCATTTTCGCCCGCCATCCGCAACACGATGCCGAAAAGTCGGCGCTGGCGCTACGGCAACGCAGCATCATCGTGCGCCATTTCAGGCTGCCGCGCATCGAGCAGTTCCTGCGGATTACGGTGGGTACCGACGAACAGTGCGCGGTGCTGGTGGCGGCACTGAAGGAAGTTTTCGCCGCTTGAATCAGCCGAGCCCCGGCCTGTCGCGACCTTCCGGGTCGGGAATGTGCCCCTTGCCGTCATTCCCGCGAACGCGGGAATCCAGGGACGTTCCGGCAAGGACGCTGGATTCCGGGTTCCGCTGCGCGGCCCCGGAATGACGGCAACTGGCCGCCTTCAGCCACACTTCCACCGAAGCAGGTCGGGGACAGGCCACCGTCTCATGCGCTACCGACCTGCGGGGCGCTCGAATCAAAACCTGAAAGTCGGCGCCGGCGGTACGGCGGTCAACCGTGCCGCAATTCTTCCGCCCAAAGCGGACCAGTGAAAACGGATGTCATGCGCGATGCACAGCCCGGCTTCTCAGTCCGCGCGCCGCTCCAACCAATTCTCGACGGCCAAGCCTCGAACCCGTGAAAACTCCCGGATGTTGTCGGTCACCAGTGTGGCGTCGAGGGCCATGGCATGGGCCGCGATCCAGGTATCGTTGGCGCCGATTGGCGTGCCGTGTTGTTCGAGTTCCGCGCGGATTCGACCATAGCAACGGCTCGTTTCCGCATCGACCGCCGCCAGCGGCAAGCGCTCCGCCAAGTCAGCGAGACGCGCTCGATTGCGCTCGGAATGGGCGCTTTTTTCGGCGCCGAATTCCAGTTCTCCCAGCACCACCGGAGACAGAATCAGGTTTGCCAGCGGGGTGCTTTCAAGCCGGCCAACCAAGGCGGCATGACCCTTCATGGCCGCAATCACGATGTTGGTATCCAGAAGGTAACGCATCGCTCAGTCAAGCGGCGCAACAGGTTCGGGCATGCGGTCGGCGGGTGCATCGAGATCGACGTCACCGTCACTCCAAAACGCCCGGAAGGCGTCCGCGGCCATGCGCGGACTATCCGGTACCAAGCGAGCGACGACTTGCCCGTGACGGGTAATGGCAATCTCCTCGCCCCGCTCGACCTCGGCAAGCAGGGCGGAGAGATTGGCTTTCATTTGCACGACAGGAACAGTTCTCATGGCGCCCTCACATCATTCTGACCATATGGTCAGAATAACAGGAAATGGCGTCTGCGGGGAAGCTGTCTGTGCTGCGGGAACCCGTTCTTGCGGAGTTGATCTTCCGACTAGGGCTTGAGGCGCAACTCCGCCGCGCGGGCGTGGGCCGTCAGCCCTTCGCCATGCGCCAGCGTCGCGGCGATCGGCCCCAGGGTTTGCGCGCCGGCCTGCGAAACCTCGATCAGGCTCGATCGCTTCTGGAAGTCATAGACCCCCAGCGGCGAAGAGAAGCGCGCACTGCGCGAGGTGGGCAGCACATGGTTGGGGCCGGCGCAATAATCGCCGAGCGATTCCGAGGCGTAGTGGCCGACGAAGATGGCACCGGCATGGCGTATTTTTTCCACCAGCGGCGACGGATCGGTGACCGCCAGTTCGAGGTGCTCCGGCGCAATCCGGTTGGCGATTGCGCAGGCTTCGTCGAGGTCGGCGACCTGGATCAGCGCGCCGCGTCCCTTGAGCGAGGCGGCAATCACTTCGCGGCGCGGCATGGTCGGCAGAAGTCTTTCAATGCTGGCCGCGACCCGGGCGATGAACCCGGGGTCCGGACTCAGCAGGATGGCCTGCGCCAGTTCGTCATGCTCGGCCTGGGCGAACAGGTCGATCGCCACCCAGTCAGGATTCGCCGAGGCATCGGCGATGATCAGCACTTCCGACGGCCCGGCCACCATGTCGATGCCGACCGTGCCGAACACGCGGCGCTTGGCGGCGGCGACATAAGCGTTGCCGGGGCCGACGATCTTGTCCACCTGCGGCATGGTCTGCGTACCATAGGCCAGCGCCGCCACGGCCTGCGCTCCGCCGATGGTGAACACCCGATCGACGCCGGCGAGGCAGGCGGCGGCCAGCACCAGCGCATTCTTCTCGCCGCGCGGCGTCGGTACCACCATGATCAGTTCACCAACACCCGCCACCTTGGCCGGCAGGGCATTCATCAGCACCGAACTCGGATAGGCCGCCTTGCCGCCTGGCACATAGAGGCCGACGCGGTCGAGCGCCGTGACCTTCTGCCCCAGGCGCGTGCCATCGGCCTCGGTGAAGCTCCAGGATTCGAGCTTCTGCCGTTCGTGATAGTCGGTGACTCGCCGCGCGGCGGCTTCCAGTGCGGCGCGCTGGGCGGCCGGCAGCCTGTCAAGTGCATGGCGCAATTCGCTGCGCGGCAGTTCGAGATCGGCCATGCCGCCAACGTCAAGGTGGTCGAAGCGCCGCGTGTAATCAAGCACCGCGGCATCGCCTTCGCTGCGGACCCGGCGCAGGATCTCGGCGACGGTCTGCTCGATGGCGTCGTCCGTGGAATGATCGAAATGCAGCAACGCATCAAGCGTTGCGGCAAAACCGGAGTCGGCGCTGGCGAGATGGCGAATCATCGGATTACCCGCTCGATCGCGGCGATCACCGGTTGCAGCAACTCGCGCTTGACCTTGAGCGCGGCCTGATTCACCACCAGCCGCGACGAGATGTTCATGATCTGCTCCACCTCGACCAGATTGTTGGCCTTCAGGGTCGCGCCGCTTGAAACCAGGTCGACGATCGCCTCGGCCAGACCCGCCAGCGGCGCCAATTCCATCGAGCCGTAGAGCTTGATCAGGTCGACATGCACGCCCTTGGCCGCGAAGTGCTCACGGGCAACGGTGATGTACTTGGTCGCAAGACGCAGGCGGGCACCTTGTCGGACCGCCGCTGCGTAGTCGAAACCGGCCGGCGCCGCCACGCACATGCGGCACTTGGCAATCTTGAGGTCCAGCGGCTGATACAGCCCGGCCCCGCCATGCTCGAGCAGCACGTCCTTGCCGGCGATGCCCATGTCCGCCGCGCCGTATTGCACGTAGGTCGGCACATCCGAGGCGCGCACGATCACCACGCGCACGTCCTCGCGATTGGTGGCGATGATCAGCTTGCGCGACTTCTCGGGGTCCTCGGCCGGCACGATGCCTGCCGCGGCCAGCAGCGGCAGGGTTTCCTCGAAGATGCGGCCCTTGGACAGGGCGATGGTGATTCCGCTCATGGCGTTATTCTATTCGAGCGGGCAATGCCCGCGAGCAACCGTCACCTCCTTCCCTGGGAAGGAGGTTGGGAGGAAAGTCTACTTTACCCGTCGAATGTCGGCGCCCAAAGCGGCCAGCTTGTGTTCCAGCCCCTCGTAGCCGCGGTCGAGATGGTAGATGCGCTCGATCAGGGTTTCGCCCTGCGCCACCAGGCCGGCAATGACCAGGCTGGCCGAGGCGCGCAGGTCGGTGGCCATCACCGTGGCGCCGTCGAGTTTCGGCCGGCCGGTGACGAAAGCCGTATTGCCGTCGATCTTGATGTCGGCGCCGAGCCGGATCAGTTCCACGGCGTGCATGAAGCGGTTCTCGAAAATCGTTTCGCGCATCACGGCGGTACCCTCGGCGACTGCATTGATGGCCATGAACTGGGCCTGCATGTCGGTGGGAAAGGCCGGATAGGGCGCCGTGCGAATGCTCACCGCCGTGAGCCGCGGCGGCGCTCTGAGGCGGATCGCGTCGCGTTCGGCGATGATTTCGCAACCAGTATCCATCAGCTTGTCGATCACGGCGTCGAGCGATGTGGCCGACGCGCCGGTCAGCCGCACTTCGCCGCCCGTCGCCGCCGCGGCGCACAGATAGGTGCCGGTCTCGATGCGGTCGGGCATGATGCGATGCGTGGCGCCGTGCAGGGCGTCGACGCCCTGGATGCGGATCACGTCGCCGCCGGCACCGGAAATGCGCGCGCCCATGGCGACCAGGCAGTTGGCGAGATCGACCACTTCCGGCTCGCGCGCCGCGTTTTCAATCACGGTTTCACCCTGCGCCAGGCAGGCGGCCATCATCAGGTTCTCGGTGCCGGTCACCGTCACCATGTCGGTGAACAGGCGCGCACCCTTCAGCCGTGCAGCGCGGGCATGGACATAGCCATGCTCGACGGCTATCTCGGCGCCCATCGCGGTCAGGCCCTTGATGTGCTGATCGACCGGTCGCGCGCCGATGGCGCAACCGCCGGGCAGCGAAACCCTGGCCTCGCCGGCGCGGGCGACCAGCGGCCCAAGCACCAGGATCGAAGCACGCATGGTTTTCACCATTTCGTAGGGTGCCACCGCGTTGTTGAGCCCCGCGGCATCCAGCGTCACCGTGTCGCCAGCGCCAGCGCTGTGCGTCCCTGCGGGAACTTTTTCCGCCTCGCGCGTGACCCTGACGCCCATCTGCGCCAGCAGCTTCAGCATGGTGCCGATGTCATTGAGGTGCGGCACATTGGTGAATGTGACCGGCTCCTTGGTCAGCAGCGCCGCGCACAGCAGCGGCAGGGCGGCATTCTTCGCGCCCGAAATGGCCACCTCGCCCGATAGCGGGATGCCTCCCGCGATCAGCAGCTTATCCATTGGCTTGCCATTCCTCGGGGGTCAGGGTCTGCATCGACAGCGCGTGCAGTTCGCCGGTATCGAAGCGCGCCTTGAGGATGGCATTGATGCGCTGCTGGCGCTTGACGCGATTCAGCCCGGCGAATTCGCCACTGACGATGACGGCGGCGAAATGATGGCCGTCGCCTTCGACGGAAATATGCTCGCAGGGCAAACCGGCGGCGATCCAGGTCTCGATTTCTTTGGGATCCAGCATTTGTGACTCCTCAGTTTCGCAGCTTGTAGCCACGCTTCAACAGATTCAATGTAAATGCGGTCAGCAGCACAAGGCAGCCACCGACCACGGCAAGGCTCAACCATGGCGAGGCATCGGAGACGCCGAAGAAGCCGTGGCGAAAGCCGTCGATCATATAAAAAACCGGGTTCCAGCGGGAAAGCTCCTGCCAGAAAGGCGGCAGCGACTTGATCGAGTAGAACACGCCGGAGAGGAAGGTCAGCGGCATGATCAGGAAGTTCTGGAAGGCGGCAAGCTGGTCGAACTTGTCGGCCCAGATGCCGGCGATCACGCCGAGGCTGCCGAGGATCGCCCCGCCCATCAGCGCGAAGACCAGGATCCAGACCGGTTCGGCAAATGTCAGCGGCGCAAACCAGAAGGTGGCGAGCAGGACGCCGGCCCCCACCACGATGCCGCGCACCACCGACGCCAGAACATAGGCAAGGAAGAATTCGAAATAGGAAATCGGCGGCAGCAGCACGAAGACGATATTGCCGGTGACCTTGGACTGGATCAGGGACGATGACGAATTGGCAAAGGCGTTCTGCAGCACCGACATCATGACCAGGCCGGGAATCAGGAAGGCCGTGTAGGCGATGCCGTGGATCCTGACGTGCCCTTCCAGGACGTGGGAAAAGATCAGCAGGTAGAGCAGCGAGGTGAGTACCGGCGCCGCAACGGTCTGCGAGGCGACCTTCCAGAAGCGCAGCACCTCCTTGTAGAACAGGGTGGAAAACCCGTGAGCCATGTCAGTTTGCCGGCGTTTCGGCCTGGCCCTGCATGACACGGATGAAGACTTCTTCCAGATCGGGCTTGCCGATCTCGAGATCATCTATCGTGCAGCCCGCGGCGCGCATCCGCGCCAGCAGCGGCTCGACTTCACCAAAGTCGTCGAAGGGAAAGGACCACCAGCCACCGCTTTGTGCCGCCCTGCGCACCAGATCCGCCGGGATCTCGCCCCGACTGCGCAGGCGCAGGGTGTGAGACGAAAAGCGCAGCAGCAGCCTGGCGGTGGTATCGAGCGCGACCACGCGTCCGGCCTGCAGCATGGCTATCCGGCCGCACAGGCTTTCGGCTTCGTCGAGGTAATGCGTGGTCAGCACGATGGTATGCCCCGCCTCGTTCAGGCGCCGGATGAAGGCCCACAAGGTCTGCCGCAGTTCGACATCGACCCCCGCGGTCGGTTCGTCGAGCACGATCACCGGCGGTCGGTGCACCAGCGCCTGGGCCACCAGCACCCGGCGCTTCATGCCGCCTGACAGCATGCGCATGTTGGCATTGGCCTTCGACGTCAGACCGAGGTTTTCGAGGATCTCGTCTATCCATGCGTCGTTATCGCGAATGCCGAAGTAGCCGGACTGGATTTTCAGCGACTCGCGTACCGTGAAAAAGGGGTCGAACACCAGTTCCTGCGGCACCACCCCGAGGTGACGGCGCGCGGCACGATAATCCGCCTGGACATCGTGGCCCATCACGCTGAGGCTGCCGGAATCGGCGCGCACCAGCCCGGCCAGGGCTGAAATCAGGGTCGTCTTGCCGGCGCCGTTGGGGCCGAGCAGGCCGAAGAACTCTCCCACCCGGATTTCCAGATCGACCGCGTCCAGGGCTCGAGTTTCGCCAAAACACTTGGAGACCTGCTGAATGCGGATCGCAGCGGACATGGCGCCAACCCGAAGGTTGCGGTCAGAACTCGTGCTGCGGGAGAAGGTCTGCAACGCCGTAGACGGCGGCGAGGCTCAACAGATTCTGCGGCAGGTTGAGGAGGCGGATCGATTTGCCTGCGGCCCTGGCCGCTCGCGTCCAGCCAAAAACCACGGCCAGGCCGGAGGAATCCATTTCTGTCACTGCGGCAAGATCGAATTTCGAGGCGTTGCCCGCGATGGCGGCTTCCCCTGCGGCAAGCAGGGCCGTGGCGTCAGTCAGGGTCATCGGACCTGACACCTCGGCACAATCACCGGTAATGCGAATCATCTGACGCAACCGGCTTATGCAAGAGCCGGAAGTTGCCGGGCAAAGGACTTCATTTCTTTACAGAGGCCGCTTCGCCGGACTTGTTCTTTGCCTGCAACGACTTGATCAGGCCGTCGATGCCGTTGTTCCTCACCTCCGCGGCGAAGGATTCGCGATAATTGGTGACGATGCTGATGCCGCCGACCTCGATGTCGTAAACCTTCCAACCGGCCGGCGACTTTTCAAGCCAGTAATCCAGTTCGATGTTTTTGCCGGCGCCCGACTGCCTGATTTCGGTGCGGACCCGGACATCGGTCTCCCCGGCCTTGAGCGTGAAGGGCTTGTAATGCACGGTCTGATTCTTGTACTCGGTCAGTGCCTTGGCATAGGTACGCACCAGCAGGGTGTGAAACTCGTCGGTCAGGGTCTTCTGCTGTGCCGGCGTGGCCTGCCGCCAGTCGCGCGCCATCGCCAGCTGCGTCATGCGCGTGAAATTGAAATTCGGCAGCACCTTGGCCTCGACCAGGTCGATGGCTTTTTTGGTATTGCCGGACTGGATGTCCTTGTCCTTGCGGACAATCTCGAGTACCTCTTCCGTGGTGGTCTTGACCAGCGCATCGGGGGCGACGTCCATTGCGAGGACGGTCGAGGAGATCAGCAGGCCGCTGAAGAATGCAAGCAGGAATTTCATTGGGGGTTTCCTGAGATTTCTGTGAATCGGGGCAACACGTCCGGCTATTTTGTTTCTGCCGGTTCGGTACGGGCCATCAGGACGGGGGCTTCAGCTGCGGCAGCTTCCGCCCCGGCTCGGGGCTTGCCGGGATCCGCTTCGGCCCTGACGGGACGCTCAACCTGCTCCGCATCCGCCTCGGGCTCGCGCGGCGCATTGCCGTCGTGAATCAGGTTGCGACGACGCTGGAGATAGCCATCGCGGATGTAGGAATACTTGTCCAGCGCCGCTTCGTCGACCACCTTGTCGGCCGGCAGCAGGTTGGCACGGTCGTTCACCGCCCGCAAGGCGAGCAAGACATCGCGACCGTCGCCTGCGCCGAGATGGGTAAGCGGATCAGCGGCCACGTCGAGCACGAGGCCCACGGTATCACGTGCGGTGCGCGGCCCGAACACGGGGATCACCACATAGGCGCCGCTGCCGACACCCCAGCGGCCGAAGGTCTGGCCGAAATCCTCATCATGCTTTTCCAGCCCGATGTCCGAGGCGATGTCGAAGGTCCCGAGTATGCCGATCGTGGAATTGATCACGACCCGGCCCAGATCGCTGATCGCCGCCGAGCCCTTGCCCTGCAGCAGGTTATTCACGCCGATGAGGAGATCTTCGATATTGCTGAAGAAATTGGTGACGCCAGTTCTGACCGGGGCCGGCAGCACCGCTTCGTAACCGGTGGCAACCGGCTTCACGATGGCGGAATCGAGCCCGTCGTTGAAGGCGAACATTGCCCTGTTGAAGCCCTCGATCGGATCCTTGGGATTTCCCGACGTCGCACATCCGGCCAGAAGACCGGCAGCGGTGACAGACAGAAGCAGGGATTTGATGCCTGCCGACAGCATGGTTTTCATTATTTTTCAGTCACCCGTTTATTACTGCTTCTTGCCGCCATCATCCTCGGCGGCCTTGTTGAACATGAACTGGCTGATCAGTTTTTCCAGAACCACTGCCGACTGGGTCTTCTTGATCGCATCACCGCCCTTGAGCATGGCGGTATCTCCGCCCACCTCGAGACCTATGTACTGCTCGCCGAGCAAACCCGACGTGTTGATCGTTGCAAATGTGTCGCGCGGAAACTTGTAACGGGCATCCAACGCGATGGTCACCACACCCTGGTACGCCTCGGGATCGAAGCGAATGTCCGTTACGCGCCCCACCACAACTCCGGCGCTCTTTACCGCGCCGCGCACCTTCAGGCCACCGATGTTATCAAATTTGGCGACGATAGGATAAGTATCCCCGCTATTTGATGAAGCAAGATTGCCCACCTTGAGGGCCAGAAACAACAGCGCGCCCAGTCCGACGGCAACGAAAAAACCAACCCAGAGGTCAAGCGTAGTACGGCTCATGTCATGTCCCCGTAAACATGAAGGCGGTGAGAATGAAGTCGGCGGCCAGGATGGCCAGCGACGATGTTACAACGGTACGCGTGGTCGCCCCGGAAACCCCTTCCGCGGTCGGTACGGCATCGTAGCCCTCGAAAACCGCGACCCAGCTGACGATGATGCCGAACACGAAACTCTTGATCACGCCGTTGAGGACGTCCTCGCGGAAATCGACCGAGGCCTGCATTTGCGACCAGAACGAGCCTTCATCGACCCCGATCAGTTGCACGCCTATCAGATAACCGCCCAAAACGCCCATCGCGGAAAACAGCCCCGCCAACAGGGGCATCGAGATCACGCCGCCCCAGAAGCGCGGCGCCACGACGCGGGCGATCGGATCGACCGCCATCATTTCCATGGCGGAAAGCTGTTCGGTGGCCTTCATCATGCCAATTTCCGCCGTGATCGCGGAGCCGGCACGGCTGGCAAACAACAGCGCCGCAACCACGGGCCCGAGTTCGCGCACCAGTGACAGCGCGACGAGAACGCCAAGCGCCTCCGTCGAACCGTAGCGCGCCAGGGTGTCATAGCCCTGCAAGCCAAGCACCATGCCGACAAACAGGCCCGAAACCAGGATGATGATCAGGCTCAGAACGCCGGTGAAGTAGATTTCGCGTATGGTCAGATGCAGGCGCCGCAATGACGTCCCGGAATGCAGCAGCATCGCCAGGAAGAAGCGGCTGGCGAAACCCAGGCGCCAGATGCGCGAGTTGAACTGGGCGCCCAATTGGCGAAGAAATCTTGTCAGGCCGTTATCCACGCCGCGCCGCTCTTTCCATCAGTTCCTCACCATAGGGACGGGCCGGATACTGGAACGGCACCGGGCCGTCGGCCTCGCCCCAGATGAATTGATGCACATAGGGCACGGTCGAGTGTTTCATCTCTTCGGCCGTGCCTTCGGCAACGATTTTTCCTTCGGAGACGAAGTAAACGTAATCGACGATCTTCAATGACTCCTGCACATCATGGGTCACCACGATCGAACTGGCGCCCAGGGCATCGGTCAGTTTGCGAATCAGTTCGCCGACGATGGACAGGGAAATCGGGTCGAGGCCGGCGAAGGGTTCGTCGTACATGATCAGCATCGGATCCAGGGCGATCGCCCGCGCCAGCGCCACCCGCCGCGCCATGCCGCCGGAAAGTTCGGTCGGCATCAGGCCGTGGGCACCGCGCAGGCCCACCGCATGCAGTTTCATGAACACCAGGTCACGAATCATGGTCTCCGGCAGATCAGTATGCTCGCGCATCTGGAAAGCGATGTTGTCGAAAACCGACATGTCGGTGAAAAGGGCCCCGAACTGGAACAGCATCCCCATGCGGCGCCGCAGGGCATACAGGCCATTCGAGTCGAGTTCGTGCACGATTTGGCCGGCCACCCTGACTTCGCCCGAGGTCGGCTTCAACTGGCCGCCTATAAGGCGCAAGGTTGTGGTCTTGCCACAGCCGGAGATCCCCATCACTGCAACAACCTTGCCGCGCGGAATCGTCATGTTGATTCCGGTGAGGACCGGCCGACTGTCGTAGGTGAAGTTCAGATCGCGGATTTCGACGAGGGATTCCAGGGACATGGTTGAACCGGAAAACCCGGCCAAATTCACAGCGGGCGATTCTAGCAGAACGAGACCCCCGATCTACCCCCGGAATCGCTGAAGAAACGGGACAAACGCCATTGACCGGGGATATTTGCCGCCGCACGATTCGGCTATGATGCTGCGATCAAACCATCCTACTCAGGCTACGCCAAGCCCTTGACCACGCCCGCCGGCAAAATCGAACTGCTGATTGTCGACGACGATCCCCTGATCGCCGACAGCCTGCGTTATTTCCTCGGCCGTGACTACAGGGTGACCATCGCCCAGACGCGGGTGGAAGCGGTGACCCTGCTGCGCGACAGGAATCATCAACCCGCCCTCGCGCTGATCGACCTCGGCCTGCCGCCGACGCCCCACCGGCCCGACGAAGGCTTTGCCCTGATCGCGGACATTCTCGCCCATGCCCCGGAAACCCGGATCGTCGTCCTGTCGGGCCAAAGCGACGAACTCAACGCCCGGCACGCGCGGGCGCTCGGAGCGACGGAATTCGTCGCCAAACCGGCCGATCCGGAATACCTGCGTAAACTCATCGGGCGGGTGTTGTCTTTTAGAGACACCTCCACCGCGATCGATGACGGCCTGATCGGCGAAAGCGCACCGATACAGAAGTTGCGGGCCCAACTCAGGCAATTCGCGACTTCGCCGTTTCCGGTGCTGATCGAAGGCGAATCGGGCAGCGGCAAGGAACTGGCGGCTGCCGCCCTGCACCGCCTGTCGGACCGCGCCGCCAAGCCCTATCTGGCCCTGAACTGTGCGGCCATTTCGCCCAGCCTGGTAGAGGCAACCCTGTTCGGCCACAGCAAAGGGGCGTTTACGGGCGCCAGCGGCGCGCGTGCCGGCTATTTCGAAGACGCATCCGACGGCACGCTGTTTCTCGACGAAATCGGTGAATTGCCGCTCGACCTGCAGCCGAAACTGCTGCGCGTGCTGGAGAACGGGGAATTCCAGCGCATCGGTGAAACCCAGGCGCTGCACTCCTCCGCCCGCATCATTGCCGCCACCAACCGCGATTTGAAGAAGGAGGTCCGCGAAGGGCGCTTTCGCGCCGACCTCTACCATCGCCTCTCGGTATTCACGATCGCCATCCCGGCCCTGCGCGAACTCGGTGAAGACAGCATCAGGCTGCTGGAACACTTCCGGGCCATCTATGCCGAGCAGGCCAATTTGCCACCGTTCAAGCTTGGCAAGACCGCTGCCGAGCGCCTGCTCGCCTACGGGTTCCCCGGCAATGTTCGTGAATTGCGCAACATAGCGATCCGTCTGACGACCAAATTTGCCGGCCAGGAAGTCGGCGTCGGCGAACTGGAAGCCGAACTCGATCCGGGGAATGCGCCGCAGCCGGCCGGCGTCCTGCCGGCGCCGACTTCTGCAAGCCGGGCCGAGCTTGTTGCAATCGCGCTGGGCGACATACAGAGCCGCCGCGACTTCAACCTCGACGCCACCCTGCGACTCTGGGAAGAGGCTTACATCGAAGCCGCACAGCGGCTCGCCCACGACAACATGAGCCAGGCGGCGCGCCTGCTCGGCGTCAATCGCACCACGCTTTACAATCGCATCGAAACGCTGGAGCGCGTCACCGGCGCACCGGCCCGCACGCAGCGACCGGACTGACCGACCATGTACCTGGAACACTTCGGCCTCAACGAACCGCCCTTCCGCATCACGCCCCATACCGACTTCTTCTTCGAGGGGGCCAATCGCGGCGCGACGCTCGACGCACTGATCTACGCCATCACCCACGACGAAGGCATCGTCAAGGTAAGCGGCGAGGTCGGCAGCGGCAAGACCATGCTCTGCCGCGTGCTGATGGAACGCCTGCCCGACAAGGTTGCCATCATCTACCTGGCCAACCCCTCCCTCTCGCGTGACGACATTCTCTATGCCATCGCCGACGAGCTGCGGTTGAATGTTCCCGACAATGCCCGTTCCTCGGTGGTAATGCGCACCTTGCACGACCACCTGATCAAATCCTATGGCGAAGGCCGGCAGGTAGTCGTCCTGATCGACGAAGCCCACGCCATGCCGGCCGAAACGCTCGAGGAAATCCGCCTGCTGTCGAACCTCGAATCCAATCGCAGCAAACTGCTGCAGCTGGTGCTGTTCGGCCAGCCCGAGCTGAACGACATCCTGGCCCGTCCCGACATGCGCCAGTTGAAGGAACGCATCACCCACAACTTCGGGCTGGAACCGCTGGTACGCGAGGACATCAGCCACTACCTCGATTTCCGCATGCGCGCCGCGGGCTATCGCGGCCCCAGCGTGTTCGCTCCGCCCGCACTGAAACTGATCGAGCAAAGCTCGCTCGGCCTCACCCGCCGCATCAACATCCTCGCCGACAAGGCCCTGCTCGCGGCCTTTTCATCGGGCAGCCACCAGATCGGCGCCAAGGAAGCACAGGCCGCCATCCGCGACTGCGAATTCAGCGACGCCACGTATGGCGGCGGCAAGTCGGTTGGAAAGGCCCGGCTGCGCTGGGTCGGTGCCGCACTCGCCGTCTGCGTACTCGCTGGAGCGGCCTGGCTGACCCTGTCGCGCAACGACCCCCCCGCTCCGGCAATACCTGCCGCCGCTCCGACGCCACCTGAACGTGCGGCCGCAGTCCTGCCATCTGCGGGCGCCGAATCCGCCGCATCCGCTGCAACCGGCCAGCAACCAGCCTCTCCACCGCAAGCTGATACGCCACCCGTCACTGCGAACGGAGCGGCGCCTGCATCGCCGCCT